>CAJOCV010000083.1 GCA_905233785.1 uncultured Oscillospiraceae bacterium
ACGCCGCCGCACTCCTGATAGTCGGGAACGTGGGTGTGCCCGTACATGGCGAGCTGCGCGCCGGCCTCCTGCGCGGCGTAGACGAGGCTGGTCACGCCGTAATTTACGTTATAAGCGTGGCCGTGGGTGATAAAAGCCTTTACCGGCCCCAACTGCACCACATCGCTCAGGGGCGCCGCGGCGCCGAAATCGCAGTTGCCGCGGACGCTGTAGAGCGGGATCTCGGGAAACTCCCGGCGAAGGATCTCCGTGTCCCGGTCATGGTCGCCCAAATGGATCACACAGTCCGGGCGGCAGCGGCGCACGGCCTCCGCCATCAGGGCGGTGTTGCTGTGGGTATCGGAAAAGACGGCAGCTTTCATGGCTTTTCTCCTGTCTGGAATCTTTTGTTTGCCTCACGCATAGGATGGTGCGGAAAGGAAGTGGCTCAATGCAGGATCTGGAAGCGCTGGGCAGGGAGCTGCAGCGGCGCGGCAAAACCGGCGAGCTCAAAAAGCTCGCGGACTCCGCCGACGGAAAGCGCCTCGAACAGATGCTGGACGGAGAAGCCATCCGGCAGGCCGCGCAGAGCGGCGATCAGCGGGCGATACGTCAGGTGCTTGGAAACATCCTTGCGACCGAGGAGGGCAAGCGTCTTGCGCAGCAGCTCAAAAAACTGATGGAAAAGTAGGGGTGATGCCGCCGTGAGCGACTTCGAGGAGCAGTTAAACAGCATTCTGGGTGATCCCGAGCAGATGAACCGGATCGCCGATCTGGCAAAATCGCTCATGGGCGGCGCGGAGGAGACGGCGGAGGCTCCGCCCGCGGGGCTTGCCTCCATGGTACAGACTGTGATGGGCGGCGGTAAGGACGACGCCCAGGCGCTTTTAGAGGCCATGAAGCCCTGGCTCTCGGAGAAGCGGCGGGGCAAGGTCGATCGGGCGGTAAAGCTTGCGCGTATGGCGAAGCTTGCCCGCCTGGCCATGGGCGAGGGGGAAGGCGGCGGCTCGGATGTATAAGCGCTATCAGGGCAACAGCGGGCGCGTGGAATGGGTCGAGGATGGTCCTGCCGCGCGTCCCGCAAGCTTTGCGCCGCCGCCCATACCGCCCGCGCGGCGCAGAGGCGGGATCACAGAGCTGCTGGGGCGTTTTCTGCCCGGAACGCGGGACGGCCTGGAGACGGAGGATCTGCTGCTGTTGCTGATCCTCTACCTGCTCTACCGGGAGAGCGGCGACGAGGAGCTGCTGCTCATGATGGGCGCGATGGTACTGCTGTAGGTCAGTGGTCAGTGAAAAGTGACGGAGGCGTTTTCTGAAAAAACTCGTAACTGACAAGGGGATGTGCATCGCACATCCCCTTGCTCATTTATCCTTTTCCGTCTGGGAATGCTTTGGCAGGCAGCGGAATACAAAAAGCCAGACCGCGATGGAAATCACGAAGGCCGCGGCGATGCAGCCAATGCGCAGCGCCATGCTCTGTCCGGTCATCAGCACCGCAATCAGTCCCAGCACAGCGGACACGCCGTACAGCACGGCGACCGCTTGCTTTTGGCTCATGCCCATGGCCAGCAGCCGGTGATGGAAGTGCCCTCGGTCGGCATGGAAGGGGCTCTGCCCGTGGGCAAGACGACGCACAAAGGCGAACACCGTATCGGCCAAGGGAACGGCCAGCGCAAGCAGAGGCACCAAAAAGCTGATGATTGCATGGAACTTGAACAGGCCGAGGATCGAGGCCGTAGAGAGCACGAAGCCCAGCATCTGGCTGCCCACATCGCCCATGAAGATTTTGGCGGGATTTAAGTTGTAGGGCATGAAGCCCAGACACGCGCCGGTCAGCGCCGCGAGGATCAGCGACACCGAGGGCTCCGCCACAAAGACGGACACCACCAGCATCGTCAGGCTGCTGATGGTGGACACGCCCACCGCGAGCCCGTCCAGCCCGTCGATCAGATTCACCGCGTTGGTGCAGGACACGATCCAGAGCAGCGTGAGTGGGATCGAGAGCCAATTCGTATTCAAAAAGGTGGTGCCGCCGGCGGGGCCGAAGTTGGAGACCGCGTCCACCACGATGCCGCAGCGGATCGCCACGATTCCCGCCAAAAGCTGCCCCAGAAGCTTGACCCAGGCGTTGAGGCTTACAATATCGTCCACCGCGCCCATGACCGCGATGATCACCGTGCCCAGCAGCAGCCCCATGATCTGGGTGGACATATCCACAAACAGCAGCATGGACAGCACAAAGCCCAGGAAGATCGCAAGCCCCCCCATCCGGGGGATGGGATGGTCGTGCACGCGGCGCTCGTCCCCCGGATTGTCGATAGCGCCGATGGATTCGGCAAAACGCTTGACCGGCGGCGTTGCCAGCCAGGAGATGGCAAGAGCCATGACCGCTGCCAGCAGCAGCCGCAGCCATAAAGCCAGGTTTGGAAACATTCTATCTTACTCCGATTTCAGCGGGCAACGAGCCCGACCTTTTTATAGACCTTGCGCAGGGTCTTGTTGGCAATGTAGGAGGCGCGCTCCGCCCCGTTCTTGCAGAGATTGTCCAGGTATGCCTTGTCCTTCATGATCTTTGCCGCCTCCTCGCGGATGGGACGCAGGGTCTCGATGACGGCCTCGCCCACGGCGGGCTTGAAAACGCCGTAGCCCTTGCCGTCAAACTCCCGCTCGATCTCCTCAAAGCTCTCGCCGGTAACGGCGGCATAGATGCTCATGAGGTTGGCAACGCCCGGCTTGTTCTCCGGGTCATAGCGCACACAGCGCTCTGTGTCGGAGTCAGTGACGGCACGCTTAAACTTGCGGGCAATGTCCTCGGGCCTGTCCATCAGACAGACGCGGCCGTTGCCCACCTCGTCGGACTTGGACATTTTGCTGTGCGGGTCGAGCAGATCCATCACACGCGCGCCCACCTTGGGGATATAGGGCTCGGGCACCTTGAAGGTCTCGCCGTAGAGATTGTTGAAGCGCTGCGCCACGTCGCGCGTAAGCTCCACATGCTGCTTCTGATCGTCGCCCACGGGGACAAAGTCGGGCTGGTAGAGCAGAATGTCCGCCGCCATCAGCGAGGGATAGGTAAAGAGGCCGCCGTTGATGTTGTCGGCGTTCTTGGCGCTCTTGTCCTTAAACTGGGTCATGCGGCTCAGCTCCCCGAACATCGTATAGCAGTTGAGCACCCAGCCCAGCTCGGCGTGAGCGGGGACGTGAGATTGGATGAAAAGCGTGTTTTTCTCCGGGTCGAGGCCGCAGGCGACATATTGCGCAAGCTGCTCGAGCGTGCGGCGGCGCAGGTCGGCGGGATTGTTGCGCGTCGTAAGCGCGTGCAGATCGGCCATGAAATAGTAGCAGTCAAACTGCTCTGCGCGCTCCGCCCAGTTTTTGATAGCGCCCAGATAAGAGCCCAGCGTCAGATCGCCGGTGGGCTTGATGCCGGAGAGCATGACCTTCTTCGCGCTCGTGTTGATCGTATCCATAAATCCACCTCATCAGCAGTATCATTTAGCAGCTTATTGCTAAAGTAGTATTTTAGCAAAAGAAATGCATCTTGACAACAGGGAAAATGTAAAATATGATAAGTATGTAGCGACAATGCGCTTCCCTTCGCTGAGGGGAGCGCTAAACAGCGCTTCGAGGCAGGCGCTCAGAGGGACGGACAAACCCCTCAGTCAGCTTCGCTGACAGCTCCCCTTGCGCAGGGGAGCCAATAACGAAAGGAGATTATTATGGACATGACATGGTTTGAGGAGATGGAGGCGCGCATTCCCAAGGGGAAGGTGCGCACGCGCTTTGCCCCCTCTCCCACCGGATATATGCACGTCGGCAACCTGCGCACGGCGCTCTATACCTGGCTGATCGCCCGCCACGCGAACGGCACCTTCATCCTGCGCATCGAGGATACCGATCAGGGGCGCCTTGTCGAAGGCGCGGTGGACGTGATCTACAAGACCCTTGCCGAGTGCGGGCTCGATCACGACGAAGGCCCGGACGTGGGCGGCCCCGTGGCGCCCTATATTCAGACCGAGCGCAGGGGCTTTTATGGCAAGTACGCGGAGCTGCTGATCGAGCGCGGCCACGCCTACCGCTGCTTCTGCGAGAAGACCGAGAGTGAGGAGGATTCCGGCGAGTTTGACCGGGGCGACGATCCCTGCCGCGCCCTCTCGCGGGAGGAGGCCGACCGCCGCGCCGCGAACGGCGAGCCCTTCGTCATCCGCCAGCGCATCCCCCACGAGGGGACGACCACCTTCCATGATGAAATTTTTGGCGACATCACCGTGGAAAACAGCACGCTGGACGACCAGGTGCTCATGAAACGGGACGGACTGCCCACCTACAACTTTGCAAACGTGGTGGACGACCACATGATGGGCATCACCCACGTTGTGCGCGGCAGCGAGTATCTCTCGAGCGCGCCGAAGTACAACCTGCTGTATCAGGGCTTCGGCTGGGATGTGCCGGCCTATGTGCACTGCTCCCCGGTCATGCGCGATGCGCACAACAAGATGTCCAAGCGCCACGGCGACCCCTCCTATGAGGATCTGATCGCGCAAGGGTATCTCACCGAGGCGGTGCTCAACTATGTGGCGCTGCTGGGCTGGAGTCCGCGCGGCGAGCAGGAGATCTTCTCTCTGGACGAGCTCAAGGACGTGTTCGAGATGAGCGGCATCTCCAAGTCGCCCGCTATCTTCGACATCGAAAAGCTTCGCCATTTTAACAGCGAGTACATCCGCGCCATGTCGCCGGAGGCCTTTGCCAAGGTCGCGGAGCCCTATATCCGCAAGGCCGTGAAGAATCCCGCGATCGACCCCGCCGCCATCGCCGCCCTGCTGCAGCAGCGCACCGAGGTGCTTACGGACATTCCCGAGAAGCTCGACTTCTTTGATGCCCTGCCGGAATACGGCACGGAGCTCTTTGTGCACAAAAAGTCCAAGTCCGACGAGGCTTCCTCGCTGGAGGTACTGGAAAAGGTGATCCCGCTCTTTGAGGCGCTGGAGACCTGGGACGATGAGAGCATCCTCAACGTCATGGTGAAGCTTGCCGAGGACATGGGCGCGAAGAACGCGAAGGTCATGTGGCCGGTGCGCATCGCCGCGGCCGGAAAGGCCGTCACCCCCGGCGGCGCGGTGGAGATCTGCCGCATCCTCGGTAAGGACGAGACTCTGCGCCGTCTGCGCGTTGCCGTGGAAAAGCTGAGATAAAGGCTCGTAGGGACGGGCATTGTGTCCCGTCCGCAGCGAAATAGCAATTTTTTCAAATCAAAAAACAACCTCTTTTGGGACACACTATTCCCCAAAGAGGTGTTTTTTATGAGGCGAAAGGATAAGATCATTCTCACAAGCTACGCGCTCGCGGCGGTGACGGCGCTGGGCGGCTGGGGCGCGGCAAAAAACGCGGGGCTGGCCTACCACCGCGCGGACACGCTGCACGTCAGCGCCCGCGCCTTCGAGGAGACCGTCCGGGCGGTGGACGCGCTCTCCGAGGCGCTGGGCAAGAGCGTCTACGCCACTGACGGCGGGATGTGCGCGCGCATTTGCGGCGAGGCCTACGCCGAAGCCAGCGCCGCCGAGGGCGCGATGCTGGCGCTGCCCTTCGCCACACAGGAGCTGGAGGAGCTGTCAGCCTTCTTGAATGTGTCGGGCGATTACGCGATCTCCCTCTGCCCCGTGGCCGCAAGCGAGGGCTTTTCGGAGGAAGATATTCAGCATCTTCGCGCGCTTTCCGCCGCGGCGGCGGATTTTGCGGAAAATCTGCGCGTCATGCAGGAGGATGTAAACGCCGGGGAGCTGCGCTTTGACGAGCGGGAAAAGCGCCTTCCGAATGTGGAGGACGCGCCGAAGGAGCTCTTGTCCGCGCGGCTGCTCGACTATCAGGCGGGGCTGACGCCGCGCGAGGACTTTGCCTACGACGGGCGCTACGGCTGTGAGAAAAAGAGCCGCGCCGGCTATTTGACCGAGGACGAGATGCTCACCGCCGCGGCGGAATTCGTCGGCGCGGAGCCGGAGGAGCTGACGCTTCTCTACCGCTATGAGGGAAGCGAGGGGCGCCGCTGCTATCGCTATGAGGACTGCTTCCTGTGTGTGAGCCGCTGCGGTGTGGACAGCATGACACAGTCGCGCCTGGTGGGCGAGGCGGAGCTCGACACGCGGGAAGCGCGCAAAATCGCGGAGGACTTTCTCGCCGCCCAGGGCTTTGATTCCCTCTCTCCGGCCGGGGAGGAAAACAGCGGCACGGTGCTCTCCCTGTGCTACTGCGCGAGCCAGGACGGGGCGGATTGTCCGGAAAACTGTGTCAAAATCGCCGTCGCGCTGGACGACGGCTCCATCTTCAGCTACAACGCCGAAGACTATTGCAGCGAGAAGGCGGAGGTCAGCTGGACGGTGGATGAGCAGCAGGCCGCGCAGGCGCTGCCTGAGAGCCTGAATCTGCGCGAGACACGAAAGCTCATCTGTAAAAGCGAGGGGCAGCGGGACGTTCCCTGCTATGCCTTTTTCTGCGAGGATACCGAAGGGCAGACGCTGACTGTCTATGTCAGCGCTGAGACCGGGCGGCAGTTTCGCATCGACCTTGCGTGATGTGCGCAGATCGGGTATCATAATACCATCTTGAGAAAAGGTGGGATCCTGATGAAACGTCTGATCTGCCTGCTGCTGGCGCTGGCGTCAGCCTTCTCCCTCTGCGCCTGCGGGAGCTTTGCGCCGCTCTGCTGCGGGCTTACCTCGGCGGCTTCGGCATGGAGCTTGCGATCGAGGGGCTAAAGCTGACGGCGAATTTCTCCGATTTCAACCGGGTCAGCGTGAGCGCTCCGGTGATGGAGGCGGCTACCAAAGAATCGTAATCCGAATAGAAGACGGCCTGTAACGATCCCGCCCGGCAGACGAAATCGTTACAGGCCGATCCGGATTTTCGCGCAGAATTCACGCCAGATGAGGCGCGATCATAAAAAAGGGGATGGACAAACGAAAATAATAGCGTATAATTGTATACAATAGAACAACATAAGAGGTGCGGGATATGGGAGAACGCAAGAGCATTTCCATTGCCGATCAGATATTTGAACAGCTGGAGCGGGACATCCTCTCGGGAAAATACCAGCGGGGGGAGCTTTTGACGGAACTGCGCCTTTCGGAGGAGCTGGGCGTGAGCCGTACCCCGATCCGCGAAGCCATCCGCCGTCTGGAGCAGGAGAATATCCTGGAGGAGGCGGGGCGCGGCGTCACGGTGGTTGGGATCTCAAAGCAGGATATGCTGGATATGTACGAGATCCGCATCCGCATCGAGGGGCTGGCGGCCGCCTGGGCGGCGGAGCGCATCACGGAGGCGGAGCTGCGGGAGATTCGCGATACGCTGGAGCTGCAGCGCTTTTACACCGAGAAGCTGGACGGCGGGCACTCCGACCAAATCAAGAATCTCGACTCCCGCTTTCACGAGATGGTTTACCGCGCCTGCGGCAGCCGCGCGCTGATGGATACGCTGCTGGGACTTCACAAGAAGATGACGAAGTTCCGCATGGCTTCCGTCAGCAAGCACAGCCGCGCCCTCCAGTCCGTGGAGGAGCACGAGGCAATTTTGGACGCTTTGGGCGCTCACGATGGGGACGCCGCGAACGCGGCTATGACCCGCCATGTCACCAACGCGCGCGACCGGATGCGCTCCATGGGGGATGAGGACTAAAGCTTTGAGCCGCGCGCTTTGAGGAAAGGGCGCGTTGCAAAATGCGAAACAAATGCGAAAACCCTGGTTGCATCGTAGGGGAGGGCCTTGTGCCCTCCCGGCGAACCAGAGCTCGTATAGCAAAGAAATGTTCGGCGAATTCGTACAATCTGCGAATTCGCCGAACATTT
>CAJOCV010000084.1 GCA_905233785.1 uncultured Oscillospiraceae bacterium
TCCGGATGTTGGATTGTACCGCGCGGGCGACCGCAAGGGCGAAGGGCGCCCCTACGGGATTTACGGCTGTGTTACGCAGCTCAGCAGAGCTGAGAGCCGGCGGGAACCGAATCGTCGAGCATCAGCAGGTGCAGCTCCTCCTTGCCGTTTACCTCACGCACGGCGGAGAGCAGCATGCCGCTCGATTCCTGCCCCATCATCTTGCGCGGCGGCAGGTTCAGAATGGCGACCACGGTCTTGCCCACGAGATCCTCCGGCTCATAGAACTTGTGGATGCCGGAGAGGATCTGGCGCGGCGTGCCGGAGCCGTCGTCAAGCTGGAACTTGAGGAGCTTTTCGCTCTTCTTTACCGCTTCGCAGGCGAGCACCTTGCACACGCGCATATCGCACTTACTGAACTCGTCGATCGTGACGTCCGGCAGCACGGGCGGGGTCTTGGGCGCGGGCTTTTCGGCCTCTTCCAGCTCTGCGAGCATCTTATTCATGTCGATGCGGGGGAAGAGGGTCTCGCCCTTGTGCACCTGAACGTCCGCGGGCAGGACGCCGTAATCCCCGGCCTTGTCCCAGCTTCTTGCCGCTTCGTCCGCGCCGATCTGCTCGAAAGCCTTTTCACAGCTTGCGGGCATGAAGGGCGTGAGGCACACGAGCGCCACGCGCAGCGCCTCGAGCAGGTTGTACATGACCGTGGCGAGACGGGGCTTGAGCACCGGATTGCGAGCCAGCACCCAGGGTGCGGTCTCGTCGATGTATTTGTTGGCGCGCTGGATGAGCTTGAAGACCTCCTCAAGCGCGAGATGGAGCTGGAAGGCGTCCATCTGCCTGGCGTAGGCGGCCTTGGTGCTCTGAATGAGGGAGACAAGCTCCTCGTCCACACGTTCCGCCTCGCGCTCGACAGGGAGCTTTCCGCCGAAGTATTTCTCCACCATCGCGGTGGTGCGGGAGACGAGGTTGCCCAGATCGTTGGCAAGATCGGTGTTGATCGTGGAGATCAGCAGCTCGTTGGAGAAGTTGCCGTCGGAGCCGAAGGGGAAGGTGCGCAGCAGGAAGAAGCGCAGCGCGTCCACGCCGAACTTGTCCGCCAGCACATAGGGATCGACCACGTTGCCCTTCGACTTGGACATCTTGCCGCCGTCAATGACGAGCCAGCCGTGCCCGTAGATCTTCTTCGGCAGCGGAAGCTCCATGCTCATGAGCATGGCCGGCCAGATGATGGAGTGGAAGCGGACGATCTCCTTGCCCACGATGTGCACGTCCGCGGGCCAGTACTTGTCGAAATCGTGGTAGCGATCGTTGAGAAAGCCGAGGGCGGTGCAGTAGTTAAACAGCGCGTCCACCCAGACGTAGACCACATGACCCGGATCAAAGTCCACCGGGATGCCCCAGGTAAAGCTCGTGCGGGAGACACAGAGATCCTCCAGACCGGGCTTGATAAAGTTGTTGATCATCTCGTTGACGCGGGAGGCGGGTTCGAGGAAGGTGCCGGTCTCCAGCAGCTCCTGCACGGGCTTTGCGTACTTGGAGAGACGGAAGAAGTAGGCCTCCTCCTCCGCGTCGTGCACCTCGCGGCCGCAGTCGGGGCACTTGCCGTCCACAAGCTGGCTCTCGGTCCAGAAGCTCTCGCAGGGGGTGCAGTATTTGCCCTTGTAGGCGCCCTTGTAGATGTCGCCCTTCTCGTACATCTTCTTGAAGACGCGCTGGATGGCCTCCACATGGTAGTCGTCGGTGGTGCGGATGAAGCGGTCGTTGGAGATGTTCATCAGCTTCCACAGATCGAGGATGCCGCCCTCGCCGGTGACGATCTTATCCACGAACTGCTGGGGCGTGACCCCGGCGGCCTTGGCCTTTTCCTCGATCTTCTGGCCGTGCTCGTCGGTGCCGGTCAGAAACATCACGTCATAGCCGCAAAGGCGCTTGTAGCGGGCGATGGCGTCGGTCGCCACGGTGCAGTAGGTGTGCCCGATGTGCAGCTTATCCGAGGGATAATAGATCGGGGTGGTAATATAGAAGGTTTTCTTTTCCATGCTGTCTTCTCTCCTGTATCTGAAAATGTTGGGTTAACAATAGTGAATAGTGAAAAGCGAATAGTGAAAAGTTAAGGAGTCCCCTTCGGGGACAAATTATAATTCGTCGCGAAGCGACACCTTAACTATTCACTATTCATTATTCACTTTTTCGCTTATCCAAAGATCACCGTGGCTTCGCCCAGTACGGACTGCGTTCCGTAGTATTCGGGCGGCCAGGCGATGTCCTCCGGGTGCTTGTTATAGCTGCTGTACGGCTCCTTGATTGTGGCGATCTGGTTGCCGTTTGCATCGTAAACATGGCGCGTCGCCTGCGCGCCCCAGCCGGTCTGCACGTTGGTATAGACCGAATCGTAGACGATCCAGGTCTCGTTTGTCAGCTCCACATAGCTGCCGTCTACGTCGGTGCCCTGGATCTCCACGGTGAGCTGCTTATCGGCGTTGGTGTAAGCGCAGATGCGGATCGGGTATTCCCGGTTGTTGCGGAACTTGAAGTCCGGGTTCGGCCAGCTCACGGTGGCGTCATAGGCGATCGGCAGATAGTCCACCCGGAACTGGTGGCTCTGGCGGCTCACGGTCTCGAGATTGGCAAACATCATCGCGCAATAGAGCGTGGAGGACACCTGGCAGATGCCGCCGCCGACCTCCTGCACCACCTGACCGCTGGCGTAAGCGCCGGCCTCCAGAAAGCCCGCCTCGCGGGTGCGCTGCCCCACGACCTCGTTGTAGGAGAAAACCTCGCCGGGCATCAGCACATAGCCGTCGATTTTGGAGGCGGCAAGCTCGATGTTGTTGCAGCGGTTCTGCCCGCTGGAGGCGTAGACCGTCGTCTGGTAGCCCAGCACGTCCCGGAACAGCAGGGCTCGCAGCTCGTCGCCCGTGACCTCGGGCTCGGTGATGACAAGCGGGATCTCCACGGTCTGCATGAGCCCGGCGGCCTCCCAGGCGGCCTTCGCGGCCGCGGTGTCGAAGCTGCAGCCCACGACCTCGTCAATGACCTCAAAGCTTCCGTCGTCCTTGAAGGCGGCGTTCTGCGGCTCCACGTTCAGCTCGGCAAAGAGCGCGTCGTAGTCCGGCATGGTGGGGGCGCCGTCGATCTGCTCGTAGCGGAAGCTGCGCTCGTCGTTCAAAAGCGCGCGGCATAGCCCGTCCACGATGGCGTCGGTGTTGAGCGACAGCTCGCCCGCGCCCTTGACCGAGCGGATTACGGCGTCTTCAAGATCGACCTCCGCCTCCGGGGAACCGGACACCCGTTCGTTGAACGCGGTGACAGCCTTCCCGGTCTCCGCGCGGATATAGCCTTCGTCCAGCAACGGGGTCTCCTGCGCCACGTCCGTGGGGTTAAAAAAGCTGCCGAGATACAAAAGCAGGTTCTGGTAAGCGTCCTGCGAGTGCCCGAAGCGATAGGCCGCGGCGGAAGCCGCGTCCGCTGTCAGCGCCGCGCCCGCCGCGCGCCTGTCAAGCAGGAAGCTTACGCCCAGGGGGAGAGAAACCCGCATGGGCTCGGCGGCGTCCTCGTCCCAGCCGGCGGCGTTGAGCTTATCGAGCGTCTCCGCCCGGGTAAGCCCGCCCACATCAATGCCCTTGAGGGTCACGTTCGGCAGGTTCGTGTCGCTCTCGCTGATCCGGATGGCGGTATAGACCATCACGCCGATCACCACAGTCAGCAGGATTGCGAGCACGATGGCTGTGATCCTGAGCCGCTTGAGCAGACGTCTTCTCTTTTTGCGTTTGATACGGGCTCTGCGCGCACGGAGGGCTTCCTCGGCCTCCCGCTGCTGGGCGCGCTGCGCCTCCTCCCGCCGCTTCTCGGCGGCAAGCAGCGCGCGGCGTTCTTCCCGCGCCCGCTCCGCGCTGCGATCCACATGCGCTCCGCTGTGTTTTTCTTTGTTAGTAGCCACGTTTTCTCCTTGTGTGCCTGGGCGATGCCTCTCCTGAGCAATAGGAAGGCTTGGCATGTCCGTGCGCCGATGACACGCAGTCGCTTCGCGTCAATTCCGGAAATTACAATGCGCTTTTGACGGGGCTTTGCCTCGTCAAAAACACCCTGAACCGAGCGCTGCGAGGTCTCACGCCGACCAAACACGGCGCGTCCCCCGTGCGCCGTGTGCGATCAGCGTGAGCATTCTCGGCTTGCAGACCCCTCAAGGGACTTCAAGCGGAATGTTACGCCTCGTGCGCGCCGGCTTTCTGCTCGTAAAGCTCGGTAAAAAGCTCGTCCTCGCTCTTGGGGAGGCTGATCTTGCGTTCGGCCTGCTCCGCCCGATCCACCCAGGGGGTGTAGGCGGCGCGGCCGTTGGCCTGGGCTTCCAGCAGGATGCCGATGAGCGTGTTGGAAATCAGATAGCCCGGCACCGTGAAGTGCCAGCGCCCCTCTTCCTCCACGGCCCAGCCCTTTTCCGCGAAGGCGCGCAGGGTGCGCAGGATGGGCTGCCAATCCGCCTGGCAGCGGCGGCGGTAATCCTCCTCGGAGACGCCGCGGCTTGTGCGCATGGCGAGCATCAGATACTCCACCGCCCGCTCAAGCGTGTCTACCCGTTCATACTCGTCCACGATGCTGACCTTGTGGGACACGCGCGAGATATACTGCTTTAAATCCTTGACGAAGCTGTAGCGAAGATTTCCCACGCAGGAATGCGCGCCGGGGCCAAAGCCCATGTAGTCGTCCAGGTTCCAGTATTTGAGATTGTGCTTTGACTCAAAGCCCGGGGCGCAGAAATTGGAGATCTCGTACTGGCGGTAGCCGTAGCGGGAGAGCATCTCGGCGGCGTAGGAATACATGTCCGCCTGCTCGTCCTCATCCGGCAGGATGGGGGAACCGTAGTAGTCGGCAAACATCTTGGTGCCCTCCTCGAGCTTGAGCCCGTAGCAGCTGATGTGCTCCGGGTGCATCTCCACGATCTGTGAGAGCGTCTCGGCCCAGTCGCTCTTGGTCTGGCTGGGCAGACCGTACATGAGGTCGATGCTCAGATTGTCAAAGCCCGCCCGCCGCGCGTCACGGAAAGCGCGCTCGGCCTGCTGAAAATTGTGGCGTCGGCCGATAAGCTTTAACAGATCGTTGTTTGTCGCCTGTACGCCGATGGAAAGGCGCGTTACGCCCTCCTGCCGCAGCTCCTTGAGCATGGCGGGGTTCATGCTGTCGGGATTACACTCCACCGTGACCTCCGCGTCGAGGCGCACGTTGCCGTTGCGCTTTAAAAGGTCGAAAATCTCCCCGATCCGCTCCGCCCCGTAGTAGCTGGGGGTGCCGCCGCCAAAATAGATGCTGTCCACCTCGTAGTTTTTGATCCCCGGGGCGGATTCGGCAATATGCTCCAGCAGCGCCTTGTGGTATGCCGGCATCAGCTCGTCACAGCCCGCGAGGGAGTAGAAATCGCAATAGCTGCACTTGCTGGCGCAGAAGGGAATGTGGATGTAGATACCGAGTCTTGGTCTCATAAAAACTCCTGAAAGAGTGAACAGTGAAGAGTGAAGAGCGAATAGTTAAGGTGTCGCTTCGCGACGATTTCAATTCGTCCCCGGAGGGGACTCCATAACTTTTCACTTTTCACTGTTCGCTATTCACTGAAATTAGAAAAGTTCCGCGACGCTTTCAACAAAGGCGATCGGCTCCTCCACGTCTACACCGGCAGAGAGCTCGGCCAGGGCGTAGAGAATGCGGGAGAGCTTGGCGGCCTTGTCCTTGTCGCTGTCAAAGGCGGCCTTGAGCACTTCAAAGCTGTGGTGCGCGGGGTTTAATTCCAACACGCGGGTGGCGCGCAGCTTGCGCATTTCCTCGCTGGGGCCGTGGCGGAAATAGCGCTCCATCTCCAGCGTGAGCCCGCCCTCGGTCGTGAGGCAGCAGGGCTGCGTGGTGAGCTTGCGGCTGAGCTTGACCTTGGAAAGCCCCTCGCCGACGGACTCCTTCACAAAGTCCAAAAGCTCCTTGTTCTCAATGTCGCGCTCCTCGGCGGCCTTCTTCTCCTCCTCGGTCTCAAAGCCGAGGTCGTCGGTCACAACGTTGCAGAAGCTCTTGCCGTCCTGCTCGCGCAGCGCGTCGAGCACCATCTCATCGAGCGGGCTTGTGAGGTAGATAAGCTCATAGCCGCGGTCACGCACCTCCTGACACTGGGGCAGGTTCATCGCCTGCTTGACGGAGGCGGAGGTGGCAAAGTAAATGCTCTTCTGGCTCTCGGGCATGTTCTCCACATACTCCTTGAGCGTGACCATGTGATCCTCAGAAGTATAGAACAGCAGCAGGTCGCGCAGGAAATCCTTGTAGCGGCCGTACTCGTCGCAGACGCCGACCTTCAGGTCGTTGCCGAAGTTGCGGAAAAACTCCTCATACTTGGGCTTGTCGTCCCGCAGGAGCTTTTCGAGCTCGCCCTTGATGCGCTTTTCGAGGTTCTGGCCGATGATGCGAAGCTGACGGTCATGCTGCAAAATCTCGCGGGAGATGTTCAGCGAAAGGTCGGGGGAGTCCACCACGCCCTTGACGAAGTCAAAATATTCGTGCAGCAGCTTGTCGCACTTCTCCATGATCATGACGCCGTTGGAGTAGAGCGTGATCCCACCCTTATTGTCGCCGGAAAAGACGTTTTCATTCTGCTCCCCGGGGACAAAGAGCATGGCCTTGTAGCTCACCTGACCCTCGGCGCTCACGCGCACCAGGGCGCAAGGGTCCTTGCGGTCGCGGTTTTTCTCCTTGTACCAGGCGATGCAGTCGTCGTCGGTCACGTCGCTCTTGGAGCGCTGCCAGATGGGGATCATGGAGTTGAGCGTCTCGTTCTCGGTGACCATGCGGTAGTCATACTTGGGGCTGCCGTCGTCATTCTGCTCGCCGGTCTCATAGCGCTCCTGATGCTCCACGTCCATCTTGATCGGCCAACGGACGTAATCGGAGTATTTCTTCACGAGCGCCTTGATCTTCCAGACCTCGAGATAGGAGCCGTAGATTTCCTCGTCGCTGTCGGCCTTGAGATGCATGATGACGTCGGTGCCCACCGTGTCCTTCTCGATGGGGGTCACGGTGTAGCCGTCGGCGCCCGTACTCTGCCATTGTACGCCCTGCTCCTCGCCGTATTTGCGGGTTTTGACGGTGACCTCGTCGGCCACCATAAAGGCGGAGTAGAAGCCCACGCCGAACTGGCCGATGATGGAGATGTCCTCGGCCTTGTCGCTCTCCATCTCGCCCTTGAACTGGTAGGAGCCGGACTTGGCGATCACGCCGAGGTTGTTCTCCGCCTCCTCCATGCTCATGCCGATGCCGTTATCCCGCACGGTGATGGTGCGCGCTTCTTTGTCCACCAGAATCTCGATTTTGAAGTCGTCCCGGTTCAAGCCCACCCGGTCATCGGTCAGCCCCAGATAGCAGAGCTTGTCGATGGCGTCGGATGCGTTGGAGAGGATCTCGCGCAGGAAGATTTCCTTGTTGGTGTAGATGGAATTGATCATCAGGTCGAGGAGCCGTTTGCTCTCGGCCTTAAACTGCTTTTTGCTCATGGTTTGTTTGTGTGCCTCCATTTGCTTATTATTATCAGTAATTTATCATTATAACATAAATATCGGGAATTTCAACACAGACAGGCAGGGGAATATGTTAATTTTCATGAACCGTGAATGGCAGAGGGGATGTGAAAAAAATTTTCTTCAGCGCTGCAAATGATCGCATATCCTTCTCCTTGTTCTCTTTTACAGGCGGGAATTGACCAATATAGCGGTCAATATTTTTCAGAAGTATATCATAAACTATTTCAAATTGCAAGC
>CAJOCV010000085.1 GCA_905233785.1 uncultured Oscillospiraceae bacterium
CGACGTCGGTGATGTGCAGGACCAAGACGCGGCGCGACTTCGCAAGCGGTGCGCCGTCCATCGAGGACGCCGTGCGCGCCATCGAGGACAATGTGTCCAAGCTGCCCGCCGAACCTGAGCTGGATCTGGATTTCCAGCTGGATCTGGACAGCGCCAAGCCCGCCCGGCACAATCCCACCGATACGACCCAGCCCTTCTCACTGTGAGGAAACCCCTCAGAAAACTTTCTGCGGGGCGCACGCAAAAGCGAGCGCCCCGCTCTTGGACTTTTTTCATCTGACGGATGGCACTAAAAAAGTCCGAATTATTTCACAAATTTAGGAGAATAGGATACCAATGGCCAAGGATTATAATGCCACGCTGAACCTGCCGAAAACCGACTTTCCGATGCGCGCCGGACTGCCCAAGCGCGAGCCGGACATGCTCCGTGCCTGGGACGAGCAGGACATCTATCACGAGCTTTTGAAAAAGAACGAGGGGCATCCCCGCTTCGCCCTGCACGACGGCCCTCCGTTTTCCAACGGCGATATTCACATGGGCCACGCGCTCAACAAGTCCATCAAGGACTTCATTATCCGCTCTTATGCGATGCGCGGCTATTACACGCCCTATATCCCCGGCTGGGACAACCACGGTATGCCGATCGAGAGCGCTATCATTAAGGAACAGAAGCTCAACCACAAGGCCATGTCCGTCTCCGACTTTCGCAGCGCCTGCCACGACTATGCGGAAAAGTACGTCCAGCGCCAGATGGCCGGCTTCCGGCGTCTCGGCATCCTGGGCGACTGGGAGCACCCCTATAAGACCATGAACAAGAGCTTCGAGGCCGAGGAGACCCGGATCTTCGGGCGGATGTACAAGAAGGGCTATATCTACAAGGGACTCAAGCCCGTCTACTGGTGCCCCAAGGATGAAACCGCTCTCGCCGAGGCTGAGATCGAATACCAGGACGACCCCTGCACGACCGTCTATGTGAAGTTTGCCATGGGCGACGACAAGGGCAGGCTCGCCCATCTGGACACCTCGCGTCTCTTCTTCCTGATCTGGACCACGACGATCTGGACGCTGCCCGGCAATATCGGCATCTCCCTGCACCCGGACGAGAGCTATGCGATTGTCAAAGCCCCCAACGGCGAGAGCTATATTCTGGCCGAGCCGCTGGTGGAGAAGGTCATGAAGATCGGCGGCTTTGACAGCTATGAGGTCGTTGAGACCCATCCCGGCTCCTTCTTCGAGTATATGCAGGCGTGCCACCCCTTCCTCGACAAACCCAGTCTCATTATGAACGCGGACTATGTCACGATGGAGGACGGCACCGGCTGCGTGCACACCGCGCCCGGCTTCGGCGCCGACGACTATAAAACCTGCATGCGCTACGGCACTGAGCTGGTCGTTCCCGTGGACGATCAGGGCCGCCATACCGACTATGCCGGCAAGTACGCCGGACTGAAGACCGACGAGTCGAATCCGATCATCCTGGCCGACATGAAAGCCGCGGGCAGTCTCTTCGCCTCGGCGGAGATCACGCACAGCTATCCCCACTGCTGGCGCTGCAAGAGCCCGATCATCTTCCGCGCGACCCCGCAGTGGTTCTGCTCGGTCGAGGCCTTTAAGGACGAGGCTGTCCGCGCCTGCGACGACGTGAAATGGCTGCCGGCCTGGGGCAAGGAGCGCATGATCGCCATGATCCGCGAGCGCGCCGACTGGTGCATCTCCCGCCAGCGCCGCTGGGGACTGCCGATCCCGGTGTTCTATTGCGAGGACTGCGGCAAGCCCATCTGCACCGACGAGACGATCGAATCCGTTGCCGCTATTTATGAAAAGGACGGCAGCAACGCCTGGTTTGACCGCGAGGCGGCCGAGCTGCTGCCCGAGGGCTTTGTCTGCCCGCACTGCGGCGGCAGGCACTTTACGAAAGAGACCAACACGCTCGACGGCTGGTTTGACTCCGGCTCGAGCCACTTCGCCTCGATGCAGCGCGACCAGGGCTTCTGGCCGGCCGACATGTATCTCGAGGGCGGCGACCAATACCGCGGCTGGTTCCAGTCGAGCCTGCTGACGGCTGTCGGCGCGCTCGGCAAGGGCGCCCCCTACCGCGAATGCCTGACCCACGGCTGGACCGTGGACGAGAAGGGCCGCACGATGCACAAATCGCTCGGCAACGGCGTTGACCCGGCCGACCTCATCAAGGAATTCGGCGCCGATATGGTTCGTCTCTGGGCCGGCTCCGCCGACTACCATGTGGACGTGCGCTGCTCCAAGGAGATCTTCAAGCAGCTCAGCCAGAACTACCTCAAGTTCCGCAACACCGCCCGCTACTGCCTCGGCAACCTCGACGGCTTTGACGCAAACAAGCTGGTAGCCCCGGCGGATATGCTGCCGCTGGATCGCTGGGCGGTCACCAAGCTCAACGAGCTGATGGAGAAGGTGGAGAGCGCGTATCAGAACTATGAGTTCCACGTCATCTCCCATGCCATCAACGATTTCTGCGTGGTGGAGCTGAGTAGCTTCTACCTCGACATCATCAAGGATCGCCTCTACTGCGAGGAGCGCGACGGCTTGAAGCGCCGCAGCGCCCAGACCGCCCTGTACCTGATCCTCGACACGCTGACCAAGATGTTCGCGCCGATCCTCGCCTTCACCTGCGATGAGATCTGGCTCGCCATGCCCCATAGAGAGGGCGACGATGCGCGCAACGTCGTTCTCAATCAGATGAACAAGCCCTTTGCCGACTACGCCCTGCCCGCGCAGGAGATGAGCCGCTGGGAGAAGCTCATTGCCCTGCGCAATGAAGTCAACGGCGTGATCGAGTCCGCCCGTGCCCAGAAGCGCATCGGCAAGCCCCTTGAGGCCGCCGTTACGCTGCACGCCGGGACGCAGGACGCGAAGGAAACGGTCGAGCAGCTGAGCGACATGGATCTCGCGGAGCTCTTCATCGTGTCCGAGTGCCTGATCCGCGAGGATCAGGGCGAGGGCGAGACCGCCGCCTCCGGCGCGAGCGCGCAGGTTCCGGGGCTCGGCATCTCTGTTGTCGAGGCTCCCGGCGTAAAGTGCCCCCGCTGCTGGAAGCACGCCGCCGATGCCGATCCCGAGACGGGGCTTTGCCCGCGCTGCGCATCCGTGCTGGCGAAACGCGGCGATATTGCATAAAAAATTTGTAACTATTCAGTCTTGCGTGGCTACAAAATCAAATCTGTTTTTTCCGGGGGCGTGTACCTCGGAAAAAACACTTCTCGCCCCGCAAGTGTGCGAGCGTTCCCCCGCCGCGAGTGCGCGCAGACGATTTAGTCCCGGAACGGGACTGAATCGTTACAAAAATTTCAGTTTCCCGGTGTCCAAAGGGAAAACGGATAGGAGAAAGATATGCTGTACGCAATCATCGGCGTTTTGGTCATCATCGCCGACCAATGGGTCAAGTTCTGGGTTCAGGGTCACGTCAGTATGGAATCTGTGGGCGAGCCCTTCATCCCCGGTATCCTGAGCCTTGTAAATCTGCACAACGACGGCGCTGCCTTCAGCTTTTTGAGCGGCAGCAACGCCCGCATCCCCTTTATCATCCTGACCGGCGTGTTCGTCGTGGCCGTCATCATCGCACTCGCGACGAAGTTTATCTCCGGCCGCCTCGCGCGCTGGAGCATCGTGCTGGTCGCCGCGGGGGGCCTCTCCAACTGCATTGACCGTGTGATCTACGGCTACGTGCAGGATATGTTCAAAACCGAATTTATGAGCTTCCCGGTCTTCAACCTCGCCGACGTGTTCATCACGGTCTTCTGTATCATCTTTGTTCTGGCAATCCTGTTTGAACGTGAGCAGGATGAGGAGGACGAGGACGATTTCTATGAGGAAGAGGAAGAGGAGCGGCCCCGCCGCGCCAAACGCGCCGCCAGGCGCAGCGCTGCCGAGGTCAAGGCCAAGGCCAGAAAACAGCGCGATTACGAGGACGACGAATACGAGGAGTACAAGGCCGCCCGTGCCGCCCGCCAGCGCCAGCAAGCGCAGGCCAAAGCCCAGGCTCAGGCCAAGGCTCGCGCGCAAGAGCAGCCCGTTCGCCCCGCTCCGCAGAACACCCGCGCCGTGGAGCATAGCAACGAGGATCCCTTTGCCGAGTGGGAACGCGCCAATGCGCGTGTGCAGCAGGCGCAGCAGCCCGCGCCGCAGCCGGTACAGCAGCCCGCGCCGCAGCCGGTACAGCAGCCCGCGCCGCGCCCTGTACAGCGTCCCGTACAGCAGCCCGCGCCGCAGCCGACGCCGCGCCCTGTACAGCGTCCCGTACAGCAGCCCGCGCCGCAGCCGGTACAGCCGGTACAGCAGCCGAAGGCAGCCGCCGAAGAGTTCTCCCTCGAGGACATTCTCGCGGAGTTTAAGTAAGATATGGACGAGAGGACAATTATCCTCACCGTCACAGCAGAGGAGAGCGGCGATCGTATCGACGCTCTCCTTGCGCGTCGTATGGAGGAGTTGAGCCGCAGCGCCGTCCAGCGCCTGCTGGAGGAGGGCTGCGTGCTGCGCGCAGGCGCGCCGGTGAAGAAGAACTATAAGTGCGCGGCCGGGGACTGTATCAGCCTTCTGCTGCCGGAGACAGAGGATGCGCCGCTTGTGGCGCAGGAGATCCCGCTGGACGTGGTCTTTGAGGATCAGGATGTGATCGTGGTGAACAAGCCCCGGGGCATGGTGGTGCACCCTGCGCCCGGGCATCCCGACGGGACACTGGTCAACGCCCTTCTTTGGCATTGCGGGGACAGCCTCTCCGGCATCGGCGGTGAGAAGCGCCCCGGTATTGTCCACCGCATTGACAAGGATACGTCGGGGCTGCTGATCGCGGCGAAGAACGATTTTGCCCATCAGGCGCTCTCCGCCCAGCTTGCAGACCGCAGCTTGTCGCGGGTGTATGAGGCTGTGGCGCTGGGCGCCTTCCGGGAGGAGGCGGGCACGGTGAACAAGCCCATTGGCCGCCATCCCACGGATCGCAAGCGCATGGCCGTGACGGAGAAGCATTCCCGCCCCGCCGTGACACACTGGGAGGTCATCGCCCGCTACCGGGGCTACACCCATATCCGCTGCATCCTCGAGACCGGACGCACCCACCAGATCCGCGTTCACATGGCGAGCATCGGACATCCGCTGCTGGGGGATTCTACCTACGGCGCGCCCTCGCCCGACAAGGGACTGGAGGGACAGTGCCTTCACGCAAGGCGATTGAAATTCGTACACCCCCGCACCGGTGAGCATGTGGAGCTGGAGAGTCCGCTTCCGGCGTATTTTGAGGATGTGCTGGCAAGGTTGGGGCAGGAGATATGACGCAAAAAACGACAAAAAGGGCGATGGCCTTTCGGTCGCTTTTGCCGGCGGTGGCAGCCCTCGCCTGGCCGACGATGCTGGAGCAGCTCATGCAGACCGCCGTGCAGTATATCGACACCGCCATGGTCGGCTCCCTCGGCACCGCGGCGACCGCCGCCGTCGGGAGCACCGTGACGGTCAACTGGCTGATCGGCAGCTCTGTCTCCGCCTTCGGCGTGGGCTTTCTCGGCTACATCTCCCAGGCGATCGGCGCAAAGGAGCCGACCAGAGCGCGCAAAGCCGCGGCGCAATCGGTGTTAATGGTTCTGGCGGCGGGACTTCTTTTTACAGCGCTGACGCTGTCGCTCAGCGGCCTGATCCCGGCCTGGATGCAGGTGACGCCCTCGCTGCGCCCTCTCGCAAGCCGCTATTTCTTCATCCTGTATCTGCCCATGCTGCCTCGCGCGGCCAGCATCATCTTCGGCACGGTGCTTCGCGCCGCCGGAGATTCAAAAACGCCCATGCGCGTGGGCGTGGGCGTGAATCTCATCAATGTGACGCTGAATTTTCTGCTGATTTACAAGACGCGGCAGCTCACGCTCTTCGGGCAAAGCTTCACCGTCTGGGGCGCGGGGCTCGGCGTCGTCGGCGCGGCGGCTGCCAGCGCGGCCGCCTTCCTTTTCGGCGGGCTGGCCATCACGATCGCGTTTTATCGCCATCCGCTCATTTCCCCGCGCGGCCTCTCACTGAAGCTCGATAAAAAGGTGCTCTTGCCCTGCCTGCGGGTAGCCTTTCCCAATATGCTGCAGCGCTTTGGCACCTCGCTGGGCTATGTGGCCTTCGCCGCCATGATCAACGCCCTCGGCGAGACCGCCACCGCCGCCCACACCATCGCCAACACCGTGGAGTCCGCCTTCTACATCCCCGGCTACGGGATGCAGACCGCCGCCGCCACCCTCACCGGAAACGCTGTCGGCGCCGGGGATCGCGAGCGGGTGAAGGCGCAGGCTCGGGTGATCTTCCTGTGTGAAGTGGGGCTGATGCTGATCTCCGGCTCGCTGCTCTTCGCCTTTGCGCCGACGATGGTGGGGCTATTCAGCCGGGACGCCGCGGTCATCCTTCTGGGCAGCACCGTGCTGCGCATGGTGGCCTGCTCGGAGCCGTTTTATGGCGTGAGTATCGTGATCGAGGGGATGCTTCAGGGCGTGGGCAAGACGGCGGTACCCTTCGTGTTCAACATCATCGGCATGTGGGGGGTGCGCATTGTGGGCACCTTTGTCTGCACGCGGCTTCTCGGCCTTGGCCTCATTTCCGCCTGGGGCTGCATGATCGGGCACAATATGCTGCTGTTTGTGCTGTTTGTGTGCTATTTCCGCCGGGGAAGATGGAATCCCCTGGGACGATGAGGTGGATGTGAACAACACATCCACCTTAATTATGAGTCGTGAGTTTTGGGCTTTAAGACAGCTGTTTTCTCCAAATGCAGCTCGTTGTCCTGCACCACGGCGCGCAGCGTATCGCCGGGGGCGAGGCCGCCTTCGAGCAGCAGCTCCGCCGCCGCGTCCTCAATGCTGTGCTGGATGCAGCGGCGCAGAGGGCGGGCGCCATATTTCTCGTCACTGCCGTGGTCTGTGAGCCAGCAGACGGCATCCTCACTCACTGTGAGCGTCAAGCCCTTCTCCCGGAAGCGCTCCCGCAGGCGTGAGAGCAGGATTTCCGTGATGCGCAGCAGATCCTCCCGCCGCAGCCGGTGAAAGACAATGGTCTCGTCCACGCGGTTAAGAAACTCCGGGCGGAAGGTCGCGCGCAGTTCGTCGAGCACCTGCTGCCGCATGGCGGAATCGTCCCGAAGCCCGCCGGTGTCAAAGCCCAGGGGACTGCGCCCGTCGCTGATGGCCTTCGCGCCGACATTCGAGGTCATCACAATCAGCGTGTTGCGAAAGTCCACACGCCGTCCGCCGGCGTCGGTGAGCTGTCCGTCGTCCAGAATCTGCAGCAGCAGGCTCCACACGTCCTCGTGCGCCTTCTCGATTTCGTCAAAGAGCACCACAGACCAGGGCTTGCGGCGAACCTGCTCGGTGAGCTGACCGCCCTCCTCGTAGCCCACATAGCCCGGAGGGGAGCCGAGGATACGGCTGACGCTGTGCTTTTCCATATATTCGGACATGTCCAGCCGGATGACGGCCTGCTCGTCGCCGAAAACCGTCTCCGCCAGGGCGCGGCAGAGCTCCGTTTTTCCCACGCCTGTAGGACCGAGAAAAAGGAAGCTGCCTACGGGACGCTTCGGGTCGCGCAGTCCCATGCGGCTGCGGCGAATGGCTCTTGCCACGGCGGAAACCGCCTCATCCTGTCCCACGATGCGCTCGCGGAGCCGTGTCTCCAGATCGCGCAGGCGCTCTGTCTCATTCTGATCCAGCCCCGTCACGGGAATGCCTGTCCAGAGCGAGACCACTTGCGCCACTGTTTCGGCGGTCACGCTGTCGTCTTCGCTTCGGCGGCTTACGCGCAGACTGGCCGCCGCCTCGTCGATGAGGTCTATGGCCTTGTCAGGCAGGAAGCGGTCGTGGATGTAGCGCAGGGAAAGACGGTAAGCCGCGTCCAGCGCCTCGTCCGTAATGCGCACGGCGTGGTGCCGCTCCAGCCCCGGCCGCAGGGAGCGCAGCATCTCGAGCGTTGCCTCCCGCCCCGGCTCGGCCACGGTCACGGGCTGAAAGCGCCGCTCCAGCGCCGCGTCCTTCTCAATGTGGCGGCGGTACTCCTCCGGCGTCGTCGCGCCGATGATCTGCACTTCGCCGCGCCCCAGAGCGGGCTTTAAAATGTTGGCCGCGTCGATCGCGCCCTCCGCGCTGCCCGCGCCGATGATGGTGTGCAGCTCGTCAATAAAGAGGATCACATCCCCGGCGCGCTTCACATCCCGCAGGACGGATTTGACCCGCTCTTCAAAGTCGCCGCGGTACTTGGTGCCCGCGAGCATCGCCGGAATGTCCAGCGAGACGATGCGCTTGCGGCGCAGCGGCTCCGGCGCCTCTCCGCGGGAGATGCGCAGTGCCAGCCCCTCCGCCACGGCGGTCTTGCCCACACCCGGCTCCCCGATGAGCACGGGATTGTTCTTGCTGCGCCGGGAGAGAATCTGTACCGCGCGGCGAATCTCATCCCCCCGGCTCACCACCGGGTCGATGCGGCCCGCGGCGGCAAGCTCGGTCAGATCGCGGCTGTACTGATCGAGCGTGCGTGTCTCTGCCCGGCGCTGCGTACGGGTCAGCCCCGGCTGGGGGCGACTGCTGGGCGCGGGCGAGCCGAACAGTTCCACAATATCGGTGTAGAGATCGTTGGGTTCCGCGCCCAGACTGCGCAAAAGCTTCACGCCGCCGCTGTCCGGCTGCCGGAGGACGCCGAGCAGCAAATGCTCTGTACCGATAAAGCCCTGCCGCAGCACAGCGGCCTCGGCGGCAGCACGCTCGACTGCCTCCCGGGCGTGCAGGCTCAAGCCCTGGGAAGGCAGACAGCGCGCCCCCACGCCCAGCCGCTCGGCGAGCTTTTGGCGCAGCAGACCGCTCTCCAGCCCGTAGCTTCGCAGAATGCGTCCGCCCAGGCCATCGCCGTCTGCCGCAATGCCCAGCAGCAGATGCTCCGTGCCCACAAAGCTGTGACCCATCTCGCCCGCTGCCGTGCGCGCAAGCTCAATCGCCTGCTCCGCCCGATCCGTAAACTTTTCATTGCTCTTCATATTGCCGCCCTTCCTTCCTCAGCTCTATGATACCGCCTCGCCTGCGCGAATGCGGAAAATTCGCGTCGTGCAGGTATCATTATTGCCAGATTGGGAGGGCTTTAAAAGCGATGAAAAATAGATGTTGCTTTTTCGGAAACTTGTGCTAAAATAAAAACGAAAGGGTTTTGAAAAGCCCGCTTTTTCCTATATTTAAGATAGGAATTAAGTTGAAAAATACATAGGAGGTAACACCATGGCTTACGTTATTACCGATGAGTGCCTGTCCTGCGGTTCCTGCGCCGCTCAGTGCCCTGCTGAGGCCATTGACATGGGCGATTTGCACTACGAGATCGACGCCAGCAAGTGCCTGGAGTGCGGCGCCTGCGCTGCCCAGTGCCCTGCTGAGGCCATCGTGGCTGAGTAATCACGCCTGGAAAGAGCGGCTATGCCGCTTTTTCTAAGAGGCGTGATTAGTGTTATCTAACCAATGAATACAGAGACGATGGAGCTCTGGCCGAACGGCCCCCGGTTCCGGCAGGCGGCGCAGGCGCCTCTCGGGACGGATTCGGTGCTGCTCGCGGATTTCGCCGCCGGGAAGGGAAGAAGGGGGATCGACCTAGGCTGCGGCTCCGGGATTTTGAGCCTGCTGTTGTTATGGGGGAATCCGGGGTTATCCATGACAGGGCTGGAAATATCCGAGGAAGCAGCGCGGGTCGCGCGGGAGAACCTGGCAGAAAACGGGCTTCTGGATCGCGGGGAGATTGTCACCGGGGATATTCGCCGGGTGCGGGAGCTGTTTCGGACAGGGAGCTTCGACCTTGTGATCGCAAATCCCCCTTATTTCCCGCAGGGCAGCGGCGCCAGCGCGCCGGACGCGCTGCGAGCCGCCGCAAGGGAAGAGCGAAGCTGTACGCTGGAGGAGCTGTGCGGCGCGGCGGCGTACCTGCTGCCCACAGGCGGGCGTTTCTGCCTGGTGAACCGCCCGGAACGGCTCTCGGAGCTGCTGAACACCCTGACGCGAAACGGCTTGGAGCCGAAGCGCCTGCGCCTCTGCTGTCATCGGATGAAGAGCGCTCCGAATCTCGTTTTTGTTGAGGCGCGGCGGGGCGGCAAGCCGGGCTTGAAGCTTGAGCCGATCCTCTTTCTCACCGACGTGTCGGGAGACGAGAGCGAGGAAGTCAAGAGAATCTATCATCGCGAATAAGGAAAAGGGGCTGTGAAGAAAGTTTTTCTTCACAGCCTCGGTTTTCTTCTGAAAACTTCCATATCGTATGGATTTTTCACCAAGCGTTCAGGTGCCTCCGGCGGCCCTATTTCTTTGGACGCCCAAAGAAATAGGGGAAAGAAATGCGCAAGGGGAAGAGTCCCCTTGACCCCTCGCAGAAGCGGGGAGTCTAAGGGCGAAACCGGGGTCGCCGCTATTGCAAGATCGCGTTGCTGCTGACCCCGCATACCGCTGCCGCTCAATGGTACTTCTGACGCTAATTGTACCACGCAGGAAGCCGCGGCTCGCCGGGCGATAATCGTGTTTTTCACGGGCTGCCTCCCTAAATTCGCGTCGGTGGCGTCAGTCCATACAGGCAAAACAGGAGGGTTTATTCTCTAGGGGCGATTTACCCACAAGGGGCACAATGCACGAATCGCCCGTGCGTTCTTCGCCCAATGCGTAGTAGGGGACGACGCCCTCGGCGTCCCGAGACCACGTCGATAGAGCAGAGCCGCCGTGACGTGCTTCTGAGCGCTGCGTTCTGCACACCATAGCGGCAGCGAACACCGGGGCGCAAAAGCCTGTCAAATCTTAGGACGGCGGCGACCTACGCTCAGACCTTAGGTTCCCCTTTTGCACGAGGGGTCAAGGGGACACTTCCCCTTGTTGCCTTTCTTTGGCATCAAAAACCGTTTCTTTCCCCAACGGGAAAGAAATGGGTTTTGCCTGCGCAGCTTCCC
>CAJOCV010000086.1 GCA_905233785.1 uncultured Oscillospiraceae bacterium
TGCGTTCCGCTTCCGTCGGGGCGACGAAAGCTCCACATTCGCAGGCTCCTTCTTCCTTTCCAACTCGAACCCGCTGCGCTGGGCTTCGAGTTGGGGAGACGCCTGCCCCAGTAGCTCAGTAGGCAGAGCACCTGCCTTTTAAGCAGGGTGTCCGGGGTTCGAATCCCCGCTGGAGCACCAAGGAAACAGCCATCCCGTAAGGGGTGGCTGTTTACATTATACATTGACGAAGATTCGAACCCACGGACACCAAAACGCGAAGCGTTTTTTGAGCGAAGCGGAAAAATGAAGCCGGCGCACAGCGCTGGACTTCCGGAGTTCGAATCCCCGCTGGAGCACCAATGTAAACAGCCATCCCGTTCGGGGTGGCTGTTTGCGTTATGTACAGAAGCGAAAGACGTCCTATGCTGCGCCTCACGCTGTCGCATCGTCGAAAAACCGCACGCCCTTCGGGACAATCAGGTTCAGCGCGCCGGGAATCATGCGCATGGTGACGTGATCCGCGTACATGGCCTCGCCGTCCACATTGATGACCTCCTTGCGCCCAAATTGAATCTCCAGCGTATCGCCGGACTGCAAATGCGTCACATATTTCGGCATCTCATCTGCCTTGCCGGCGGCGTATTTGCCGATCAGCAGGGCAAACTCCAGGAGGCTGACCTTCTTTACAATATAAATGTCCATGATCCCGTCGTCTGGGCGGGCGCGGAGGCTGGGGTTGAAGCCGCCGCCGTAAAAGCGCCCGTTGCAGGCGCAGACAAGGCTGATTTTTTCCGACGCGCCGTATTCCCCGCAGCGGATACGCATATCGCTTGCGATGCCCTTGAACATGTTCACCGCCGCGGATACCACATAGCCTGTCGCGCCGCCGATGAGGGGGATTTTGCTGTATTTATGTACCTCGGTGCCGATGCGCGCGTCGATGCCCACCGAGCAGATGTTGGCGCTGTAGCGCCCGTTGCAGTCAATGAGGTCGATGGGGCGCACCGTGCCGTCCAGCAGCGCGTCCAGATCCCGGAACCGTTCTTTCTCCGCGCCGAACATCCGGCAAAAGTCGTTGCCGGTACCGGTGGGGAAGGGGCATACCGCGACATTTTCGCGCCGCGCCGCGCCGCAGACGCACTCATTGAAGGTGCCGTCGCCGCCGCAGGCGTAGACGCGCAGCGCTTCGCCGGCCTCGGCCTCTGCCTGGATCTTCCGGGCGGCGTCCATGGGCGCGCGTGTCACATAAATTTCAAAACTGTCGGCGCGATCCCGGAAGGCGCGCTCGACCTTCTCGCGCACCTGCGCGGTCTTATCGCTGCCCCCGGCGATGGGATTGACGATGAATAGATGCTTCATCTTCGTTCTCCTCTGCCCGTATACATGAACAGATCACACTTGATCATGCCGTTATAGAGCTTGCGCTTCTTGTCGGCGTTCCTGCCGAAGCTGCGCTCAAATTCCGTGTGGGAGGAGAGCAGATAGACCTGCCAGCCCTCGCAGCGCGCAAGCGCTTTGCCGAAGCCGGCATAGAGCGCCTCGGCCTCCTGCTTTTCCATGATGCGCTCGCCGTAAGGGGGATTGGTGACGATGACGCCGCGCCCGGTGCTGCGGTCAAAGCCCATCGCGTCCGCAACCTCAAAGCGCGCCACGTCCTCTACGCCCGCGCGCTCCGCGTTTTTGCGCGCGATGGCGACGGCCTTCGGGTCAATATCGCTGCCGAGGATGGCGTAGTCCCCGTGAAACTCCTTCGCAAGAGCCGCTTCCCTGGCCTGCTCCCAGATTTTGTTGTCGAGCACCCGCCAGTCCATGGCGGCGAAGTGCCGGTTTAAGCCGGGGGCGCGGTTTTTGGCGATCAGCGCCGCCTCAATGGGGATCGTGCCGCTGCCGCAGAAGGGATCGACGAAATCGCCCTTGCCCCGGTAGCGGGCAAGCTGCACCATCGCGGCGGCCAGGGTCTCCCGCAGGGGCGCGGCGTTATGCGCCGGGCGGTAGCCGCGCTTGTGCAGTCCCTCTCCGCTGGTGTCGAGGCAGAGAGAGACGTGATCCTTCATGATCGAAAAGCGCAGCTGCACCGTCTCGCCGGTCTCGGGGAACCACTGCAGGCCGTAGCGGCTCTTGAGGCGCTCCACCACGGCCTTCTTGAGGATCCTCTGGCAGTCCGGCACCGAGGCGAGCTGGGAATTGAGGCTGTGCCCGGTGACGGGAAAGGCCGCGTCCTTCGGAATAAATTGCTCCCAGGGGAGGGCGCGGGCGCCCTCAAAGAGCTGCTCGAAGCTTCTGGCCTCAAAGGCGCCCAGCTCGAGCAGCACGCGCTCGCCGGTGCGCAGATTCAGATTCGCCGCCGCGATGGCATCCAAGCCGCCGGAGAAGAAAACCCGTCCGTTCTCGGCGGACACAGCGGCCATGCCGAGCCGCCTGAGCTCGTTGGCCGCAAGACCCTCCAGGCCGAACAGGCAGGGGACACAATACCGAAATTCCATGATATACTCCCAATCAACAAGATTTTACTCCATTTTACAACAATTCCCGACGCTTGTAAACCACGCAGCCGCGATTTTGCGCGAGGAATGATGTTCTGCACAAGAGCCTGAAAATAAATACAGGACAAAGAACCGGGAAAAGCTGAAAAAAGCTATTGAATTTTTTGAACAATCGCGTTATAGTATAGACGGTCACAATTTGTTCATTTTTTCGGAGGGAGCCCCATGCTGATCGAGCGCAGCCGGTTTATAGATGTGCTGAAGGACGCTTACAGCGCCTACTATAATCTGGTTGAGGATGTGCAAACCGAGCTGCCCCTTGCGTTCCGGGCCGATTATAAGGATCGGGATGAGCAGTTTTTCCTTGTCAAAAGCGCGAAGATCTGGGCCAACGAAAAGAATGAATACGCCTACATTTTCTCCGCTCCCCGGTTTGACGCGGCGCTGGTGAAGGCCTGCGCGGACTACGCGCTCGCCGACGGGCTGCCCCGCGTGACGCCGCATAAGGAGCACCAGTGCACCAATATCAAGGTGGTGCTCGTCTCGGACGAGGCGGGGGAGGAAGCGGAGAAGGCGGTAAAGAAGCTGCGCTTTTCCAAAAACTACAAGCTCGGCCTCTGGGGTTACACCAATCTGCTCGCGGGCATGGTGGACATGCAGTCGAAAAAGACCGTCACGAACTACGCCGGGCATGAGCTTGCCCCCTTCTTTACGAAACTATTCGCTGTCCGCGAATAACGGACAGTGATAGTTAATAAAAACTTTTTCATTAAGGAGTGAAAAGTGTGAGCGCATTACTGATTCTCTTGGTCGCGATCGTTCTGCTTGCTCTGGGCTACGTCTTCTACGGAAGCTGGCTGGCCAAGCAGTGGGGCGTCGACCCCAATCGCGAGACCCCGGCCCACACCAGCTACGACGGAATGGACTATGTTCCTGCCAACCCCGCCGTGCTGATGGGTCACCACTTCTCTTCGATCGCCGGTGCAGGC
The DNA here is from genome assembly GCA_905233785.1 of uncultured Oscillospiraceae bacterium. Classification (GTDB taxonomy): domain Bacteria; phylum Bacillota; class Clostridia; order Oscillospirales; family Oscillospiraceae; genus Limivicinus. The sequence goes on from CAJOCV010000086.1 coordinate 3,455, forward strand.
CCCATTAACGGACCGATCCAGGCCGCCGTGTTCGGCTGGGTTCCCGTTTTCCTGTGGTGCGTGTTTGGCGGCATCTTCTTTGGCGCCATGCATGACTTTGGCGCCCTGTTCGCCTCCATCCGTCACAACGGCGGCTCCATCGGCGAGATCATGAAGGACTCCATGGGCGTCAAGGCTCAGCGTCTGTTCATCATCTTCGCCCTCGCCGTTCTGATCCTGGTCATCGCCTCCTTCACCGCCGTCGTCGCGGGCACCTTCGCGTCCTCCGGTCCCTTCATCAGCACCGGCGACGCGGCCAGCAACGCCGCCAACGCCTCCACGGCCATGACCTCCATGCTCTTTATCGTCATCGCCATCATCTTCGGCTTCTTCGTGTACCGCAAGAACGCCAAGATCGGCCCGGCCACCGTCCTCGGCATCATCGGCATCATCGCCATCGTCGTGCTCGGCCAGTACCTGAACCTCAACGCCAGCCGCACCTTCTGGGTGCTCTTCATCGCCGTGTATGTCACCGTGGCTTCCCTGCTGCCCGTGTGGATCCTGCTGCAGCCCCGTGACTACCTGAGCTCCTTCCTGCTCTACGGCATGATGATCCTGGCCGTTGTCGCCATCATCGGCGGTTCCTTCACCGGCGCCGCTGTCGTGGAGGTTCCCGCCTTCACCGGTCTGGTCAACGCTTCCGGCCAGCCCATCTTCCCCTTCCTGTTCATCACCGTGGCCTGCGGCGCCTGCTCCGGCTTCCACTCTCTGATCTCCTCCGGCACCTCCTCCAAGCAGATCAACAATGAGAAGGACGCGCAGGTCATCGGCTACGGCTCCATGATCGTTGAGTCCGCGCTGGGCGTGATCTCCCTGATCGCTGTCGGCGTGGTGTGGAGCCAGACCAATGTTGGCGGCGGCGACAAGTTCCTGCTCTCCGCGCCTCCCACGATCTTCGCCGGCGGCATTGCCACGATGTTCGCCTCCTTCGCCGGTGAGAAGAGCTATGCTCTGATCTACAACCTCTTCACCCTGGCGGTCTCCGTCTTCGCGCTGACCTCTCTGGACTCCGCGACCCGTCTGTGCCGTTACCTCTTCGCCGAGCTGCTCACGCCGGAAGGAAAGACTCACGAGGATCTGACCGGCGCTGCGAAGTTCTTCAGCACCCCGATCGTGTCCACCCTGATCATGGTCATCATCGGCTGCGGCATGGGCTTCATGGGTCTGAGCCAGATCTGGAGCGTGTTCGGTGCCGCCAACCAGCTGCTTGCCGGCGTCGCGATGCTCGCCGTCTGCACTTGGCTCGGCAAGATCGGCCGCAACAACAAGATGTTCTTCTTCCCGATGATCTTCATGCTCTGCGCGACCATCACCGCGCTCTGCTGGACCATCGTGACCGGCTTCGGCAAGATCGCCGCCGGCACCGATTGGGGCACCTATTTCCAGGTGATCTGGAGCATCGCCCTGGTCGTTCTGGCTGTTGTCCTCGCCGTCATGTCCTTCAAGACCCTGTCCGCTCAGGCCAAGGCCAAGAAGGCATAAGCCGACCGCAACATATCAACATAAGGGCGCTGCTTACGCAGCGTCCTTTTTCATGAAGAGCTATGAGGATTGACAATACCCTATACCGCGGCCGCCCGCGGGAAAAGCGCATTCCCAAGGAGGAGCGCTGCTATGAGCTGCTGGATCGGCTGGGGATCGCATACCGCCGCGTCGATCATGAGCACGCCGACACCATCGAGGCCTGCAGGGAGGTGGAAGGGCTGCTCGGCTGCAAGATCTGCAAAAACCTTTTTCTTACCAACCGGCAGCAGACAGACTTCTACCTGCTCCTCATGCCGGGGGAGAAGCCCTTCAAGACCAAGCTCCTGTCCAGGCAGATCGGTTCCGCCCGCCTGAGCTTTGCAAGCCCGGAACACATGGAAAAGTACCTCGACATTACGCCCGGTTCCGTGAGCGTCCTCGGGTTGATGAACGACAGAGAGCACGCGGTACGCCTGCTGGTGGATCGTGATCTCCTCCGGGAGGAATATTTCGGCTGCCACCCCTGCATCAACACCTCCAGCCTCTGCTTTGAGACCAGGGCGCTCTTGGAAACGCTCCTGCCCGCCATGGGGCACGAGCCCAGCTTTGTCGAGCTTCCCTGGGAAGTGGAGTGAAAATGAAAAGGGACTGTGAAAAATCCGTTTTTTCACAGCCCCTTGTTTCACTTTGCGAGATAGGTTCGCAGCAGCTCCTGCAGCAGCTCATCCCGATCAATACGGGTAATGAGCGTGCGGGCGTTGTTGTAGTTGGTGATATAGGTAGGATCTTCCGACAGAATATAACCCACGATCTGGTTGATGGGGTTATAGCCCTTCACCATGAGGGAGTTATAGACAGACGAAAGAATCTCCTTCATCTCAGCCTTACTGTCCAGAGCAGTAAATTTTCTGGTTGCGTCCTCCAACTATCTCCCCTCCTTCACATTGTCCATACCTGTATTATACCAGATAAAAAGCACAAGTAAAGTGGTAAATGGGGGAAAAGTGCTAAATATTCATGAAAAAATTGATAAAAATGGTGAACGCTCTCCGGCCGTTCAGCGGATCACGGCGTTGTAGCTTTTTTGCAGCGCGGCGAGAACCTTCTTCACGGTCTCCTCGGCGTGCTCGTCGGTGAGCGTCTGATCCTCAGCGCGCATGGTCAGGGAGAAGGCGACGGACTTCTTGCCGTCCGCGATATGGTGCCCGGTGTAGACGTCGAAGAGGCTGCACTCCTTGAGATACTTGCCGCCGCTGGCCAAAATCGTCTCGATCATGCGACCCACAGGGATCTCCCGGTCGCAGACCACGGCGATGTCACGGCTGACGGAGGGGAAGCGGGGCAGCGGCTCATAAACCGGCGTCGCGCCGCGAAGCGCAAAGAGCGCGTCGAAGCTGAGCTCCGCGCAGTAAACCTCCACGTCCACGCCGTAGTTTTTGGCGACCTCGGGGTGAATTTGACCCATGACGCCGATCTCGGTGCCGTTGACGCTCAGCACGGCGCAGCGGCCAGGGTGGTAGGAGGGATTATGGCGCTCCTGTTCAAAGTGCGCGGCGGGGATGCCGAGCGCCTTGAGGATCGCCTCGACCCAGCCCTTGAGCACGAAGAAGTTCATCGTTTCGCCGTAAGCGCCGATGGAGAGGATCTTCGGCTCGTCCGCGAGGCCGTCCGGGCGTTTTTTATAGATGCGGCCGATTTCATAGAGAGCGGCCTGCTTGTTGCGGTAGTGGACGTTGCGGCTCACGATCTCCAGCATGGAGGGCAGGATCGTGGTGCGCATGATGGAGGTGTCTTCCCCGAGGGGGTTTAGGATCCGCAGGCTGTCGCGGCGCGGATCGTCCTTCGGCCAGCGGATCTTGTCGTAGTAGCTGGGGCTGATGAAGGAGTAAGTGATGATCTCGTCGAGACCGAAGCCGCGGCAGAGCTCGCCCAGTCGGCGCTCGCACTGCTGCACGGGACTGAAGCCGCCCATCGTGGTGCCGGTAGAGGTAAAGCGGGTGGGGATGCGGTTATAGCCGTAGACGCGGGCGACCTCCTCGGCAATGTCGGAGTAGTGCTCCACGTCACCGCGCCAGGAGGGAACGATGATCGTATCGCCGTCCAGCGTAAACCCAAGGCGCAGCAGCGTGTCGCGCATGGTGGCTTCGTCGATGTCAGTGCCGAGCAGGGCGTTGATCTTCTCCGGCTCGAGCTTCACGGTCTTCGGCTCCGTTTTGCCGGGGTAGACGTCGATGACGCCCTCTACCACCTCGCCGCAGCCCAGCATCTCCACCAGCTCGCAGGCGCGCTGCACGGCGAGATAGGTGTTCTCGGGGTCAAGCCCCTTTTCATAGCGGGAGGAGGCGTCGGTGCGCATACCGAGGGCGGTGGCAGTGCGGCGCACGGAGGGGCCGTTGAAATTGGCCGACTCAAAGAGCACCATCGCCGTGTCGCCGACGATCTCGCTGTTGGCGCCGCCCATCACGCCCGCGACCGCGACGGGCTTGTCCGTGTCGCAGATGCAGAGCATATTGGGCGTGAGCTTGCGCTGGGTACCGTCGAGGGTCTGAATGCTCTCGCCCTCTTTGGCGAGGCGGACGTGGATCTCGCCGTTTTTCACACAACTGAAATCGAAGGCGTGCAT
>CAJOCV010000087.1:0-7530 GCA_905233785.1 uncultured Oscillospiraceae bacterium
GCGGCGTTGGCGGAATCAATGCGTCCGTCCAGATAAATCGTCAAAACACCGTCAGAAAAAGAATGCTCAAAATTCATATCATTACCTGCCTATTCTCGGAGAAACCCGTATATTGTATTATATTGTAGCACACTTATTGACAAAGAAAAAGAATTTTTTTACATTTGTTATTATGTAAACCATTTTATCGTCAATCTTCGATGATATGCAGGATGACCTCCACGCAGGCGTCCATATCCTCGGCGGCGATGTGTTCATACGGGCCGTGGCAGGCGTGACCGCCTGTGCCGAGGTTGGGGCAGGGCAGGCCGCGAAAGCTCAACTGCGCCCCGTCGGTGCCGCCGCGGATCGGCTCGTGTCTCGGTTCCATGCCCAGCTTCCGGATAGCAGCGTCCGCCCGCGCCACCGCTTCCGGCCGCTCAGCGAGCTTTTCGGCCATGTTGCGGTAGGATTCGATCAGACTGAGCTTTGCCGTGCCGTCGCCGTACTTTTCGTTGATAAACTTCTCGATCTGGCGCATGGTCTGTTCCCGGGCGGCAAAGGAAGCGGCGTCATGGTCGCGGATGATATAGCTGAGCATGGCCTCCGCCACCGTGCCGTGCATATCGGTGAGGTGATAAAAGCCCTCATAGCCCTCGGTATGCTCCGGGCGCTCGGCGGCGGGGAGCAGGGCGTTGATCTCCATGGCAACCAAGCTTGCGTTCACCATCGTATTTTTGGCGCTGCCGGGGTGAATGTTGAAGCCGTGGACCTCCCACAGCGCGGTAGAGGCGTTGAAGGTCTCGCAGTTGACGGTGTCCGCCTCGCCGCCGTCCACGGTGTAGCCGAAGGCCGCGCCGAGACGTTCAAGATCCATCAGCGCCGCGCCGTGGCCAACCTCCTCGTCCGGGCTGAAGCAGACCGCCACGCGCCCGTGAGGCCGTTTTTCCGCGATCAGGCGCTCACAGGCGGTCATGATCTCGGCAATGCCCGCCTTGTCGTCCGCGCCGAGAACGGTGGTGCCGTCGGTGGTGATGAGGGTCTTGCCCCTGAGCTTCGGCAGATCGGGAAAATCCTTCACGGTCAGCACACGCCCGCTCTCCCCGAGTACCACGTCCCCGCCGTCATAGTTTTCGTGCACCTGCGGCTTCACGTTCTCGCCGGAGAAATCCGGGATCGTGTCAAGGTGGGCGTTGAAGGCGATGCAGGGTCTGTCCTCACAGCCGGGCGTTGCGGGCAAGAAGCCGTAGGTGTAGGCGTGCTCATCCACGAATACATCCTCCAGCCCGAGCGAGTGCATCTCGTCGGCAAGCATTCGGCTCAGATCGAACTGCCGTTCGGTCGTGGGCGTTTTGTCAACGTTTTCCGCGCTCGCGGTGTGGATTTTGGCGTATTTTATCAGTCGTTCGTAAGCTCTCATAGCTAACTCCTTATTGTAGTGAATCGTGAAAAGTGAAAAGTTATGGTGTCGCTTCGCGACATATATAATCTGTCCCCGAAGGGGGACACCTTAACTACTCACTTTTCACGATTCATTTTTTCTTTTACTATTGGTATATCTCCGCATACACAAACAGCCTTCCCTTCCTTGACGTGCCGCCGGTGCCGGTGACCGTGCCTTTGCCCGCGCCCTTGAGAGAAAGAATATCCCCCTCCTTCACGCCAAAGTCCGTTCTAAGGGACACCTGATAGTTTATACTGACATTGCCGGCGGAGATTTGGCGCGCCGCCTCGGTGCGGGAGAGCTTGAACATCCCGCCCACGATGGCGTCTAAGCGCATACTCTGCACCGAAAAGCTCACCTGCCGCACGCTCCGCTTCGGCGCGGGAACCGCGCTGAGCGCGACCTCCTCCGCCGTCACGCCGCAGCGCCCCACCTTCTCGATGCTCAGCAGATGGCGCAGGACGCTGGGCTGGCAGAAGATGTATGCGACGTTGTCCGTCACCCGGATGTCCCCCAGCCACTCGCGCCCGATGCCCATGCCCAGAAGCGCGCCCAGATAGTCCCGGTGACCGGGCGCGCCGAAATGAGCCGTGAGGCGGATGGCGCGCAGGTACTCGGAGGCGTCGAAATATTCCGCCTCCAGATACTCCGGCAAAAAGAAGCAGACCGTGCGCTCGCAGTCTTCGCCGCCCCCGTCGAATACGCATCGGCAGTCCGGCGCGCGCTTGGCCCACTGCTCAACGGCATAGCGCTCGGCGGGCGTAAGAAAGCCCGTGTGGGTCACGGTTCCGCTGCGCTCACAGCGTTCGCGCAGATCCTCGGCGCGGCGCAGAAGCTCGTTATTTTCCATCTTTGATCCCATCTCTCAGTTTTGTTGTGTGCGCGCTCTGATTGCTCCGCTTCAAAACCGCCCCGATCTGCTCAAGCACCGTCTGTACCTCAGCGGAAAACTCCCGGGAGCTTTCGCGCAGAACGCCCGAACGCAGCGCCGAGACCTGGATCAGATTGTCGCTCGTGATCACACGCACATCGTAGTTGCGCCCGATCTCATCCGCCATGCGCTCGATAAAGGCGTCGGCGGTCTCGCCGTCGGCGGTGAAGGCCACATGGATGTTGTGGTACTCACTGCGCTCGCCGGGGTTTCCCGGCTGGTGGAAGCCGTCGAACACCAGCACGAGCTCCGCCTTCGTATAGCCGCAGTAACTCGATAGCATATCCATCAGCCTTCCCCGCGCCAGATCCAGCCGCTCCTCCGAGAGCTTTTTCAGCTCCGGCCAGGCGAAAATCAGGTTGTAGCCGTCCACGATGATATATTGCTTTCTGCGCGGGATGGAAACCGGCTTCGGCGCCTCGTTCCGCTGCGGCGCGGAATAGACCGGCCGCCGGATGGGGCCGAACTCCCGCTCCATGATGGCCTCCAGCTCCCGCTCGTCAATGCTCTGGCTGCGGCGAAGCGCCGTCGAAGTCTGCAGCTCCTCCGGCTTTTTCAGCACGCTTTCGAGGTGCATATAGTCCTTTACCTGATCCCAGCGCACGAGATAACCGCCGCCATGGGCGCAGAAGATCGAATCCGCCGGGTTTTCCGCGTCGTTTCGGGGATCGTAGCCGATGGCGGCGACAACCTTTTCCTGTTCGTGGCAGGGGCGGTAGCCCGCAAGGCGCAGGCTCATGCGGCCGCGGCCGTGGGAGTAGGAAACAAGCTGCTCCATATAGCCGTTCATCTCGGACACCGGGGCGCTGCCGCAGAGCGCAAGCAGCTCCCCCGCGTCCTCGGGCGAATCAAAGACGCCGCTCATCGCCCGCACGTCGCTGATGGCTCTGCCGATCTGATCCGGCGGCACCTCGATGCGAAAGGCGTACCACGGCTCTAAGAGCACGCTCTTGGCCTGCATCAGCCCCTGCCGCACGGCGCGATAGGTGGCTTCGCGAAAATCCCCGCCCTCGGTGTGCTTGAGATGGGCGCGGCCGGCGGCGAGCGTGATCTTTATATCGGTGATCGGGCTGCCGGTCAAAACGCCGGGATGCTGCCGTTCGGCAAGATGCGTGAGGATCAGGCGCTGCCAGTTGCGGTCGAGCGCATCCTCGCTGACGGAAGTATCCAACACCAGCCCGCTCCCCTGCGGCAGCGGTTCCATCAGCAGGTGCACCTCCGCGTAATGGCGCAGCGGCTCAAAATGCCCCACGCCCTCCACGGTGTCCGCAATCGTCTCGCGGTAGAGGATGTGCCCCGCGTCAAGTGCGACGTCCACGTCAAAGCGCTCTTTCACAAGGCTTTGAAACACCTCCGCCTGCACCCTTCCCATGAGCTGCACGGAGATCTCCCCCAGGCGCTCGTTCCACAGGATATGAAGCTGCGGATCCTCCTCATCGAGCTGCATGAGCCTGGGCAGCAGCAGCGCGGGATCTGTCCCTTCCGGCAGGATCACCCGGTAGCTCAGCACCGGTTCGAGAACCGGCGCGTCGGAATCCGCTTCCACGCCGAGTCCCTGACCGAGCCAGGTCTCTGTGAGACCGGTGACGGCGCAGATCTCTCCCGCCTCCGTCTCCTCCGGCGCGTCAAATTTATCCCCGGCGTAACGGCGAAGCTGGGTGATCTTCTCTTCCCGCTCCTGCCCGTCCTGTCCCCGATAGCGCATCGAAGCGCGCACCTTGAGACTGCCGCCGGTGATTTTCAGCCAGGTCAGGCGTTTTCCCTGCGCATCCCGGCTGATTTTAAATACCTTCGCGGCAAACGCTCCCCGATCCGGGCAGGCCGGGGCATAGCGCGAAAGGGCATCCAGCAGCGGCTCGATCCCCTCCAGCTTCAGCCCGGAGCCGAAAAAGCAGGGAAAAAGCTCACGCCTTGCGATCATGCGGCGGATATCCCCGTCGTCAAGCGTCCCGGTCTCCAGGTACTTTTCCATGGCCTCCTCGCCGCACATGGCAAGGCGCTCCTCCTGGTCGGACGCCGGATGCGTAAAGTCAACGCAGTTTTCCGAAAGACGCGAGCGCAGCTCACGCATGATCGCATCCGCGTCGCAGCCCGGTAAATCCATCTTCGTCACAAACACGAAGCAGGGCACCCCATAGCGCCGCAGGAGTCGCCAGAGCGTCTCCGTATGCGCCTGAACCCCATCCGTGCCGCTGATGACGAGCATGGCCGCGTCCAGCACCTGCAGCGTGCGCTCCATCTCCGCCGAGAAGTCCACGTGACCCGGCGTGTCAAGCAGCGTCAGCTCCCGCTCCCCGAGCGGCAGCTGCGCCTGCTTGGAGAAGATCGTGATGCCCCGCTCCCGTTCGAGGCTGTGCGTATCGAGGAAGCTGTCGCGGTGATCCACACGCCCCAGCTTTTTCAGTTTTCCCGAAAGGTACAGCAGCGCCTCACACAGCGTGGTCTTTCCCGCGTCCACATGGGCGAGGATGCCGAGTACCGCATATGTCCTGTTTTTCATGCCTGGTATTTTATCAGCTTCCATGCCAGGAATCAATATCCGATTTACATAACACGTCACATTTATGCAAATAGATTGAAAACTTTTTTGCGTTTCCATCTACCATTTTTGTAAAAGCTATGATATAATTACTTGTCAAATTGCAACTTGCTGCTCATATGAGGAGGAGATTATAGATGAAAAAAATCCTTGTTCTGGAGGACGAGGCCAATATCCGCAGCTTTGTCGTCATTAACCTGCGCCGCAGCGGCTACGAGCCCATTGAGGCCGGCAGCGGCAGTGAAGCCCTGGAAAAGCTCAAGGTCAACCCTGATATTTGCCTGGCGCTGCTGGATGTGATGCTGCCCGAGCCGGACATCGACGGCTTTGAGGTCTGCCGCCGCATCCGCGCCTCCGGCTCGCGCATGGGCATTATCATGCTCACCGCCAAGAGCCAGGAGATCGACAAGGTGACGGGGCTGATGACCGGCGCGGACGACTATGTGACCAAGCCCTTCTCTCCCGCCGAGCTCACCGCCCGTGTGGACGCGCTGGTGCGCCGGCTGGGGGTGGACGAGGATGAAAAGGCCAATACCGAGATCGCGAGCGGTCCCTTCCTGCTCAACACCCGCAACCGCACCCTGGAGAAAAACGGACAGCGCCTCAAGCTCACACAGATCGAATATCTGCTGATGAAGCTCTTTATGGAAAACCCCGGCAAGGCCATGAGCCGGGAGGACATTCTTGCCGCTGTCTGGGGGAAGGATTTCTCGGGCGAATTAAAGACCGTGGACGTGAACATCCGTCGTCTGCGCATCAAGATCGAGGCCGACCCCACCGAGCCGGAATACCTCACCACCGTCTGGGGCTACGGATACAAGTGGGGCTACTGATAAAGTGATGAGTGAAAAGTGAATAGTGAATAGTTAAGGAGTCGCTTCGCGACTTATTATAATCCGTCCCCGTAGGGGACACCACAACTTTTCACTTTTCACTCTACACTATTCACTGTAAGAATGGATTTTATCATGTTCAAAAGTTTAAAGCTGCAGCTGATGATCTCGGGTGTGGCCTGTCTGGGCTTACTGCTGCTGGCGGTGTGGCTTATTACGCGGCACTATCTGTACACTGCCATCGCGGTGCTTGTGATCGTGTGTATGTACATCATTCTGGTGATCCTCTGGTTCTGGCGCTATGTGTCGGATCCGCTGGTGCGCCTGACACGCTTTGCCAACCACATCGCCCAGGGCAGCTACGGCAGCCGGATCGAAGTCATCGGTGACAATGAGATCGGTCGTCTCACCGATCAGATCAACGAAATGTCCGAGAAGGTAGCGCTGGCCGATAAGGCGCGCACCGACTTTATCTCCCAGGTCTCTCACGAGCTGAGAACGCCCCTGACCGCGATCACCGGCTGGGCGGAGACCATTGCCTATGATGAGGCCGTGCAGGGCGATTCCAAGCGCGGCATCCAGATCATCTCCCGCGAGGCCGAACGGCTCACGGGCATGGTCAAGGAGCTGCTGGAGTTTACGCGCATTCAGGACGGGCGCTTCAATCTGCGTGTGGAGCTGATCGACATTGCAGCCGAGCTGGAGGACGCGATCTTCACCTACGGCGAGCTGATGCGGCAGGCGGGCATTGAGGTCAGCTACACAGAGCCCCCCGCCGAGATCCCCCTGATCCCCGGCGACTCCGAACGGCTCAAGCAGGTGTTTTTGAATCTCTTGGACAATGCCATGACTCACGGCGGCGAGGGGAAAAAGATCGACGTAAACCTCGCCTCCGATCCCGATGGCGTACATATCACCGTGCGGGACTACGGTCACGGTATCCCGGAGGCGGAGCTGCCCCACGTCAAGGAAAAATTTTACAAGGGCAGCTCGAAAAACCGCGGCACCGGCATCGGCCTTGCCGTGTGTGACGAGATCGTGACCCGCCACGGCGGCAAGCTCGACGTGGCAAACGCCCCCGGCGGCGGCTGCATGGTCACGGTGACGCTCCCCTACGGCTCGCCATAATAAGTCGCCAGTGGTCAGTGGCCAGTGTTTAGCAAAAGGAGAATTTTCATGTCAGAAAACAACAGCTGCGCCTTCCGCACCTCCATCGGCGGGCAGGCGCTGATCGAAGGCATCCTCATGCGCGGCCCGAAAAAGCAGGCCATCGTCTGCCGCACGGAGGACGGACTCGTAGAAAAAACCGAAGAGCTCAAGTTCGTCAAGGATAAATACCCCGTTCTCGGTCTGCCCTTTATCCGCGGCTGCGCCATCTTTTTAAGCTCTATGGTCAACGGCATGAAGGCGCTCAGCTACTCGGCAAGCCTTGTCCCGCTCGAGCAGCAGGGCGAGCCGGACAAGCTCGACAAATGGATCGAGGAGCACTTCCCCGCCGAGCAGGCGCAAAAGCTCATCATCGGCGTCGCCGTGGTGCTGGGCATCGCGCTGTCGGTGCTGCTGTTTGTATTTCTGCCCGCGCTGCTGGTGGGCTGGTGCAAACCGCTCACGCAGAGCTTTTTCGTGCGCAATCTCTCCGAGGGTGCGCTGAAGGTGGTCATCCTGCTGGTGTACATGAAGCTTGTGTCCAACATGAGCGATGTCAAGCGCCTCTTCTCCTACCACGGCGCCGAGCATAAGACCATCTTCTGCTATGAGCACGGGAAAGCGCTCACGGTGGAGAACGTAAGACCCGAGAGCCGCT
>CAJOCV010000087.1:7548-9804 GCA_905233785.1 uncultured Oscillospiraceae bacterium
ACCATTCTCCTCGCCCTCGTCGCACTAACGGGATGGGCGCAGGTTAATCCCACCACCGCCCTGCTCGGCTCGTGGTCGGCATCAGCTATGAGATCAACCGCTGGTGCGGCGCGCACGACAACAGGCTCTCCGCCATCCTGTCCGCGCCGGGCAAGTGGCTGCAGCGCATCACCACCAACGAGCCGGACGACGGCATGATCGAATGCGCCATCCGCGCGATGGAGCTTGTCATCCCCGAGGAAAAGGGTTCTGATCTCTGGGGCAGCTGATCTGTCATCCGCCGCACAGGGACGCCATAATGATTCATTCCGCTAAGAGAGAGAAACGATGAAGACATACAACGAGCTGTACCTTTCCACGCGCAATATCCTGCGGCAGCGGGGCGTGGAGGGCTTTAACCTGGAGGCGAGGCTTCTCGTAGCGCAGGCCGCCGGCAAAACCCCGAGTGAGCTATTGCGCGATATGAACCTATATACCACCGACGCTGTGGAGCAGAAGGTGCTGGACTACACCTCCCGGCGGCTTCGAGGCGAGCCGGTGGCCTACATTACGGGTTTTTGGGAGTTCTACGGCCTGCCCATGATCGTGACGCCGGACGTGCTGATCCCCCGGATGGACACGGAGCGAATGGTCGATACCGCCAAGGAGATCCTGACCGGGCGCAAGATGGACGCGCGCATTCTCGACCTGTGCTGCGGCAGCGGCTGCATCGCCTGCGCCATCGGGCACGAGCTGCCCGCGACGCGGCTGGTGGCAGTGGACATCAGCGCAAGCGCGCTGGAGGTCTGCCGCCGCAATGTGGCGCTCAACCGGCTGATTTCCCGGGTGATCTGCATGCAGGCGGACGCCACCTCCTCCCCCCCGCTGAGCCTCGGGCAGTTTGACATGATCGTGTCGAATCCGCCCTATATCGAGAGCACTGAAATTCTGACGCTTGACCCCTCCGTGCGGGATTTTGAACCCATTTGGGCGCTCGACGGCGGGGTGGATGGTCTGCGCTTCTACCGCGGCATCCTCAAATACTGGCGCTCGCTCTTAAAGCCGGGCGGCTATCTGCTCTTTGAGGTGGGCGAGGGTCAGGCGGAGCCTGTCAAAGAGATGATCCTCGCCGCGGGCTTTGCCGCCGTGGATACGAGGAAGGACACCCTTGGCATCGACCGCATCGTGATCGGAAAGATGTACGAGGGGGACAGCGAGCTGTACACTGGATTTTAAGATAGAAGGAGTTTGTAACAATGGCCGAAAAGAAAAAGGTCTCTCCCGTCCCGGCTCCCGCTTCCGACAAGAAAAAGGCGCTGGAAACCGCGATCGCAAAGATTGAAAAGGACTACGGCAAAGGCACCATCATGCGCCTTGGCGACGATATTTCTGTGAATGTGGAGGCGCTCTCCACAGGCTCCTTGTCGCTCGACCTCGCGCTCGGCATCGGCGGCGTTCCCCGCGGACGCATCGTGGAGATTTACGGGCCTGAGGCCTCCGGCAAGACCACGCTCGCGCTGCACGTGGTCGCCTCCGCGCAGAAGGCCGGCGGCGACGCGGCCTACATCGACGTGGAGCATGCGCTGGAGCCCGCCTACGCCCGCGCCTTGGGCGTGGACATTGACAGTCTGCTCATCTCCCAGCCCGACACCGGCGAGCAGGCGCTGGACATCGCCGAATCTTTGGTGCGCTCCGGCGCGATCGACGTGCTGGTGGTGGACTCCGTCGCCGCGCTGATCCCCCGCAGCGAGCTGGAGGGCGAGGTGGGCGACACCGTGGTGGGCGCGCTCGCAAGACTCATGAGCCAGGCCATGCGCCGTCTCGCGGGCGCGATCTCCAAGAATAACTGCACTGTCATCTTCATCAACCAACTGCGTCAGAAGATCGGCGTCATGTACGGAAACCCCGAGACCACCCCGGGCGGCCTCGCGCTCAAGTACTATGCCTCCGTGCGCATCGACGTGCGCCGCATCGAGACGCTCAAGGTCAACGGGGAGATGATCGGCAACCGCACCCGCGCCAAGATCGTCAAGAACAAGGTCGCGCCGCCCTTCCGTGAGGCGGAGTTTGACATCATGTACGGCGAGGGCATCTCCCGCGTGGGCGAGATCATTGACCTCGGCGTGAAGCTCGAGATCATCGACAAGGCCGGCGCGTGGTTTACCTGCAACGGGCAGCGCTTCCAGGGTCGTGACGCGGTGAAGGAGTACCTGATGAACGACGAGGAAGCCCGCGACAAGATCGAAGCGGAAATCCGCGCCAACGCCTCCAAGCTCA
>CAJOCV010000088.1:0-7739 GCA_905233785.1 uncultured Oscillospiraceae bacterium
AAAAACAGATTTGATTTTGTTTGCCGCCTTCCGAGGCGGCAAATCAGAGGGGAGTGCCCCTCTGAACTCCCCCAAAGCCACGCAAGACGGAATCGTTACTCGGAATTCTTTTTATGGAAGAATGGAATTACATAAAATAGGGGGAATTGAGTGTGCGCTTTTTCCATCTTGCAGATCTGCATTTCGGAAAATCCATCCACGGAGTATCCCTGCTCGATCATGGCGACCAAGGTTATTGGGTCGATCAGTTTTTGAAGCTTACAGAGCGGCAGCTGCCGGATGCCGTTGTCATCGCCGGGGACGTCTATGATCGCAGTGCACCCTCCGGCGATGCGGTGGCGCTTTTAAGCCGCCTGCTGACAGGGCTTTCGGAATTGGACATACCTGTGCTGATGGTAGCCGGAAATCATGATTCCGCGCAGCGCCTTTCTTTTGCAAGCTCATTGCTTGCAAGACAGGGACTGCACATTTCCCGCCCTCTTTTTGACTCATATCGGCTTGAGCAGGTCAAGCTGCAGGATGATGACGGGGAAGTAAACTTCTGGCTGATGCCCTATGTCTATCCGGCCTTGATTGCCCAAACGCTGGAGGATGATAGCCTGCGCGACTATGATTCGGCGGTTCGCGCCCTGCTTGCGCGGCAGGACGTCGATTTTACAAAGCGAAACGTTCTCGTTGCGCACCAAAACGTAACGGCAGGCGGCGTCGAAGCCGAACGAGGCGGTTCGGAGTCTATGGTTGGGGGCGTCGGGCAGATTGACTATACCTGCTTTGACGGCTTTGACTATGTGGCGCTGGGACATATTCACGCGGCCTATGCTGTCGGGCGTGAAACCGTACGCTACGCAGGCTCCCCGCTATGCTATCATTTCAACGAAGTACGCCAGCAGGAAAAAGGGCCGCTGCTTGTAGAGCTTGGAGCGAAGGGAGCGCCGGTGCGGATCGAGCTTTTGAAGCTTCCGCCGCTGCACCCGATGCGTGAGCTGCATGGAACCCTGGAAAAACTGCGAGAACAAGAGCTCGCCTCGCCGCGGGAAAACGAGTATCTGCGCCTGGTGTTGACCGATCAGCGACTGAGTCCTGAGATTTCTGCTTTTTTTGATGCGCTCTTCCGAGCGCGCGGCAGTATTCTGATGGAACGTGTCTCGGAGTTTGATCCCTTCCGGGAAAACGTTTCCGCCCCAACCGCAGCGGCTTTGGAGCGACAGAGCATTTGTGAGCTTTTCACTGAGTTCTACACCGAACGTAGCGGCGGGGAGAGCCCGGACGAAGAGGAACTGGAAGTGCTGGCTTATGTTGAGGAGCTTACAGCGCAGGCTGACGCACATACAGACCCGGGAAGCGCGGAGACAGAAAAACTCCTCACGTTTCTGGAAAGACAGGAGACAAGGACATGAGACCGCTGTACTTGGAAATGACAGCCTTCGGCTCCTACGCAGAGAAGACGACTTTGCCCTTTGAAGACCTGAGGCATGGTCTTTACCTCATCACAGGCGACACCGGAGCGGGGAAAACCACGATTTTTGACGCGATCACATTTGCGCTCTTCGGCGTTGCGAGCGGAGCGGATCGCAAGAGCGATATGCTGCACTGTGACTATGCGGCAAAATCCACGGATACGGTTGTTAAGCTGCGCTTTTTGCAAAGCGGCAGGGAATATACCGTGGAGAGAAAAATCCATTTCAGCAAAAAGCGCGGAACGGCGGATCAGTATAACGAAGGCGTTGTTGACGCCCTGCTGACGCAGCCGGATGCCGCTCCTGTTGAGGGCGCGAAGAAGGTTACATTACGCTGCGAGGAACTGCTTGGCCTGAATGCCGAACAGTTCAGCCGTATTGTGATGCTGGCGCAGGGGGAATTCAGGAAATTCCTAAAAGCCAACAGCGATGAGCGAAATGCCATCCTCGGCAAGCTTTTTGACAGCTCTGTCTATGTTTACTATCAAAAATTGTTGATGAACGCGCGGGACGCGCTGAAAAACCGCCGAGGCACCGCTCAAAGCGAGCTGAGCGACCTGATAGCGCTCTCCTTTCATTTGCCGGAGGGGGAGCAGACAGAAAGCTTCCTTCCCGGACATCCGGACTTGATCGGAAATTTGGAGCGGCTTGCGCAACAGGAGGAGGAAGCCCTGCGTCAGCAGGCGGGAGAGCTGGACGCGGTTCTTCAAAAGCTGGACGCGCTGAGCCGCCGCCAGGGCGAGGGCAGAACCATAAACGCCCTCCTTGAGGAGCTTCAACAGGCCGAACGGGAGCTGGAAGCGCTGGAAGCGCAAAACCGCGATATACAGGAACGAAAAGCTCTGCTGGAACGAAGGGATAGAGCGCTGCATATCGCCCTGCCCGCGGTAAAGAACGCGGAGAGGACGGAGGAGGAGCTGAAGCTCACACTTTCGGAGATTGCGGATTTGTCAGACGAACTTGCGGAAATCCTCCTCACGGTCACACAATATGAAGAAAGGCTCGAAGCCGACGAGGAGCTAAAGAGAGAAAAACGTGAGCTGGAAAACGGCATCCACAGTCTTGCGGAGCAGCTTCCGCGATTCGCGGAGTTGAAGAAGAAAGAGCGAGAGAAGGCGGAAGCGAATCGGCTGCTGATTGCGGACATGCAACAGCGTCAAAGGGAAGAGGAGAAGCTTGCCGTGCGGAAAACCGCGTTTTCCGCGCTGCTTGAGAGACTCAACAGCCTGGACGGAGCGGAGGCTGCGCTCTCTGAATGCCGTGTTGAAGAAAAGCAGAGCGCGGAGCGGCAGAGAGAATGGGAATTGCTCAGAAATGAGGTTCAAGCGATCCATGCGCTTTCCGAAAAGCTGGAGGCGGAGCAGGGTAAGCTGCATCAGCTGACAAGCATTGCGGGAGACGCGTCGGAGCGAGCAAATACCCTGTACCAGAAGTATATTGCCGCGCAGGCAGGCGTGTTGGCAGGTGAACTGCGGCGGCGTCTGGAGCTGGACGAGCAGGTAGATTGTCCTGTCTGCGGAACAAGGCTGCACAGGGAAAGGCTTTCGCAGCTTGCGACGCTCCCGGACGAGACGCCAAGCGAAAAGGAGCTTGACGACGCCAAAGAAAACGCGGAGAAAGCGGAGCGGAAGCGCAGCGAGCAGTATGCCCTGGTACAGTCGAAAGCTGCGGAGATTCTAACAAGAAAGCAAGCGGTCAGACCTTTGCCCGGCATGGATTCCTGGGAGGCGCTGACCGCTGAGGGCGTGCTGGAAGCGGCGATCAATGCGGCGCGGGCAGAGACCGAGCGCTGCCGGAAAGCCCTGATCGACGCGGAAGCACGAAAAAACGAACGGGATTCCCTGCGCAGAGAACAGCCCGAGAAGGAGCGTGAGCTGCTGGAGATACAGGACGCGATCCAGACTCTCCGAGACCGGGAGCGAATGCGGCAGGGGGCGATTGCTGCGGCGGAATCCGCTATTGCGGTATTGAAAACACAGCTTCACGCGGATGAAGAAACGGCTAAGAGAGAGATGAGCCGTCTGGAAGAGCGTGTAAACACGATCGAAGAGGAACTCAAAAAGCATCTGAATGCCCTAAACAAAGCCAGAAGCAGCCGGGACACAACGCAAGGGAGCCTTGCGGAGAAGAAGCGTACTGCGGAAAAGCTCACCGCCGAGAAAAATAAAGCCATGCGCGAGCGGGATCATGTGCTTGAGGAGCTTGGCTTTGACAGCGCGGAGGCTGTGCTCGCGCTGCTCGCACACGAGGATGTTGCGGCTTGGATCAAAAACGAGCGCGCGGCGCTTTCCGAGTACGCCGGCAGCAAGGACAGCAAGCGCAAGCTGATAACATCCCTGCGGGAAAAAACGGCAGGCCGACAAATCGTCGATCTCACAGCGCTGGAGAAGGAAAAGGAGCGGCTGAACGCGCTGCATCAGCAGCTGCAAGAGCGATACACAAAACAGGATGCGCTTTTGCGCAATCACCGTGCGGTGCTCGAAAAGGCGAGAGAGCTGAAAAAAGCGCTTTCGGACAGTGAACGCGCCTGGAAACGGCTTGACACACTGGCTTCGCTTGCAGGCGGCATCAGCAGCGAGGGCGGCAAACTCAGCTTCGACCGCTATGTCATGGGCGCTATGTTCCGGGAGATCCTGGTGATGGCCAATCGGCGGCTGGAGCTGATGAGCGGCGGTCGGTATGCACTCGTGCATAAGGTCGCGGCCGAACGGAAAAACGCCGCAGCCGGACTTGAGATCGAGGTGCTGGACAACAACACAGGCGTACAGCGCAGCGCTGCCTCCCTTTCCGGCGGCGAGAGCTTTTTTACCTCACTTTCGCTGGCGCTTGGCCTTTCTGATGTGGTGCAAAGCCACGTTGGCGGTAAACAGATGGACGCGCTCTTTATCGACGAAGGCTTTGGGACGCTCAGCGACGATGTGCTGGACAAGGCGTTGGATGTGCTCAACCAGCTGACCGAGGGGAAGCGCCTTGTGGGGATTATCTCTCACGTGGATAAGCTCGACGAGAGCATACCGCAGAAAATTCGCGTCCGGCACGGTGAGAAGGGGAGCTCGCTCACGGTGGAATTAGTCTGACAGGACAGCCGGAGGAGTCAGACGATTCTTTTATAGACCGCAATGAATCTCTCCGGTCAAGTTTTTGCCATGCTTCGTGATCGCCTTTGACAATACACAAAGCATTGCCGGCAGGCACTGCGTCGCCTGGCGCAAAGCTGCCTCGGAAATCTTTCACAGCGCCTTGCGGAAGAGTCGTATGATAACGATGCTGCGGTTTTTGGTTGATTCCGCTTGCCGATTATGGTAAAATCATTTCGGATGTGATGATATGCGTATCTTGGGGATTGATCCCGGCATTGCCACGATCGGCTTCGGCCTGGTGGATGCACAGAGAAATCAGAATAAGCTGCTTCACTGCGGCGTCATTACAACGCCCGCTCACACGAGCCTGTCTTGTCGCTTGGAGCAAATCTATAACGATATGTGCGAGCTGCTGGAAAGCTTCAAGCCGGATGCCGTCTCCGTTGAGGAGCTGTTTTTTAATACCAATATTACCACCGGCATTGCCGTAGCGCATGGAAGGGGAGTGATTCTGCTCGCCTGTCAGAAGGCGGGAGTAAGGATTTATGAGTACACCCCTCTTCAGGTCAAGCAGGCAGTGGTAGGTTACGGGCGTGCGGAAAAGGCGCAGGTTATGGACATGGTGCGCCGCATCTGCAGGCTTTCCGCCCCACCGAAGCCGGACGACGCGGCTGACGCTGTCGCGCTGGCGCTGTGCCATGCGCGCAGCGCAACATCGCTATTGTACAAAGGAGAACGGGACGCATGTTCTACCATTTAAACGGAACTGTGGCGGAGCTGGGGCAAAACCTGGTCGTGCTCGAATGCGGCGGCATCGGCTTTGCTCTCAATGCCACACTCAATACCGCCGCACGGCTGAAAACAGGGGAGAAGGCTAAGCTTTATATTGCCGAATCCATTGGGGAGACGAACTTTGACCTCTATGGCTTTGCAGATAAAACGGAGAAGCGCTGTTTTGAGATGCTGATTTCCGTTTCCGGCATCGGGCCGAAGGCGGCGCTCTCGATCCTCTCCTATTCCACGCCGGAGAGTCTGGCGCTTGCGATTATGAATGATGATGTCAAAGCCCTGACCGTAGCGCCGGGCGTCGGGAAAAAAATCGCCCAGCGTGTGATTCTCGAGCTCAAGGACAAGGTCTCCAAGGAGATGGGCGGAAGCGACCTGAGTCTTCCCGTGAGCGCGGTTCCCGCTGCGGCCGCTTCTGACAATGCCCAGATAAACGACGCGATGGCCGCATTGACGGTGCTGGGCTACAACAGCGCGGAGGTCTCGCCGGTTCTCAAGAAGCTTGACCTCACCGGTATGAATGCCGAGCAGATTATCAAGGCGGTGCTGCGGCACATGGTAAAGTGAGCGGATAGGAGAGAGCATGAGCATTAATTTTTCTGAAGATTCCGGAAGTGAGATCATCACGACCACGGCGAGCCTTCCGGAGGACAATAACGAGGGTTCGCTCCGCCCGCGCAGTATTACAGAGTATATCGGGCAGGAAAAGGCAAAGGGAAATCTTCAAATCTTCATCAACGCGGCCAAAATGCGTGGGGAGGCGCTGGATCATGTGCTGCTGCACGGTCCCCCGGGCTTGGGCAAGACGACGCTTGCCGCGGTTATCGCAAACGAAATGGGCGTCAATATGCGCATCACCTCCGGTCCCGCCATTGAAAAGCCGGGCGATTTGGTCGCGATGCTGACGAACTTAAACGAGGGGGACATCCTCTTCGTGGACGAAATTCACCGCTTGAATCGGGCGTATGAAGAAATCCTCTATCCCGCGATGGAGGATTACGCCATTGACATCATCCTCGGGAAAGGCCCCTCGGCCAACTCCCTGCATCTCGATCTTCCGCATTTTACATTGATCGGTGCGACGACGCGCTCCGGCCAGCTGACGGCTCCGCTGCGTGACCGCTTCGGCGTGTCTTTGCGGCTTGAGCTCTATACGGCTGAGGAGCTACAACGAATTGTGGAGCGATCTGCAGGCATATTGAATGTGCAGATCGACCCTCAAGGCGCGTATGAAATCGCCTCCCGTTCACGCGGAACGCCGCGTATTGCGAATCGGCTTTTGCGCCGTGTGCGCGACTATGCGCAGGTAAAGGCCAACGGCGTCATTACTCGCATGGTGGCGGACGAAGCGCTTTTCCGGCTTGAAGTCGATAAGCTTGGGCTGGATGCGCTGGATCGTCGTATGCTGCGCGCGATCATCGAGCTATATCATGGAGGACCGGTTGGCTTGGAGACGCTGGCCGCCACCATCAACGAGGAAGCCGTCACGTTGGAGGATATGTATGAACCATATTTGCTTCAAATGGGCTTCCTCACACGCACCCCTCGTGGCCGCTGCGTGACGCACAAGGCATATGATCATCTCGGCATCGCCTACTTGGGGCAGCAGAGTCTGGAGCTCTAAGGAGACGCTGACGCAATCGCCGCGGCTCCCGCTTCCCTAAGGCAACACCGCACAATACGCCTGCGGCATCTTCCGGAAAAACCGCGCCCTGATTTCGTCACTTTTTCTTGCAATACACAAAGTATTCCTACGAAAAAGTGCCATCATCAGAACTCGGTTTTTCTCGGAATCTGCTCTTGCCGCATTATGCGGTATTGCCTAAAAACTAAGGGCGCGTTGCAAAATGCGAAACAAGTGTGAAAACCCTGGTTGTATCGTAGGGGAGGGCCTTGTGCCCTCCCGGCGAACCAGAGCTCGTATAGCAAAGAAATGTTCGGCGAATTCGTACAATCTGCGAATTCGCCGAACATTTCGAGCCCCTCCCCGGTGGTGACTGGGTTATGCGCGTATCTTGCAACAGCCCCTCATTATGATACGATGCAAAAGGGGCGGAGATCCGCCCGGCGCCCTCGAAGGGATCGCCTTATCTGTCAACAATGCCGCTGATGGCGAGGATCTGAAGCTGGGGCTCCTTGTCCGTCATATAATTCGGGTCATTGAGCCACACCTGGAAATCGTATGATATGGCAAATGCCGGCGCATTTTCCCTTTTCAGATGAGCTTTTTCATGCTATACTTAGGGCAATACCGCACAATCCGTCTGCGGCATCTTCCGGAAAAACCACGCCCTGATTCCGTCACTTTTTCTCGCAATACAAAATCAAATCTGTTTTTTCCGGGGGCGTGTACCTCGGAAAAAACACTTCTCGCCCCGCAAGTGTGCGAGCGTTCCCCCGCCGCGAGTGCGCGCAG
>CAJOCV010000088.1:7849-15351 GCA_905233785.1 uncultured Oscillospiraceae bacterium
CGCTGCTGCTCGCTCTCCCGGCCTGCGGAAAAAACGCGCCCGCGCAGGACGCGGCGGGAAATGTCAGCTCCGCCGAGACGCTCAAGGGCGTCTATGAGGCTCTGCTGGCGCCGGATTCCGATTACAGCCAAAACAAGGCGCTCTATCTGGAGTTCTACCCGGAGCTGGAGTACAGCGAAAGCCTGGAGACCGACCGCATCAACCTCTCCCGCAAGGCCAACGGGAACGAATATTTCACCGACAGCTCTACTGACTTTGTGCTGGACGGCGACTATCTGAGCGCCGTGATCGCTGAGGACGATTTCGTGGGGATTGCCCGTGTGACGGAGATGGCGAACGCGGTCGCCGGCTATCTCGGGATGGAGACGGACCTGGTCAGCGGCTATCTCAACGGCCTGAGCGATCCGGCGATCGAGACTGAGAATTTCAGCATGACGGAGGATGAGGCCGCCGGAACCTTCACCTTCAGGCTTTATGTCGGCGGCCCCTGGGATATGAAGGAGCTCGACCGGATGGTGCTCAATGAGGCGGTGCTGGATCCCGAGCCGCTGGGTGAGGATTACACCAGCCAGGGCGGCAGCGTAGGCAAAATGCAGTATCTGGCCAACGGCAACGCGGACAACTACACCGTGCTGTTTGCCGAGTACGGTGAGCTGGACGATGTGGCGTATCAATCCATCGTGAATCTGGTCACACTGCGCAAGCCCGTGGGCTGCGAGGCATTTCTGGCCGACTTTACCGAGCTGAAGGCGCTTGAGACGGACCAATACTCCGTGACCCTTGACCCGGACGACGATACCATCGCGCAGATCATGGGCGAGCGGAACGATAAGTTCAGCTATGTCCTGGTGCGTTTTGGCAGCGAGGAGAATCGTGAGGAAGAGACCGGCTCCTATGTACCGGGCGCCGAAGCCTTTGCGGACTTCTATTTCCGCGTGGTGGCCGGTCTCCCGCAGGGCACGGCAGGCGCCTCCCTGGCCGCGTCGCAGGCGGCCTGCGATGTGCTGGGCTTTGCCTGGGGCAATGAGCTCTGGCTTGCAGATGAGGATACGCTGCGCGCCAATATGCTGGAGGCTTGGGAAGGCCTGACGGACGAGGAACGCGCCGCCTTCGACGCAAACTTCCCCGCGCTCGACGAGCAGATAAGCCGCTGCTTTGAGGATTGGGAGAGCAATCGCGGAGCTTTTGAGGACGCCGGGGTCGCGGATACGATGACGGAGCTGCTGGAGGACGGAAGTGCACAGCTGTCTTGGGAGACGCTGAGCGCCAACACATGGGCAAAAGATGAATAAATCCCCCTGCGTCTTCATCCGCGCCGCGACGTATAAAAGCTTACATGTGCATGGGGATTTTTACGCATGCCATTCGGTTGCCCTGTCAAGGGCGAGAATGGCGCGTTTCAATCAATGATTTACTATGTTTATCTGGACGCTGGGAAACAGCGAGAAAGGAACAGGAGGGACTTATGATTTCATTACGCGGACCGAAAACCAAAATCATCGTGGGGCTGCTTGCGCTGTTTTGCCTTGCGATGGGAATCTATATCAGCTTTTTCCGTTCGCAGGGCTTCACGAAAACCACGGGCACCATCGTGTCGCTGCGGGAGGAGACAAACGACGACAGCTCGGTGTACTATCCCACAGTGGAGTACAGCGTGGACGGAAAGACCTATACCGGAGAGCTGGACACCGGCAGCGGCTCCTATAAGATCGGCAAGACCATTACGATCCTGTATGATCCAAACGACCCCGCTGTCGTATACGGAGACGGAAGCGTCGGCATCTACTTCATGGTCGTGAGCGTTGTGATCCTCGCTGTCGTGATCTGGTCCACCGTTCAGGAAAAGAGGGGGCTGAAGCAGCTGGAGGAACAGCGCGCGCTGCGCGGCGGCGCCGAGCTCACCCCCTCTGTGAAGGGGGAGGAGCGCGAGCTTTACTTCCTGTCGGATACGGGCACGGTAAAGGTCGGTCACCGCATTGAGGACAGGCAGCGCCGCGTGCTCTATGAGGCAAAGATGACGAAGTTTACCCTTACATCCCCTTACGGCTTCGATTTTATCGACCATGAGCATGGCCGCACCGTGCCGCACCTGGTAGGTCACGAGGAGGAGTCGGATTGGAACGCCTTCCTTCTCGACAGCAACTATACCTTTGATCTGGACGGGGAAGATATTTGGAAGGTCCTGAAAAAGAACGGGATCGACGTCCAGACCGAACGCATGGACGGCGCGATCTGGCCGCGGTTTCGCGTCTCCCGCGACGGCGAAGACATCGCCGTTTTGGAATCCAGCAGCCAATACGTCCACGAGGAGGACGCCGAGCAGCACAGCGTAGCGAGCAAGCTCGCTGTTCCGGGCTTCTACCGCATCTGGACGCGCGAGGAAAACCTGGACGCGGTGTTTTTGACGGCCATGGCCTTCGCGCGCAGCCGTGCGCTCAATAACGAGGGCGGCACGTTTGGAAAACAGCTTCGGTCCGGCTTCGGGAAAAAGAAGCGCTGATCCGATCGGCGAGAGCGCATCCCGGGAAAATTTGGCGCAGGGTCTGATGACGGCGCGCATTGAGCGGGAATCCTTTGTGTATTGCAGGAAAAAGTGACGAAATCAGGGCGCAAATGATCCGGGAGGCGCCGCAGGCGATTTATCAGCGTTTACTTGGGGAGATGAGCGATCAGATGATAGGGAAACGTTTTCTGAAAGGAATGCTTGCGATCGGATTGACCTTGCTCCTGGTTCTGCTGAGCTTTTGCGTTGCGGCCAACGCAGAAGCTCCCAAGGAAGAGGAGCGGGAATTTGATCTTTCCGTTAAGGGACTGCGCATCGGCGTAGAGAGCGGAACGGTACAGGATCAGCTTGTGCAGACGCTCTACCCACAGGCAGAGATCGTTTATACTGACAAACTCAGCGGCTACAACGCCGTGGCGCGGGGAATGCTCGATTGCTTCATCTATGACAAGAAGCAGATGGAGCTGGCCGTGGCAAACGGGCTGGCCGGAGTTGCTGTGCTGGATCAGACGGTCGGCGGGAATACCGATATTGCGCTGGGGATCTCGGACGCTTCCGAGATCCCGGAGCTTGCGGCGCGCGTCAACGAGCTTCTCTCTGCGCTGCGTGAGGACGGCACATTGGAGGATATGTATGACCGCTGGGTCGTCCGGGGGAGCAGGGTCATGCCGGAAATCACGCTGCCGCAGCTTCCGGAGTATCATCTGACTGTCGGAACCACCGGGATTGTGGAACCGTACAGCTTTTATCAGGGGACGGAACTGACCGGCTATGATATAGAGCTGAGCTATCGCTTGGCCGCCGGCTTAAATGCCTCGCTCTCCTTTGAGCTGTATGACTATGGCTCCATCTTGGAGGCGGCGCACTCCGGGAAAGTCGATCTCATTGCCGCCAACCTGCAGGTTACTTCCGAAGGGGCGGAAGCAGTGTGCTTTTCTGTACCTCTTTTTCAGGAAGAAAACGGCATCTTGGTGCGCGATACAACAGGATCCGCAAACGGACAGATGCATGGCGCAGTCCGCTGGCAGGATTACAATGGCAGGCGGATCGGCGTGCTGACCGGCCCGCTGATGGAGGATACGGCAGCGCGATTTTTCCCTGACAGCGAATATCTCCTGTATGACAGCTATCCGGACTGCGCCGCCGCACTGCTGGCCGGGAAGATCGACGCTTTCCTCGGGGACGAGCCGGGGATGAAATCGCTTCACGCGCAGATACCGGAAATCGACTATATCCACGATAGGCTCACCGAGAACAACTACAGCTTCGCCTTTCGGAAGGATGATCCGGAGAGCGCCGCTCTGTGCGCGGAACTGAATGCTTTTCTTGCGCAGAGCTGGTCAGACGGCACGATGCAGGAACTTGAAGACGTCTGGCTCGGCGAAGACGATGCGAAAAAGCTTGTGGACATGAGCGATCTGACGGGCGCCAACGGGACGATCCGCGTCGTCACCACTTCCACGGACATGCCCTGGTCGTATGTGAAGGACGGGAAAAACGTTGGCTACGATATTGACCTTGTCGTTCGCTTTTGCCGCGAAAAGGGCTATGCGCTGGAGCTGGGAGACGTGGATTTCGCGGGGAGAATCCCGGCAATCCAATCCGGGAAATATGATTTTACCACCGATATGAATGTGACCCCGGAGCGGGAGGAGCAGGTGCTTTTTTCCGACCCGACAAGTCACGGGGGGATCGTTTTGGCAGTTGCCTCGTCGGAGCTTGCGCCGTCGTCATCGAGCGGAGAGAACGCTCAACAGAGGAGCGCCGATGCGCATGCGCAAAAGCAGCCCGGCGTCAAGACAGGCGGGCAGGGGCGGTCGCTCTCCTTCCTTGACGGGATCCGGGCAAGCTTTGAAAAGACCTTCATCCGGGAAAACCGTTGGCAGCTTTTTTTGAAGGGAACCGGAACGACGCTGCTCATTACGGTGCTGTCGATCCTGTTTGGGACAATACTGGGCTTTACGGTCTATGTGGCGTGCCGTAACGGAAATCCCGTCGTCACTGCGCTGACGCGCTTTTTCGTGTGGCTGGTACAGGGGCTGCCCGTCGTCGTTTTGCTGATGATCCTGTATTACATCATTTTCGCCAAGTCAAGCATTGATGGCGCTGTTGTCGCGGTGGCAGGCTTCACCCTTGTCTTCGGCGCGGCTGTGTACGGCATGCTGTGTGCCGGAGTCGGCGCTGTCGGCAAGAGCCAAAGCGAGGCAGCGTACGCGCTGGGGTATGGGAATCTCAGAACCTTCTTCCGCATCATCCTGCCGCAGGCGATCCCGCACTTCCTTCCCGCATACAAGGGAGAGATCACGGCGATGGTCAAGGCCACCGCTGTTGTCGGCTATATTACGGTACAGGATCTGACAAAGATGGGCGACATTGTCCGCGGGCGCACCTATGAGGCCTTCTTCCCCCTGATCGCCGTGGCTGTGATCTATTTTATCCTCGCGGCACTGCTGACCTTCCTTGTGGGCAGGATCGAGATCAGGGTTGATCCGAGGAGAAGGAAGAAAGAGACTATCCTGAGGGGGATCGAAACACATGATTGAGCTGCGTCATCTGAAAAAAACCTATGCAAATGCCGAACCCCTGAAGGACGTGTCGGTCACGGTGAATAACGGGGATGTGATTGCGGTCATCGGTCCCTCCGGCACAGGAAAGTCCACGCTGATCCGCTGCATCAATCTGCTGGAAAAACCCACAGGAGGCCAGATTCTGCTCGATGGAGAAGAGATCACTGCCCGTGGATATGACGTGTGCAGGGCCAGACAGAAAATGGGCATGGTGTTCCAGTCCTTTAATCTGTTCGGGCACTTGACCGTCCTTGAAAACCTGATGCTTGCGCCGATCGACCTTCTCGGGAGGAGCAAACAGGAGGCCTACAACAAGGCGATGGAGCTGCTGCGGCGCGTGGGCTTGGCTGACAGAGCGCTGAATTATCCCGATGAGTTATCGGGCGGGCAGCAGCAGCGTGTCGCCATCGCGCGTACCTTGGCAATGGATCCCGAGATCATTTTGCTCGACGAGCCGACCAGCGCGCTCGATCCTACCATGGTAGCCGAGGTACAGGCGGTCATCCGGGATCTGGCCAGAAGCGGGAAGACCATGATCATCGTTACCCATGAAATGAATTTCGCCCGGGCAATCTCCAACCGCGTGCTGTATATGGATGAGGGCGGTATCTGCGAGGACGGGACGCCGGAGCAGATTTTTGACCATCCTCAGAAGGAGCTGACTCGTCGCTTTGTGAAAAAGCTCAGAATTTACGAGCTTGACATCGACAGCCGCGACTATGATTTCATTGGAGCCGGTGTGGAAATCGACCGCTATTGTCTGCAAAATGACATGGCGCCGAAGGATACGTACCATGTGCGTCTGGTGATTGAGGAGCTGGTGCAGCAGATTCTGCTGCCGCGTATGGAGCGTCCCCGGATCCGCGTGCTGGTGGAGTATTCCGCGCAGGAGAGAACGACTGCCGTTACGGTGGACTATGGAGGTGAGCGCTTTGATCCGAAGGATACCGATAACGATTTGTCGCTCATGACGCTCAAGAGCGTCTCGGAGGCGATCAACTACCGGTATGACCCGCAATGTGAGCAGGCAAACCGGGTCGAAATCAAGGTAAAGGCGTCATAACGCCGAGGGCTGCGATACGGGATACGTCTTGGAACGGTAAAAACAAACAATAGAACAGAAAGAAGGGATTTCGACATGAAACAGGAGAAACAGATTAACACATGGAGGGGCGTTGCCGTTACGGCGCTCTGCCTTTTGCTTGTCGTGAGCATTCTCTATGCGCTCGGTGTGGGCTGGAAGAAGGCCGACGACCCGGTCGTCGTCCCCGGGGACGAGTATCTGACGCTTTGGACGGCGGATTCCGTCGCCCGCGCGGAGCTGGTCGCCTATGTGGAGGCAGTGACAGAGCTCGGCAGCCCGGAGTATATCCCGGTGGAAAACCGCATTGCGGTGTTCGATTTGGACGGGACGCTCTTTTGCGAGACAGACCCCAACTACTTTGACTATACCCTTCTGGTACACAGAGTTCTGGAGGATCCGGATTATATCGACAAGGCCAGTGATTTTGAACGGGAGACGGCGCTCAAAATCGTGGAGCAGAATGAGACCGGCGCTTCCTTCGAGGGGCTGGAGGTGGATCACGGCCGATGCATCGCCTCAAGCTTCGCCGGTATGACGGTTGAGCAATTCAATGCGTATATCCAGAATTTCAAGAAGCTGCCCATGCCAAGCTACAAGGGCATGCTGCGCGGCGAGGGCTGGTACCGACCCATGCTTGAGGTCGTCAATTACCTGCAGGCCAATGATTTTACCGTCTATGTTGTCAGCGGAACAGATCGCTTTATTGTACGGGGAATTGTGGATAACTCTCCGCTGAACATCCCGCCGAGGCAGATCATCGGGTCGGACGAAACGCTGGTCGCCCCGGATCAGGGCGATACCGACGGACTGAACTATGTATTCGACGAGAACGATCAGCTTGTTCTCGGCGGCGAGTTCCTGATTAAGAACCTGAAGATGAACAAGGTTACCGTGATCCAGCAGGAGATCGGCGTGAAGCCGGTGCTCTCCTTCGGCAACAGCACGGGCGACGCCAGCATGGCCGAATATGTCACCAGCAACAACCCGTATAAGAGCCTTGCCTTTATGCTGTGCTGTGACGATACCGTCCGCGAGAACGGCAACGAGGCCAAGGCGGACAAGATGTATTCGCTCTGCGAGCAGTTCAACTGGGTCCCCGTTTCCATGAAAAACGATTGGACAACGATCTATGGGGCGGGAGTGAGCAGAGTCCAGAGCGCGCCGTAAAGCGCGGAGGACGCCGCAGACGCGCGCGGGGATCACCCGGGATAATCGAAAGACAAAGCAATACGATTCTTCCATAGACCGCTAAGGCAATACCGCATAATGCGGCAAGAGCAGATTCCGAGAAAAACCGAGTTCTGATGATGGCACTCATTGAGCAGGAATACTTTGTGTATTGCAAGAA
>CAJOCV010000089.1 GCA_905233785.1 uncultured Oscillospiraceae bacterium
CGGCGGTTTTCAATGTCGTGGTATTCACGTTCGCAGTCGGGACACATGGGAAAGCGCCCCATCGAGGTCGTCGGGCGGTCATAGGGCACGTCCCGGAGGATGGTGAAGCGGGGGCCGCAGTTGGTGCAGTTGATAAAAGGGTAGCGGTAACGCCGATCCTTCGGATCGAGCAGCTCCCGCTTACAGTCCTCACAGAGGCACACGTCCGGAGAGATGAGCGTGTTGCGCTCGCGCTCCACCAGACTCGGCAGGATGCGAAAGCCCGTATAGCCCTCCACCGGGAGACCCCAGTGGGGCTCCACACGCTCGATGACCGAGAGCTTTGGCGCCCTTTGCGGCAGCGCCTGCAGAAAAGCGTTCAGCGCCGCGCGCTCGCCCTCCAGCTCCAGCACCACGCCGGAGGAGCTGTTGCGCACCGTGCCATGCAGCCCGTGCTCCCGCACCAGCCGATGCAGAAAAGGGCGAAAGCCCACACCCTGAACGATTCCGTAAATGTCCGCTTTCAGATGCTCCAAGCCTGCCTCCGTACCGCGTCGTATTTTCGCCGAAATATTATAATAAGTATTTGAACAGATTGCAATAGCTGAGGAGCGATTTTCAAAACACTTCCCGGGATTTCACCAGATTCCGGGCAGCAGCCGGTATTTCACGCGCTGCTTGTATTCCTTGTAGCCTGCAAGCCCGCGCTCCAGCACGGCTTCCTCGTTTTGGATGCGCTTTGCGATGATCGGCAGGTAGCCCAGCATGACGAGAAAAGACGGCAGCGAGCGCAGCACCAGCGGCATCGCGAGAAAGAGCAGCACGGTGGCGGCGTACATGGGATGGCGCACAACGCCGTAAAGCCCGGTGCTCACCACCTGCTGTTGCTCCTGCACCTCGATCGTGCGGGAGAGCCAGGCGTTTTCGCGCAGCACCTCGGCGTAAAGCCCGTAGCCCAGCAGAAATAGCGCCGCCGCGGCATAGGAGACGCCGCGCGGAAGCGGCAGCCAGCCAAAGCGGAAGCCTAACCCCGCAAGCACGAAGGCGGCGAGGAACATCAGCCCGCTCAGGGCGATCACCTGTTTTTGTTCCCCCTGCTCTTCCTTCGCGTTCAGGCGCTTTCGCAGAAGCTCCGGGCTTTTTGCCATCATCACCAGCCCCGCGAGAAACATGGGCACGAAGAGGATCCCGATCAGCAGCCAGCCCTCGAACCAGCGCAGCGTTCCCGCCGGCAGAAAGAGCAGCAGCAGCATCAGCGCAAGGCCGCTGAAAAACTTGAGCATCGCGCTCCCAAAAAGCTTTGCGTCCATGGACAGCGCACCTCCTTGTTTTTCTATCGTAACGATTCCGTCCCGTTCCGGGACTAAATCGTTAGAGGGGATGCACCCCGCTGCGCGCACTCGCGGCGGGGGAACGCTCGCACACTTGCGGGGCGAGCAGATTTGATTTTGTTTGCCGCCTTCCGAGGCGGCAAATCAGAGGGGAGTGCCCCTCTGAACTCCCCCAAAGCCACGCAAGACCGAATCGTTACTTTCTATCATAGCATAGAGTCCCGGACACATCAAGCCCGCCTCGCGCCGTGTGTTTTCAGCATCCGGATTTCTGCCTGAAAACTGAAAACTGGGGGTTGTGAAAAACAAAGTTTTTCACAGCCCCCAAGGGTCTTACTTTTTCAGCAGCGCCGCGCCGCTGTGCCAGGCCTTGCCGCAGACTTCGCCCACCGCGTAATAGTCGTTTCGCATCTGGTCGAAGAGGAAGGTGTTGAGCTTGCCGCAGTCGATGCGCCCCTGCTCGTCGAGTACCTTTTCGTCCGCCAGCACGTTTTCGATTTTACCCAGCACCCGCAGGCCGTAGGGCTGCTGCTGCATCTCCACCACGCTGCACTCGAGCGTCAGGGGATACTCGGTGATGATCGGCGCGTCCACACGGCTGCTCTTGACGGCGTGCAGCCCGGTGCGCTCAAACTTGTCCGAAAACTTGTTCGCGCTCGCGATGCCCATGAAGTCGGATTCCGCCAGCGTGTCCATCCCGGGGACAGAGAGCGTGAAGCCGCCTCTCGCCCTGAGATTTGCGACGGTCTTGTGATCCTCCTCCAGATTGAGCGCCACCATGTCCTCCGCGCAGATGCCGCCCCAGGCCATGGCCATGGAGTCCACACTGTCGTCCTCGTTGTAAGTGCCGATCATGTACACCGGCATCGGAAACAGATAGGGTTTTACGCCGAAATCCTTCATTACGATTACCTCCACATACAAGAAATGGCACCGCCGTTTCGCCAAGGGAACAGAAGCTGCGTAGACGCTGATTCCATCGCCTGCGGCGTCTCCCGGAAACTATGCGCCCTGATTCAGAACGCAAATGATCTCGGGATTTGCTCTTGCCGATTTCATCATCGCTTAGCTGTTTTATGTATGATACCATGGAACCGGGAAAAACACAAGTACAAAGACAGCCGCCGGTACGGGGGCTCTTGCGGTGCTCCCGTGCGTTGGGCGTGTACCTCGGAAAAAACACTTCTCGCCCCGCAAGTGTGCGAGCGTTCCCCCGCCGCGAGTGCGCGCACGGCGCAAGTCCCTCTCCGGCATTTGCCTCGCGGGGGAGGCGGCACTGCTTACGCTGTCCTCCTTTCTGCGTTTGTCCCGCTTCGTTACCGTTGTGTTGTTGCTTTCGTTTTTTTTCGATGGTATACTAAATCGGTACAGTACGGCAACGACAGCATCTCCCAGCTCAAGGGCGCCGACCGCGTCCGCAAGCGCCCGGGCGTGATCTTCGGCTCGGACGGGCTGGACGGCTGCGAACACGCTGTCTTTGAAATTCTCTCCAACTCCATCGACGAGGCGCGCGAGGGGCACGGCAATCTGATCACGCTGACTTACTACGAAGATAAGTCCATCGAGGTGGAGGACTTCGGCCGGGGCTGCCCGATGGACTGGAACCCCAATGAGAAGCGTTTCAACTGGGAGCTGGTTTTCTGCGAGCTCTACGCGGGCGGCAAGTATAAAAACGCCGACGGCGGCGACTACGAATATTCCCTGGGCTTGAACGGCCTCGGCTCCTGCGCGACGCAGTACGCC
Source organism: uncultured Oscillospiraceae bacterium (assembly GCA_905233785.1). GTDB lineage: Bacteria > Bacillota > Clostridia > Oscillospirales > Oscillospiraceae > Limivicinus. The sequence continues at coordinate 3,054 of CAJOCV010000089.1, forward strand.
TCCGAGTACATGGACGTGACGGTCTGGCGCGACAATCAGAAGTATTCCCTGCATTTCAAGAAGGGCAAGCCCGTGGGCAAAAAGGGGCAGGAGCTGAAGATCGAGCCCGCCGACCGGAAAAAGACCGGCACCACGATCCGCTGGCGGCCGGACATCGAGGTCTTTACCGACATCGACATTCCCACCGAATACTTTGACGATGTGCTGCACCGCCAGGCGGTGGTGAACGCGGGCGTCACCTTCCGGCTGCGCATCCAGAAGGGCAAGAGCTTCGAGACGCGGGACTACTGCTACCAAAACGGCATCATGGACTATGTGACGGAGCTTGCCGGAGAAGGCCCCCTCACCGCGCCCTATTTCGTCTCCACCGAGCGGAAGGGACGTGACCGCGAGGATAAGCCGGAGTACAAGGTGAAGATTTCCGCCGCCTTCTGTTTTTCCAACAAGGTCAATATCCTGGAATACTACCACAACTCCTCCTGGCTCGAAAACGGCGGCGCGCCGGACAAGGCGGTCAAAAGCGCCTTCCTCTCCGCGATCGACGCCTACTTGAAGCAGCAGAACAAGTACCAGAAAAACGAGAGCTCCATCAAGTTCCAGGACGTGCAGGACTGCCTTGTGCTGGTCACGAACTGCTTCTCCACCCAGACCTCCTACGAAAACCAGACCAAGAAGGCCATCAACAACCGCTTCATCCAGCAGGCGATGACCGAGTTTTTCAAGAGCCAGCTTGAGGTCTATTTCATCGAAAACAAGCCCGAGGCCGACCGCATCGCCGAGCAGGTGCTCATCAACAAGCGCAGCCGCGAGACCGCCGAAAAAGCCCGCCAGGGCATGAAAAAGAAGCTCTCCGGCTCCATCGACATCGCAAACCGCGTGCAGAAGTTCGTGGACTGCCGCAGCCGCGATCCCGAAAAGCGGGAAATCTACATCGTGGAGGGCGACTCCGCTCTCGGCGCGTGCAAGCTCTCGCGCGACGCGGAGTTTCAGGGCATCATGCCCGTGCGCGGCAAAATCCTAAACTGCCTCAAGGCGGATTTCGTGCGCATCTTCAAGAGCGACGTCATCACCGATCTGATGAAGGTGCTCGGCTGCGGCGTCGAGGTCAAGGACAAGCACACCAAGGAGCTTTCGAGCTTCGATCTCAATAACCTGCGCTGGAACAAGGTCATCATCTGTACCGACGCGGACGTGGACGGCTTCCACATCCGCACGCTGATCCTCACGATGCTCTACCGCCTCGTGCCGACGCTGATCCGCGAGGGCTACGTCTTTATCGCGGAGTCGCCCCTGTACGAGATCGAGAGCAAGGGCAAGACCTGGTTTGCCTACTCCGACCGGGAGAAGGCCGAGATCGTCGAGTCCCTCAAGGGCGCGAAGGCCACGATCAACCGCAGCAAGGGTCTCGGCGAAAACGACCCGGACATGATGTGGATGACCACCATGAACCCGGAGACCCGCCGCCTCATCAAGGTCATGCCCGAGGACGCCGAGCGCATGGCGCAGGTCTTCGACCTGCTGCTGGGGGACGATCTGGAGGGACGCAAGAACCATATCGCTGAGTTCGGCGCGCAGTATCTGGATCTCGCGGATATTTCGTAATAGGGGCTTTTTATGGCAAAGAAGAAGGAAACGGAAAAGAAAAAATTCGATAACCCCAACGTGATGGGGCTGCGGGCGGAAGTGATGGAGCAGCCCATCACCGAGACGCTCGAGACGAACTTCATGCCCTACGCCATGTCGGTCATCGTCTCGCGCGCGATCCCGGAGATCGACGGCTTCAAGCCCTCCCACCGCAAGCTCCTCTACACCATGTTCAAAATGGGGCTTCTCGGCGGCAGCCGCACCAAGAGCGCCAACATCGTCGGCCAGACGATGAAGCTAAACCCGCACGGCGACGCCGCCATCTATGAGACTATGGTGCGCCTCTCCGCGGGCTATCAGGCGCTGCTGACGCCCTTTGTGGATTCCAAGGGCAACTTCGGCAAGGTCTATTCCCGCGATATGTCCTACGCCGCCTCCCGCTATACCGAGGCGCGGCTCTCCGCCATCTGCGGGGAGCTGTTCCGGGACATCGACCACGACACCGTGGATTTCGTGGATAACTACGACGGCAGCATGAAGGAGCCGACCCTGCTCCCCACGGCCTTCCCGAACGTCCTGGTCTCCGCCAACTCCGGCATCGCCGCCGGTATGGCCAGCCAAATCTGCGGCTTTAACCTCGGTGAGGTGTGCGAGACGACGATTTCCTACCTCAAAGACCCGGACTGCGACCTGCACGCGACGCTGCCCGCCCCGGATTTCCCCACCGGCGGCGAGATCATCTATGAGCGCCGGGAGATGGAGAGCATTTATCAGACCGGCCGCGGCAGCTTCAAGGTGCGCGCCCGCTGGCGCTATCTCGACAAGGAAAACATCATCGAAATTTTCGAGATCCCCTATACCACCACCTCCGAGGCCGTCATCGACAAGGTGGCGGAGCTCATCAAAACCGGCAAGGTGCGCGAAATCAACGACATGCGCGATGAGACCGACCTCGGCGGTCTGCGCCTTGCGATCGACTTGAAGCGCGGCGTCGATCCCGACAAGCTCATGCAGAAGCTCTTCAAGCTCACCACGCTCCAGGACGCCTTTCCCTGCAACTTCAACATCCTCGTCGGGGGCAACCCGCGCGTCATGGGCGTCCGGGAGATTTTGGAGGAGTGGACGGCCTGGCGCATGGACTGCGTGCGGCGGCGGGTTTTCTTTGAGCTGCAGAAGAAGCAGGACAAGCTGCACCTGCTGCAGGGCCTGGAAAAGATCCTGCTGGACATCGACAAGGCCATCGAGATCATCCGCAATACGGAGCTGGAGAGCGAGGTCGTGCCCAATCTGATGATGGGCTTCGGCATCGACCAGATCCAGGCCGAGTATGTGGCGGAGATCCGGCTCAGAAACATCAACCGCGAATACATCTTAAAGCGCACCGCCGAGATCGAAGCGCTGGAGAAGGACATTGCCGAGCTCGAAGCCACGCTCCAAAACCGCAGGCGCATCAAGAGCATCATCGTGGAAGAGCTCAAACAGGTGCAGAAGAAGTTCGCCGCCCCGCGCAAAACCGCCATCGTCTATGCCGACGAGATCGAAGAGTTTGACGAGGCGGAGAGCGTGCCGGATTACCCGGTGACGGTGTTCCTCTCCCGCGGCGGCTACCTCAAGAAGATCACCGCCCAGTCCTTGCGCATGAGCGGGGAGCAGAAGTATAAGGAGGGCGATGGGCTGCTCATAAGCTTTGAGGCCACCAACCGCTCGGAGCTGCTGGTCTTTACGGATAAGCAGCAGGTCTACAAGACGCGCCTGAGCGAGTTTGAAGACGGCAAAGCCTCCGCGCTCGGCGTGTACCTGCCCACAAAGCTCCAGATGGACGAGGGGGAGAACGTCTTCACCGTGCTCGACCCCGGCGATTACCGCAAGCACCTGCTGTTCGTGTTTGAAAACGGCAAGGCCGCGCGCGTGGAGCTTTCGGCCTACGAGACCAAGACCAACCGCAAAAAGCTCATCGGCGCCTACTCGGACAAGAGCCCGCTCAGGGCGCTGCTGGTGCTCGACGGGGAGCAGGATGTGGTCTGCGTTTCGAGCGACGAGCGCTGCCTGCTCTTCCACACAAGTCTCCTGCAGGCCAAAAGCAGCCGCAGCACCCAGGGGGTCGCCGTCATGGCGCTCAAAGCGCGCAAAACGCTCACCGGCGCCGCGCTGCTTTCCAACAGCACGATCCAGAACCAGAGCCGCTACCGCGTAAGAAGTCTGCCCGCCGCCGGCGCGCTCTTAAAGCCGGAGGATAAGGGCGAGGAACAGATGTCGCTCCAGATGTGATCCGTTGTTCTGCGGACGCGGAGACATATGATTGAAAAGACGCTAAAACTGTGCTATATTTCCCTCAAAGGAGTTGATACCCATGACCTATACCTACCGCCCGAAGGGCGTCTGCTCCCAGCTGATGGAGATCGAGCTGGAGGGCAACACCATTCAGTCTGTCAAGGTGATCGGCGGCTGTGACGGCAATCTGCAGGGCATCTCCCGTCTGGTTTCGGGGATGGATGTGGACGAGGCCATTCGGCGCATGGAGGGCATCCGCTGCGGCTACAAGCCCAGCTCCTGCCCCGATCAGCTGGCGCAGGCGCTCAAGGCCTGCAAGGCGGGGGCATGAAGCGCCCTCTCGCGCTGCTGCTTTTCTGTCTGCTGCTTGTCGGCTGCGCAAGATCGGAGACGCCCGCCGCCCCGGAAGAGACGGCGGCGGCGACCGCCGCCCCCCTGCCGAGCGCGCCGGCGCATCCCCATGAGCCCCTGCGCGTGTATTTTGACGGGCTGCTGACGGATCGGGGCTATGTGCGAGACGGCGTCGCCTACCTTGCGCCGGAGACCCTGTGCCGCTATTATGGGCTGGAGAGCGAAACGGTGTTGGACGCGGAGGCGTTTACGCTGACTCTCCCCGGTCTCACCGTGGAGGGGCGGCGGGAACAGCCCTGGTTTACCGCCGAGGGGCGCTATCTCTACGCGCCCGAGGGCTGGCTGGAGGCGGACGGGCGGCTGTACCTGCCCGCGGACGCGGTGGAGCGGCTGTTCGGGCTCTCCATCGCGCTTACCGACGCCCGCGCCGACGTGGGCGGCACGGGCTATGCGCTTTTACAGGGCGGGGAGGACTACTATACCCGCACGACGCAGGCGGACGACCTTTTCTGGCTTACGCACATCATCTATTCCGAGGCACAGCACGAATCTCTCGCGGGGAAGATCGGCGTGGGCAACGTCGTTTTGAACCGCGTGAAGGATGATCGCTTTCCCGCGACCGTCACCGCCGTGGTGCTCGACCGGGAGCACACGATCCAGTTTACGCCCGTCGGCACCGGCGAGGTCGCCGCTGAGCCGGACGAGCCGAGCCGCATCGCGGCTTATCTCTGTCTTGAGGGCTACAGCACCGCGGGCGGCAGTCTGTATTTTGTAAATCCCGACCGGGGGGACGATTCCTGGTTCCGAAGCGAGCTCACCGAGGTCTGCCGCATCGGAAACCATGTATTTTATCAGTGAAAAGAGAAAAGTGAACAGTGAAAAGATATGGTGTCGCTGCGCGACCTATTATAATTGTCCCCAAAGGGGACACCTTCACTATTCACTATTTACTATTTTTCGTTGGAGATATTCGCATGACATTGGAACAGATTTTGACCGAGGGCTTCGCCGCGCTTTCTCTGACGCTGGACGAGACGGCGAAGCGGCGCTATCGGCTGTATTACGAGACGCTCACAGAGCAGAACAAGGTGATGAACCTGACCGCCATCGAGGGCGAGGCGGATTCCGCGCGGCTGCATTTTCTCGACAGCGCGGCGCTGCTGACGCTGTGCGAGCTGCGCGGCAAGCGCGTCATTGACGTGGGCAGCGGCGCGGGCTTTCCGGGGCTCGCGCTCAAGATCGCCCAGCCCGAGATGGACTTGACGCTGCTGGACAGCCTCGACAAGCGGGTAAAGTTCCTGCAAAGCACCTGCGAGGCGCTGGGTTTTGACGATGTGCGCTGTGTCCACGCCCGGGCGGAGGAGGCGCCGGCGGATTTCCGGCAAGGCTTCGACCTGGCCGTTTCCCGCGCGGTGGCAAGGCTCAATCTGCTTGCCGAGCTCTGTCTGCCCTTTGTGAAGACGGGCGGGCTCTTTGTCGCCATGAAGGGACCCGGCGCGGCGGAGGAGCTTGCGGAGGCGAGAACAGCCATCCGCACCCTGGGCGGCGAAGTGGAGCGCGTGGCGGAGTACACGATCCCCGGCACGGACGTGACGCACACTGCCATCCTCATCCGCAAGACCGCCGATACGCCAAAGCGCTATCCCCGCCGCTGGGCGCAGATCAAAAAGCAGCCGCTATGAAACGGCGGCTGTGTCTGCTGCTGGCGTTTGTGCTGTTGCTCTGCGGCTGCGGGAAGCGGGAAACGCGCGGCAGCGTGACGCTCTGGTGCGCGTCCGACGATCCGCTGCTGCCCGCGCTCCGCGACGCGGCGGAGGACTACGGCTATCCCGTGGCGCTGCGGGAGTTTGCGGACGCAGACGCGCTGCAAAGCGCGCTCAACACCGCCCGCCCCGACCTGCTGCTCTGCTCCCACACGCTCGCCTTCGGCCTTGCGGAGGAGGGGCTGTTGGCGTCCCTGGCAAACCCGGTTTCCTATCCCGAAACGCTTGCCGGACGCGCCGAGGGCGTCGGAAGGAGCGTGTTTCCGCTCGGGAGCCGGGTGCAGCTGCTGCTCACCCGCGGCGCAGACGCGCCCGCCGACTTTCTGTCGCTCTGCGAATGGGCAAGCGCGCAAAAGCGCCCCTGCTTCGCCGCCGATTCCTACGCCGATCTGATCTGCCAGGCCATGCTCGGCGTGGGTGAATTTCACGCGGATCGGGAAAAGGACTGCTTCTACCCCGCTTTTCAGGCGGCCTGGAACGCGCTGGCCGAGTGTGCGTTCTCCGGCAGCCTCTGCACCGGGGAGGCTGCCCCGGGCGTGTTGGACGCCCAGCTTGTGTACAGCGATCGGCTCACCGGCGGCGTCCCGGCGGGCTTCACCCTCGCCGCTCCCGCCGCAAGTCCCCGGCTCGCGGATCTGCGCTGTCTCGCGCTCATGCGTCCGACTCGCGGGGCGAGCGCCTTCGCAAGCTGGCTCTTTGCCGAAAACCGCGCCGCGCAGCTTGCGCTGCAAAGCGGATTGATCCCGGCGCTGCCCGGCGGAGAAGGCTCCGACCCGCTCTCCGCGCTGCTTCTCTCCCTGCGGGAGGAGCCGCTGTGGCTTGCCGACGGCAAGTGCGACTATGTAAAAAACCGCGCCGCCTTTGAAGCGCAGTTCCGCGAGGCAATGGACTTGCTAAGATAGAACGGGCGTGGTAAGATAAAAAGAAAACGAGGTGTCTTTATGGAAGGCTATCGCGTACTGGAAATCAAACAGAGCGTTTTTGAAAACAACGACCGGGAGGCCGACAAGCTGCGCGAGCAGCTCAAGCGGGAGAAAACCTTCCTCCTGAATCTGATGAGCTCCCCCGGCTCCGGCAAGACCACCACCCTCAAGGCCACCATCGCCGCCCTGAAGGATGAATTTCGCATCGGCGTCATGGAGGCCGACATTGACTCCGACGTGGACGCCGCCACCATCGAGAAGACCGGCGCCAAGGTCATTCAGCTGCACACCGGCGGCATGTGCCACCTGGACGCGGGTATGACCAAGCAGGGGCTTCTGGGGCTCGGCACGGCGGACATCGACTTTGCGATCCTGGAAAACATCGGAAACCTCGTCTGCCCCGCGGAGTTCGACACCGGCGCCGTCAAAAACGCGATGATCCTCTCCGTCCCCGAAGGGCACGACAAGCCCCTCAAGTACCCCCTGATGTTCTCCATCTGCGACGTGCTGCTCATCAACAAGATCGACGTGCTGCCCTACTTCGATTTCGACATCGAAGCGTGCAAAAAGTACGTCCTGCGTCTCAACCCCAACATGAAGATCATCCCGATCTGCGCCCGCACCGGCGAGGGCATCGACGAGTTTGCCCAGTGGCTGCGCGAGCAGATCACCGCCTGGAACGCATAAGACAAGGGGGCTGTGAAAAACACCGTTTTTCACAGCCCCTGTTTTGAGCTTTGAGTATTATCAGAACAGTCCGAGAAAGCCCTTTTTCTGATGAGGCTTGCTCGTGATCTCCCCGGCCTCATAGCCGGTGGCGTTGATGGCGTCGCGCAGCGTCTGCTCGTCCAGCGCTTCCTCCGATGTGTGGGAGGAGCTGACCTTTTTGACCGGGAGCGCCCTGCGCACCGCGTCGTTCACATGCGCCTCGCACATGCCGCACATCATACCGTCTACCTTTACCTTTGTCTCGATCATATCTTTCTCCTTGAAAAGGGGCTGTGAATGTCACAGCCGCGAAATCTATAGGTTTGTCTCCAGTCGTTCGGATGCCTCCGGCGGCCCTATTTCTTTGGACGCCCAAAGAAATAGGGGAAAGAAATGCGCAAGGGGAAGAGTCCCCTTGACCCCTCGCGGAAGCGGGGGGGGTCGCCGCTATCGCAAAATCGCGTTGCCGGGTGCGCCGCATACCGCTGCCGCTCAATGGTACTTCTGACATGGATTGTACCACGCAGGAAACCGCGGCTCGCCGGGTGCTGATCGTAGCTTTACGGGCTGCCTCCCTGAAGGGATTAGCTTCGCTTCGGTGGCGTCTGCCCTTACAGGCAAAACAGGAGGGTTTATTCCGTAGGGTTTTGCCTGCGCAGCTTGCCCGTTATGATCAGCTTGGAGACAAATCTATGGCTTCTTCGCCGCCGCGCAGCCGCCGGAGCAGGCGCCGCAGCTTGCGCAATTGCAGCCGCAGGAGGATTTGCCCGCCTTCTTATCGCGCACAAGACTGCGCACCGCAAGCGTCACCACGAGCAGGATCACCGCGATGACCACGATATTGGCAATATTCGCTGAAAGAAATGCAAGCATAGAATCCTCCTTTGGTCAACGACCGCTATCTTCTAAGCGCTCACTTTACTGCAAGCTTGGTGGCCTCTTTGTAGGGCTTGACGAGCTGGTAGACGATGGCCGCCAGCAGCACAAGCGCCGCGATCAGGCCGAGTACGCTCAGATTGCCGGTGAACAGGCCGCCGAGCTGGTAGACGATCAGCGCCACCACATAGGCAAAGCCGCACTGATAGCCGATGGCAAACCAGGTCCACTTGCGGCTGTTCATCTCGCGCTTGATGGCGCCGATGGCCGCGAAGCAGGGGGCGCAGAGCAGGTTGAAGATCATGAAGGCGTAGGCGGCAAGCTTGCCGTGGCCATTGGAGAACTTGTTGAAGTCCGCCGCGACCTTATCCCAGATCTCGTCGCCCTCTTCGGAGAGCTCCGCCTCGCCGCCCTCGTCGTCGTAATTATACAGCACGCCGAAGGTTCCGACAACCTCTTCTTTTGCAACCAGACCCGTCACGGTGGCGACGGTCGGCTTCCAGGAGCCAAAGCCCAGGGGCTTGAAGATCGGGGAGACGAAGTTGCCGACGCCGGCGAGGATGGAATCGTCCATCGGCGCGACCTCGTCCTCGGGGATGCCCATCTTGTCGGCAAGCTCGGCGACATATTCCTCGGTGACCAGCTCCTCGTCCTCGAAGAGCTCATCCACCATGCCGAACTGACCGTTGACCGTGCCGAAGCCGGAGAGGAACCAGATCACGATGGAGGACAGCAGGATCACGGTGCCGGCCTTCTTGATGAAGGACCAGCCGCGCTCCCAGGTGCCGCGCAGCACGTTCACCGCGGAGGGGACGTGGTAGGCGGGCAGCTCCATGACGAAGGGAGCCGGGTCGCCTGCGAACATCTTGGTCTTCTTCAGCATGATGCCGGAGATGACGATGGCAGCGATGCCGATGAAGTAGGCGGAGGTGGCGACCAGGCCGCTGCCGCCGAAGAGCGCGCCCGCGATGAGGCCGATGATGGGCATCTTCGCGCCGCAGGGGATGAAGGTCGTGGTCATGATGGTCATGCGGCGGTCACGCTCGTTCTCGATCGTGCGGGAGGCCATGACGCCCGGCACGCCGCAGCCCATGCCGACGAGCATGGGGATAAAGCTCTTGCCGCTCAGGCCGAAGCGGCGGAAAATACGGTCCATGATGAAGGCGATACGCGCCATGTAGCCGCAGTCCTCCAGGATGCAGAGCAGAAGGAACAGCACCAGCATCTGCGGCACGAAGCCGAGCACCGCGCCGACACCGGCGAAGATACCGTCGGCCACCAGGCCGGTCAGCCAGTCGGCCGCGCCGATGCTCTCCATGATCGCGCGGGAGCCCTCAGTCAGCCACTCGCCGCCGAGCACATCGTTGGTCCAGTCGGTCAGGAAGGTGCCGAAGGGGCCCATGGCGATCCAGTAGACCAGGAACATGACCGCCGCAAAGATCGGCAGGCCGAGAATGCGGTTTGTGACCACCTTGTCGATCTTGTCGGAGCTGGTGAGCTTGCCCTTCTGTCCCTTTTTCACGCAGGCCTTGATGACGGAGGCGATGTAAATATAGCGCTCGTTGGTGATGATGCTCTCGGCGTCATCGTCCAGCTCCTTTTCCGCGGCCTGAATATCCTTCTCGATATGCTGCAGCGTGGCCGGGGCGATGTTCAGCTTCTCGAGCACCTTGTCGTCGCGCTCGAAAATCTTGATGGCGTACCAGCGCTGCTGCTCCTCGGGCAGATTGTGCACGGTGACCTCCTCGATGTGCGCGAGGGCGTGCTCCACCACGCCGGAGAAGCTGTGCTGGGGAACGGTTTTGGTGCCGGTCGCGGCCTTGATGGCGGCCTCGGCGGCCTCCTCCGTACCGGTACCCTTCAGGGCGGAAATCTCCACCACCGCGCAGCCGAGCTGACGGGCAAGCTCCCTGGTGTTGATCTTGTCGCCCTTCTTCTGCACGATGTCCATCATGTTGAGCGCCACCACCACGGGGATGCCGATCTCGACAAGCTGGGTGGTCAGATAGAGGTTGCGCTCAAGGTTCGTGCCGTCAACGATGTTGAGGATGACATTAGGCCGCTCGTCGATGAGATAGTTGCGCGCTACGACCTCTTCCAGCGTATAGGGGGAGAGGGAGTAGATGCCCGGCAGGTCAGTGACGATCACGTCCTTGTGGTTTTTGAGCCTGCCTTCTTTTTTCTCCACGGTGACGCCCGGCCAGTTGCCCACGAACTGGTTGGAGCCGGTCAGCGCGTTAAACAGCGTGGTCTTGCCGCAGTTGGGGTTGCCGGCAAGCGCGATTTTGATTTGTTTGTCCATAGCTTACTCCTTGTTCCGCGATTAAATCACTCTACTTCGATCATGTCCGCATCGGCCTTGCGCAGGCTAAGCTCGTAGCCGCGCACCGTGACCTCGATGGGGTCGCCCAGCGGGGCGACCTTGCGCACATAGATCTCCACGCCCTTGGTAATGCCCATGTCCATGATGCGGCGCTTGATCGCGCCCTCGCCATGGAGCTTGACAACCTTGACCGTACTGCCGATCGGAGCCGTTCTCAATGTGTTCATGCTGTCCTCTCTCCTCTTAAATCATAATTTTTCCGGCCATCTCGCGGCTGATGGCGACCCGGGACTCCTTCACCTTGACGATCAGGTTCCCGCCGATGGTGGAGATCACGCAGACGCTTCCCCCCACGACAAATCCCAGATCGGCCAGATGCTGCTTCATCTCGGGGCTTCCGCCCACCTTCCGGATGATGGCTTCCTCGCCGGTCTCGGCGAGCAGCAGAGGCATCATATCTATGTATCCTCCCAAAATCCACACTGTTAGAATCGGCTAACCGCCGCGCAATAAAAAAGCGCCGCTGGTTCGCCTTTTCTAACTTCTGTTAGTTTAATAGAACTAACTCCATTTGTCAAGAGGAAAGTGAAATTTCTCCTCCCGCCTCTTGGCAGAAGCACGGCGCGGCGGTATACTGTTGGCATCCAAACAAATAACAGGAGGCCGAAGATGGGACTTTTCTCAAAAAAGAAGGAGACGCCGCCGCTCTACCCGCCGGAGAAATGGGAGCCGGTGCTGCGCTGCAGCATCTGCACCGGCGAGCAGGTGGCCTGTATGCGCGATCGCGAGAGCGGCAAGCTGCGGGAGATCATGCTGATCCGGGATGAAGGCGATCTTGCGGCCTTCCGCAAGACCTGCGGCGTCACGGGCGAGATACGGAGAGTATACTAATCCTATCCCCAACAAAAACTGCAACAGCTTTCCGGCGGTAGAGAGCTGCCGCCGAGCACCGCTCGGCGCTGCGGTGCTTGCCGAAAATGGAAGGGGGGCTGTTGCAAGATACGAAACAAATGCGAAAACCCTGGTTGCATCGTAGGGGAGGGCCTTGTGCCCTCCCGGCGAACCAGAGCTTGTATAGCAAAGAAATGTTCGGCGAATTCGTACAATCTGCGAATTCGCCGAACATTTTCTCAAGACAACACTCCGTGCTGCCGGGAGGGGCGAGCCCCTCCCCGATGGTGACTGGGCTATGCGCGTATCTTGCAACGCGCCCTTTTCTGGCGCCGCGCCTTCGGCGCGGAATGATCCGCTGCGCTGAGATTGAAATGCCCTTACGGCGCGAGGAGCTCCTTGAGCGTGAGATCGCGGCCGGTCAGCGGTATGAGCTTTTTGCCGCGGCAGCGGGGACAAGTCAGGTCATTCAAGTCGGCGGTGAACTCCTCGCCGCAGTCCATGCACTGGGCGGTGCCGGGAAGCTCCTCGATCACGAATTCCGTGTTCTGAAGCTCCGTCCCGTCGGTGACGGCGACCCAGCAGTCGGCGAGGAAGTTCGGCATGACGCCGCTTAAAGAGCCGACCTCCACCGTGATGCGGGTGAGCTCTTCCAGTCCCTCGTCCCGCATGATGCCGCGCACCATTTTGAGCATGGCGTCACAGATTCCGAGCTCGTGCATTACTTCGTAACCGCCCTTTTCACGATGCCGCCGGCCTTGCGCACAAGATTGGCCGCGGACTTGATGGGCATGGTCTCGAAGGTGCCGGCGTGCCAGTCGCGCACCTTCTTGAGGTGGATGGCGTCAAACTTGCAGCGCGTGGTGCAGATGCCGCAGCCGATGCACAGGTACGCATCGACCTTCGTCGCGCCGCAGCCCAGGCAGCGGGCGCACTCCTTGCGCACCTGCTCCTCGGTGAAGGTGACGCGGGCGTCGGAGAAGGTCTTGGCCTTTTCGGCGTTGTAGCCGCGCACCTGACGGTGCTCCTTGTCGAAGCCGCCCACTTCGAGCCGCACATGGTCTTTGTCGAGGGCTTTGTACACGCGGCGGTCGCGCCCCATGGTGAGGGTCTGGCCGGGGTGGACGTAGCGGTGCAGGGAAATGGCGGCCTCCTTGCCGGCGGCAATGGCGTTGATGGCAAAGCCGGGGCCGGTGTACACGTCGCCGCCCGCGAAGATGTCGGGCTCGCCGGTCTGGCAGGTGAGGGGGTCGGCCGCGACGGTGCCCTGCTTCGTGAGCTTCACTTCGCCCAGATCGAGGGAGCCGAGGTCGATCTTCTGGCCGATGGCGCCGATGACGGAATCGACGGGGATCACCTCAAACTCGCCGGTGCCCACGGGCTTGCGGCGTCCCTTCTCATCGGGCTCGCCCAGCGCCATGCGCTCGACCTTCAGGCCGCAGACCTTGCCGTTCTCGCCCAGGATCTCCACGGGGGCGTTGAGGAACTTAAACTGCACGCCCTCCTCCATGGCCTCGGCCACCTCTTCGGGGTCGGCGGGCATCTCGTCCCGGGAGCGGCGGTAGATGATATAGGTGTTCTCGGCGCCGAGACGGACAGCCGTGCGGCACACGTCCATCGCCACGTTGCCCGCGCCCACGACGGCGCAGCTCTTGCCGATGGCGGGCAGCTTGCCGAGGTTAACCTCACGCAGGAAGTCCACGCCGCCATAGACGCCCGCCAGCTCCTCGCCGGGCAGGTTCAGGGGAGCCGACTTCTGCGCGCCGATGGCAAGGTAGAAGCCCTTGAAGCCCTGGTCACGAAGCTGCTGGATGGTGACGTCCTTGCCGACCTCCACGCCGCACTTGAACTCCACACCCATGGCGCGAATCACGTCGATCTCGGCGTTCAGCACGTCCTTTTCGAGGCGGAAGTTGGGAATGCCCATGGTGAGCATACCGCCGGGGACCGGGTTGCGGTCAAAGACCGTGACGGGGTAGCCCTTCTTGGCAAGGTAGTAGGCGCAGCTCAGACCCGCAGGGCCTGCGCCGATGACGGCGATCTTCTCGGTGTAGGGGCGGCCGATCTGGTTGACCATCTTGGGGATGCGGCGGGTCTCCGCGTTCAGATCGTGGTCTGCGATGAAGCGCTTGACCTCGTCGATGGCGACGGCCTCGTCCACGCTGCCGCGGGTGCATTCCTGCTCGCACTTTTTGTTGCAGATACGGCCGCAGACGGCGGGCAGGGGGTTCTCGGTACGGATGAGATCGAGCGCGTCCTCATAGCGGCCCTGGGCGGCCAGCTTGAGATAGCCCTGCACGGGGATGTGCGCGGGACAGGCCACCTTGCAGGGGGCGGTGCCGGAGGGCAGCACGTCCTCGCGGTTCTCGCGGTAATCGGGGTTCCAGGCCGCCTTGGACACGATATGCTCGGAGAGCTTGACATAGCTCTGCGGCTCGATGTTGACGGTGGAGCAGAGCTTCTGGCCGAGCTTGAGGGCGTTGGCGGGACATACCTCGACGCACTGGGCGCAGGCGACGCACTTGGCCTCGTCCACCTCCGCCTGGAAGTTGGAGCGGATGGCGTCACGCGCGCCGAACATGAGGCCAACGCGCAGCCCAAAGCAGGCGCAGGCGCAGCAGTTGCAGATGGCGGCGCTCTCGCCGGCCTCCTCGATGTTGGGGATGTCGTGCATCAGGCCGTTTTCCTCGGCACGGGCGATGATCTCCAGCGCTTCCTCGCGCGTGATCTGGCGGGCGCGGCCGGTGCGGATGTAATGCTCGGCGCCCTTGCCCATCTGCACGCACATCTCCTCGGCGAGGTGGCCGCAGCCGTCGTTGATGGAGCTGCGGGAGGCGCGGCAGGAGCAGGGGGAGACACAGAAGGTGTCATACTTATTGAGATAGTAGCTGAGCTTTTCGTAGTTGCTGACGCCGGGAAGATCCTTGATGGCGCTCTCCACCGGCACGACGCGCATCAGACCGTAGCCGTTCGGGATCAGCGGGGACATGGTCTGCATACGGATGCGGGTGTACTCCTCGAAGGCGCGGCCGACCTCGGGGTGGGTGTCCAGCAGCTCCTGATTGTTGACCAGCATCTCCATGATGCCGGGGGCGAAGATCTGCATGAAGTATTCGTCCACGCCCTTTTCCTTGTTGTAGGTACAGCGGAAGACGCCGATCCAGGCGAGGTGCTTTGCCAGCTTCTCTACCTCCTCGACAGGCTTTCCGACTTTTTTCGCGAGCCACTCGGCGGTGCGAACCTTGCGCAGGCCGGCGGCGATGGCGACGTCGGCCTCCTCGTCGGTGACGATGCTGGCGAGGCTGTAATACTCGGGCGCGTTTTCGTCGATCTTGTTCACGACGCCGGTGAGTCCGCCGACGACCTGACACAGCTTGACGATTTTGGGTCTGAGTTCTGCCATATGTTCTCTCTCCTTATCCTGTAGATTGACCGTGCTGCTTGTAAAACCAGTATAGCGCGGGAAGCGCTGTTTTGCAAGACGATTGAGAGAAACGATGTAATTATTCAGTCTTGCGTGGCTTTGGGGGAGTTCAGAGGGGCACTCCCCTCTGATTTGCCGCCTCGGAAGGCGGCAAACAAAATCAAATCTGTTTTTTCCGG
>CAJOCV010000090.1:0-4427 GCA_905233785.1 uncultured Oscillospiraceae bacterium
GCGCTGGGTACCGTCGAGGGTCTGAATGCTCTCGCCCTCTTTGGCGAGGCGGACGTGGATCTCGCCGTTTTTCACACAACTGAAATCGAAGGCGTGCATGGGCTGGCCGTACTCGAGCATGACGTAGTTGGTGATGTCCACAAGGTTGTTGATCGGGCGCATACCCGCGTTGCGGATGCGCTCACGCATCCAGGCGGGGGAGGGGCCGATCTTGACATTTCGCACCATGCGGCCGATGTAGCGCGGGCAGAGGGCGGGCTCCTCGATGACGATCTTCGCCATGTCGTGGATGTTCCCGCCGGCCTTGGCCTCCACCACCGGGGTGTGCAGCTTGAGGGGCTTATTAAAGGTGACGGCGGCCTCGCGCGCAAGGCCGATCATGCACAGGCAGTCGGGGCGGTTCGGCGTGATCTCAAACTCCACCACATGGTCGTCAAGCCCCAGGAGCGCGCCCATATCGTCCCCGGGCCGGCAGTCTTCATGCAGGATGAAGATGCCGTCGGGAATGCAGTGGGGAAACTCCCGCTGCTCCGCGCGCAGGTCGGCAAGCGTGCAGACCTTGTCCTTCGCCGTGTCATAGGCGACGAGATCGCCCGCGTGCACGTTCTGGCAGGGCGTGACGGTCTCTTTGCCATCGGTAAACGTGAGCTTCCAGCGGTTCACGCCCGCGTTCTCGACCGCCTCGACCTTTGCCGCGATGACCTTGCCGAAGAGCTTGTCGCCCGGCTGAAGGTCAGAGGAGAGGGAGGGCTTGTCGGGGTCGATGGGGTGGTAGTCGTTTAAAAGAGCAGCGGCCTCGATCGCCGCGTAGGCGTAGTCGTGCTCGGTGAGGTTCAGCTCCTTGAGGGAGCAGAGCATCCCGTAGGACGCCACGCCCCTGAGCTTGCCCTTTTCGATCTTCACGCCGCCGGGCAGCAGGGATTTGTGCAGCGCCGCGGGAACGAGATCGCCGACATGCACGTTCCACGCGCCCGTCACGATCTGCACGGGCTCGCTTTCGCCCACGTCGAGCTGGCAGACGTACATATGGTCGGAATTGGGGTGCTTTTCCATGGAGAGGACGCGCCCCACCTTTACGTTGTGGATGCTCTCGGCGAGATTCTCCGTGACCTCCACCTTGGAGCCGGAGATGGTCATCGCCTCGTCAAAATCGCGGTCGCCCACTTCATCGAGGGGCAGATCGACAAATTCGTTGAGCCATTTTCTGGATAGTTTCATCTCGGCGCCTCCTTAGAACTGTTCGAGGAATCTTACGTCGTTCTCAAAGATCAGACGCAGATCCGTGATTTTATATTCGCCCATGGCGAGGCGCTCCAGCCCCATGCCGAAGGCCCAGCCGGAATAGATTTCCGGGTCGATGCCGCAGCCGGCGAGCACCTTCGGGTGCACCATACCGGCGCCCAGCACCTCGATCCAGCCCTGCCCCTTGCAGGTGGGGCAGCCCTTGCCGCCGCATTTGTGGCACTGGATGTCCATCTCGCAGCTCGGCTCGGTAAAGGGGAAGTGGTGCGGACGGAAGCGCGTGACCGTGCCCTTGCCGTAGATCTTTTCCACCACAAGGTTGAGCGTGGCCTTGAGGTCTGCCATGGTCACACCCTTGTCGATGACCATGCCCTCGATCTGGTGGAACATCGGGGAGTGGGTGGCGTCCACCTCATCCTTGCGGTAGACGCGGCCGGGAGCGATCATGCGGATGGGGAGGGGTTTTGTCTCCATCGCGTGCACCTGCATCGGCGAGGTCTGGGTGCGCAGAAGGATGCTGCTGTCGTCCTTGAAGTAGAAGGTATCCGTCCACTCGCGGGAGGGGTGGGTGTCCTCAATGTTGAGCTTGGTGAAGTTGTAGTCGGCAAGCTCCACCTCGGGGCCGTCCACGATCTCAAAGCCCATGCCCACAAAAATGTCCTTGATCTGGTCGAGAACGTTATACATCGGGTGCTTGTGCCCGACGCGCACATCCTCGCTGGGCAGCGTCACGTCGATGGCCTCCAGCTCCAGCTTCTTCTCCATCATCGCGCTCATGAGCTCGCTCCGGCGGGCGTCGATGGCGCTTTCGATGTCAGCGCGCAGCTGGTTTGCCAGTTGCCCCATGGCGGGGCGCTCCTCGGCGGAGAGCTTGCCCATCTGGCGGAGAATGCCGGTGAGCTCGCCCTTCTTGCCGAGATACTTGACGCGCAGCGCCTCCAGGCTCTCCACGTTTTCACTCTCCAGGATGGCCTGGATCGAGGCGTCCCGAAGCTTCTGCATCATTTCTCTCATTCTAATCTCCTTCCTGATAGCTTCCCCCTTTGGGGGGAAGTGCCCCGAAGGGGCGATAGGGGTACAATAAAAAACGCTTCCATCCCACACACTGGGACGAAAGCAAAACTTCCGCGGTACCACCCACGTTCGGCGTCATTGCCGCAGCTTAAATACAGACTCTAACGCATCTGACGCGCCGGGGATTGGCCGGAGCTCCCGGGCGAACCAAGCGCGGCCAAACCAGGGGGCTTGCAGCCGGTGACCCCCACTCTCTGACGGTTCGGAGAATGCGCTATTTTCCCGTTCACAGCAACAAACAGAGTATCATATTTTTCCGGAATGTGCAAGAGAAAAATTGACGAACAGGGAAATAGTCATTATAATAGACCCGGCGGGCATAGGATTTGGATGTGTAACTGATTTCCGACTTGGAGGATCGCCATGAAAAAAGTCCTGCTGCCCGTGCTGCTGCTCTGTTGCCTGCTGCTCTCCGCCTGCGGGGATCGCGCGGCGCAGAGCCGTTTTGAAGCCTTTGCCGAATCGCTCGCCTCGAAGGAGAGTCTTGCCTTTACCGCAGATCTGCGCTGTGAGTACCCGGAGCAAAGCCGGCGCTTCACACTGCGCTATGAAAAGGACGCGGCGGAGGAGCGCGTCACCGTATTGGCGCCGGAGCTTATCGAAGGGGTCTCCGCCAGCCTGGACGGGGACGGCGCGGCGCTCTGCTATGACGGCATCGTGCTCGATACGCCGCCGCTCGACCCCTACGGCCTTACGCCGATGAACGCGCTGCCGAAGCTTGTCTTTGCGCTGACAGGCGCGCTGCCGGACACCCACTGGGAGGAGGACGGCTGCGCGGTCTATCGCCTCGTGCCGGACGACCATCTCACGGTGACGGTCTGGTTTGCCGAGGGGATGAAGCCCGTTCGCGCGGAGCTGATGAGCGACGGGAACGTGAGCGTATTCTGCGAACTATCCGATTGGAGATAAATAACATGAACGATCTGCAAAAGAGAACCTGGGCGGAGATCTCCCTGCCCAACATCCGCCACAATTATGAGGCGATCCGCAAAAGTCTGCCCGCGGGCTGCCGTTTTCTCGGCGTGGTGAAGGCCGACGCCTACGGCCATGGCGCGGTGCCGGTCTCGAAGCTTTTACAGGAGGCGGGCGCGGACTATCTCGCGGTCTCCTGCCTGGACGAGGCGCTCGAGCTGCGCGAAAACGGCGTTTCCATGCCGATCCTGATCCTCGGCCACACGCCGCCCGAATACACCGAAACCCTGATCGCAAACCGCATCACCCAGACCGTGAGCGCCCTTGCCAAGGCCAAAGAGTATGCCGAGGCGGCGGGGGCGCTGGGAAAGACGCTGAAGATCCACATCAAGCTCGACACCGGCATGTCCCGCCTGGGCTACCTCTGCGCGGGGGGCTATTATGAGACGGGCGTGGAGAACCTGGTAAAAACCGTCGCCCTGCCGCATCTGGACATCGAGGGCGTCTACACCCACTTCGCCGTCTCGGATGAGCCGGGGGAGGACTGCGAGCGCTATACCCGCGCGCAGTTCAAGCTCTTTACGGATGTGATCGCCGCGGTGGAGAGCCGCAGCGGTTTTCACTTTCGCATCCGCCACTGCGCCAATTCCGGCGCAGTCGTGAGCTACCCGGAGATGGCGCTCGACATGGTGCGCCCCGGCGAGCTGCTCTATGGCTATGGGGACACGAGCGGGCTGCTCGGCCTGCGTCCCTGTATGCGCCTTGTGACCACCGTGAGCACCATCAAATTCTATGAGCCCGGCACCTCGGTCAGCTACGGACGCCGCTTCGTCACCGAGCGGCGCACCCGCATGGGCGTTCTCGCCGTGGGCTATGCCGACGGGCTGCCGCGCCTCTGCTCCAACAAGGTGAGCTTTGCCGTCCCCGGCGGCTTTGCCCCCCAGCGCGGCAATATCTGCATGGATATGTGCATGGTCGATCTCACCGATCTGCCCCAGGTGAACGTGGGCAGCGAGGTGGAGCTCTTCGGCCCGGAAAACAGCATCGAGAAGCTCTCCGACGCGGCGCAGACGATTCCGTATGAGCTTTTGTGCGCGGTGTCGAAGCGTGTCCCAAGAGTTTATACTTGAGAAGAAGTAACGATTCAGTCCCGTTCCGGGACTAAATCGTTAGAGGGGATGCACCCCGCTGCGCGCACT
>CAJOCV010000090.1:4468-19624 GCA_905233785.1 uncultured Oscillospiraceae bacterium
CCGGAAAAAACAGATTTGATTTTGTTTGCCGCCTTCCGAGGCGGCAAATCAGAGGGGAGTGCCCCTCTGAACTCCCCCAAAGCCACGCAAGACTGAATAGTTTCAAGAAAAAGAGGAAAGAGAAGATGACAAAAGAGTTTGACCACCGTTTTGATGCGCGCAAACAGGAGCTGGAGGCTCTCTATCTCTCGCTCTACCCCGGAAAGACCGCTGCGCTCGAAGAGCTGCTGCAGACCCTGCAGAAGCGCTATCGCAGCCGCGGCACCGCCCTCAAGGAGCGCGACCGCGCGCGGGAACAGCAGCCCGATTGGTACAAGGGCAACGACCTGTTGGGCATGTGCCTGTATGTGGATCAGTTCGCCGGGACGCTGCGGGGCGTGCGGCAAAAGCTCGACTACCTGCGCGAGACCGGCGTCAACTATCTGCACCTGATGCCCTTTCTCGACACCGTGGACGGACGCAGCGACGGCGGCTACGCCGTGGCGAGCTTCCGCAAGGTAAAGCCCGCCCTCGGCACCATGGCGGATCTTGAGGCGCTGACGGACGCCTGCCATCAGGAGGGCATTTCGGTCTGCATGGACTTCGTGATGAACCACACGAGCGAGGATCACATCTGGGCGAAGAAGGCCCGGGCGGGCGACCCCGAATATCGGGATTACTACTCCTTCTACCCCGACCGCACGATCCCGGACGAGTATGAAAAGCACGTCCCCCAGGTCTTTCCGGTCACTGCGCCGGGGAACTTCACCTGGCTGGAGGACGCGCAGAGCTACGTGCTGACCTCCTTTTACCCCTACCAGTGGGACTTAAACTACGCCAATCCCGCCGTGATGAACGCCATGACGGACAACATGCTCTTCCTCACGAACAAGGGCATCGACGTGATCCGCATCGACGCGGTGCCCTATATCTGGAAAAAGCTCGGCACCGACTGCCGCAATCTCCCGGAGGTGCACAGCATCGTGCGCCTGCTGCGCCTTGTGTGCGAGATCGTGTGTCCCTCGGTGCTGCTGCTGGGCGAGGTGGTCATGGCGCCGGAGAAGCTCGCGCCGTACTTTGGCGAGGTTACGCGCCCTGAGTGCCACATGCTCTATAACGCCACCACCATGTGCACGACCTGGCACACCGTCGCGACGCGGGACGCGCGGCTGCTGCGCCATCAGGCGGACATCGTGGCGAGTCTGCCGAAGGACTATATCTTCCTCAACTACCTGCGCTGCCATGACGACATCGGCTGGGGGCTGGATTATCCCTTCCTGAGAGGCTTCGGCATGGAGGAGGTGCCGCACAAGGCCTATCTCAACGCCTTCTTCACCGGCGAATTTCCGGGCAGCTTTGCCCGCGGCGAGCGCTATAACGACGATCCCCGCCTGGGGGACGCCCGCCTCTGCGGCACGGCGGCCTCGCTCGTCGGCGTCGAGAGCGCGGAGGACGCGCGGGACGAGCAGGCCCTCGCGCTTGCCATCGACCGGGATCTGATGCTGCACGCCTGGCTGCTCGGGCAAAGCGGCGTCCCCATCCTCTACGCCGGGGACGAGATCGGGCAGCTTAACGACTACGCCTATCATAACGACCCGCAAAAGCGCGAGGACAGCCGGTATCTGCACCGCGGCGCTTTCCCCTGGGAGACCGCCGAGCGCCGCCATGACCCCCAAACCCGGGAGGGCAGGCTCTTCCGGGGCATCCGTCAGCTTGCGGCGATCCGGCGCGCGCACCCCGTCTTTTCCGCCGCGGCGGAGGTCAGCACCTTCTGGGCGGGGGACGACGCCCTGCTTGCCGTCCGGCGGCGTTTCAACGGCGAGGAGCTCACCATGGTCTATAACTTCAGCGAGAGCTGGAAGTGCGCGCAGCTTCACACCGAAGGGCTGCATAAAAACCTTGTGCGCGGGGACGAGCTGGTGCTGGACGGCACCTGGAACCTGCCGCCCTGCGGCTTCGTGTGGCTGTTGAAATAGTGGTCAGTGGTCAGTGGTCAGTGGTCAGTGGTCAGTGGTTAGTGGTTAGTGGTCAGTGGTTAGTGGTCAGTGGTCAGTGGACAGTGGACAGTGGTCAGTGGTCAGTGGTCAGTGGTCAGCGGTCAGTGGTCAGTGGTTACTGGCCACTGGCCACTAATCACTGGCCACTAAAAAACCGAGNNNNTTTTTTGATTACGCAACGAGATAGACGCGGATGGCTTTCTCGTAGCCGTTGCAGGAGACGGTCAGCTTGACGCCGCCGTTCTTGCGGGCGAGAATCTCACATTTGCACTGCTTGGAATCCTCGGGATCGGGCGTGATCTTAAACACGCTCTCATCATCCACCGACCAGGTCAGTTGCGCGTCGGAAAACTCCTCCACCGGATAGACGACCGCGTGAATGGTCAACGGATCGTTGCCCTCATGCATCGTGAAGTCCTCAAGCTCCTTATCGTAGTAGAAGATCTTGATCTCGGACACGGTAGGCGTCGGCGTGGGGGGCGGCGTGGGCGCCTGCTCGATCACATAGATCGGAGTCGCCGAGGGCGCGTCGGTGGGAGGATTGGTGATCCGGCCGGTGCCGACGTCTTGCCCGTTGAGGCTGGTGGAGACCATCACAATCACAGCGAGGATAACGGCCACGACAAGGATCAGGCCGAAGATCATCTGCCACTTGGTGTTCGTCTCGGCACGCTCATAGGAGGCGGTGCCTTTGACGGTGCCGGGGGTCGCGCCAGGTGTGCGCCCGCTTTGACTCACCCGACGGGTGCCGCAGCTGGGGCAGCGGGTACGCAGGGCGGAGAAGCTTTCACCGCAGCGCCTGCATTTCACTTCAGGGATTACGCTCATTGCATTTCCTCCGTTCTGTAGGAATGACGCTATGCTACGAGCAAATAATACAACTTCTTTGTCTTTTCGTCAAGTATCCAAGACCACTGAGACACCTGTTTTCCGGGGATTTTTGGCCAAAATTCCCCACTTTGGCACCAATTTAGCAGCGAATTTAAAAAATGTTAAGATTTGGGGGCTTCTTCTGCGGCTTCCCAGGTACGCTCGGAGATGATGTAGCGGGGGCGCTGCTTGACCTCCAGGTAGGTTTTTCCGATGTATTCCCCGATAATACCGAGGGAGATCAGCTGCACACCGGAGACAAAGCAGACGATACAGGTCATGCTTGCCCAGCCCTCTATACTCCTGCCGCTCAGCGCGGTAACGATCGCCCAGACGACGCCGAAAAAGCTGACCAGAGCCACAAACACGCCAAAGCCGGTGATGAGCCGCAGGGGCTTGACCGAGAGGCTGGTGATGCCGTCCATCGCGAGGGCGATCATCTTCCTGAGCGGGTAATGGCTCTTCCCGGCGAGGCGTTCCGCCCGGTCGTAGCTGACCGTGGTGCTTTTAAAGCCCACCAGCGGCACGAGCCCGCGGAGAAAGAGGTTTACTTCCCGGAAGCCCGCCAGCTCCTGTAAGACCCGCGCGCTGATGAGGCGGTAGTCGGCGTGGTTATAGACCACCTCCGCGCCCATCGCGGCGAGAAATTTATAGAAGCTCTGGGCGGTGAAGCGCTTGAAGAAGGTATCGGTGCGGCGGCTTGCGCGCACGCCGTACACCACCTCGCAGCCGTCCAGGTAGGCGTCCACCATCCTGTCCATGGCGTCGATGTCGTCCTGCCCGTCGCAGTCGATGGAGATCGTGATGTCGCAGCGATCCTTTGCCTCCATGAGCCCCGCGAGCACCGCGTTCTGATGGCCGCGGTTGCGGCTCTGGGAGATGCCGAGATAGTGGGGATCGGAAGCCGCCAGCTCCCGGATGATCTCCCAGGTACGGTCGCGGCTGCCGTCGTTGACGAAAAGCACGCGGCTCTCGTCGCTGATCTTGCCGAGGTCGCGCAGGACGAGGAGCTTTGTCAGAAACTGCGGCGCTGTGATGGGCAGCACCTCCTGCTCGTTATAACAGGGGATGACGATGTACAGTACAGGCTTCAAGAAGCAGCACCTCAGTTCACGAATCCGGCCAGCTCCGGGACGGTTTTGAAATAGTTTGTGCAGTTTTTGCGCATAAATGCCTCGATGGAGGGGATGTCGTTCGACCAGCCCACGCCCGCGAAATCCACGCCGCAGGCCTTCGCCATGTCGTAGCCGGGCTTCAAGTCGTCGATCATCAGAAGATCAGAGGGCTTTAAGGCAAAGCGGCGCATGATCTCCTCGAGCGGCCAGGCGTTCGGCTTGCGGTGCTCGGGCGGCTGCTCCCAGCCGAAGACCGCGTCCGGCGTCGGCAGACCGTTTGCCGCCCAGTCGCGCAGGATGTTGTCGTCAAAGCTGTGGGATACGACGCACACAAGCCCGCCTTCCGCCTTCTGCCGCTCCATGATCTCCCGGATGCCGGGGTAGGCGGCGGGGATGTGCCGCTTCACATAGTCGCGCCAGAAGCGCCACTCGATGTCCAGCATTTCATCGTCCATGCCGTATTCCTCCCGGCACATCGGGAGAAAGCCGGGGTCAAAGTTCTTGATGAAATAGTCTTCCAGCGTGCACGTTCTCCCGGGCAGGTACATGTCCAGAAAAGCCTGAAAGCTGGGATGATGGATGGCGGCGGTGCTGCTGACCACGGTGTCGTCGTGGTCAAAGACGAGGCATTTGTATCGCATGATGTTTCCTTGTTGTTCACTGAATACGGACGAGCAATGCTCGTCCCTACTTAATAGAACGTCGCCACGTCCTGCGCCGGGGCGGGGCAGGGCTCGGAGGCGATATAGGTCAGCACGGGCCCCTTCTTGCCGTAGGCGCGGTTGAATTTGAAGTTGATCTTTGCCGTGAGGATGAGCCAGCTGTTGTCCTCGATGAGCTCAGCCCGCTCCCACTGGCACACAAGCCCCGCAAACTGAATATCCTCCACGCAGCAGGTCATCACATGGCGGCCCACCACAAAGGTCTGCTTCGGCAGCTTCTGGCGCACGAGCGCGCGGCACTTGAAGCGCACGGTTTTGCCCTCGTACTTCTTCGGCTCCTCGCTCATGTCGCGGTACCACATGGCGTAGTCCTCGTCCCCGATCTCCACGATGGGGGCATCGAGGTCGAAGGGCAGGGGGTCTTCAATGTCGTCGTAGGCGACCTGACCGTCCGGGGACTCGTAGGCGATGTCCGCCCGACGGGAAGCGCCGCGCACGATCTTGTGAAAGGCCATCTTGTCCATCTGGGGGGTAAAGCGGTTGAAGACCACGAGCTCGCAGCTTTTGAGCTTGTCGTACACGAGCTGGCGCATATTGTCGTTGTAGCTGAGGAAGGTGGTGGCGTCGGCGAACATGAACTCCTGATACACCACCCAGCTCTCGGGCATGGCCTGGTAGAGCGCGTCGAGAAGCCACATGCCGTTATACTCGATCACAACGCGCTCCGCCTGCGTCTCTGCCACAAAGCGCAGCAGGTTCGGGGTGTTGAGCTGACTCTGCTCCTCCACGACGCGGATAAAGACGTTTTTGTCGGCAAACTGCTCGGGGGCGTATTCCTCCTCACCCTCCTCGCAGACTAAGAGCAGCGTGCGCTCACCGTTGCAGAAGCGCTTGTCCTCCAGCGTCTCCTGGATAAACTTCGTTTTGCCGGCTTCCAGGAAACCGGTGAAGAGATAGACGGGCAGATCGGGATTTTTAGCCAATGTTGAACAGCTCCTTCAAAGCGCTCTCCTGGATGTGAGAGCCGATCACACAGAAGCGGCCGGTCACGCCCGCGCTGCCGCGGCGAATATCGGTCTCCTCCGGGACGTAGTCAAAGTACAGCCACTCGCCGTCGCTCGCGTCCACGATGCCCTTGGCGCGCAGCACGACGCCGTATTTCTCCTCGTCGCCCAGCGCGGCGAGAATGGCGCGCAGCTCGCTTTCGCTGAACTTGCGCGGCGTCTCCATGCCCCAGCTCGTGAAGATCTCGTCGGCATGGTGATGGTGGTGATGGTGCCCGTCGTGGTGATGATGGCACTCGCAGTCGGGGTCGTCGCACTCGTCCTCGTCGTGGTGATGATGGTGGTGGTGCTCGTGCTCCTCGTCCTCATCGTCGTGATGGTGATGGCACTCGCAGTCGGGATCGTCGCACTCGTCCTCGTCGTGGTGATGATGGTGGTGATGCTCGTGCTCCTCGTCCTCATCGTCGTGATGATGGTGATGGCACTCGCAGTCGGGATCGTCGCACTCGTCCGCGTCGTGGTCGTGGTGGTGATGGTGCTCATGCTCCAGCGCTTCCTTCGCCGCGCGCAGGCCGTTTTCGTCCATGACCTCGCGGATCTGTGCGCCGGAGATCTTGTCCCAGGGGGTGGTGATGAGCCCAGCCTCCGCGTTGAGCCCCTTGAGAAGCTCGACGGCGGTCATGGTCTTCTGCTCGTTTGCGCTGTCGGTGCGGCTTAATACGATCAGGTCGGCGTTCTGCACCTGGTCGTTGAAGAACTCGCCGAAGTTGCGCATATACATCTTGCACTTGCCGGCGTCCACCACGGTGACCTTCGCGCCGATCTGCGCGCCCTCAACGCGCTCCACGGCCTTGGCCACGTCAGACAGCTTGCCAACGCCCGAGGGCTCGATGATGATGCGGTCGGGGCTGTAGTCCGCCATGACCTTGGCGAGCGCCTTCGTGAAGTCGCCCACCAGGGTGCAGCAGATGCAGCCGGAGTTCATCTCCGTGATCTGCACGCCCGCGTCCTGCAGAAAGCCGCCGTCAATGGCGATCTCGCCGAACTCGTTTTCAATGAGCACCAGCTTTTCGTTCTGATAGCCCTCGGCGATCAGCTTGCGGATGAGCGTGGTCTTGCCCGCGCCGAGAAAGCCGGAAAATATATCAATTCTTGTCATCTTCATGACCTCCTTTTGTGTTTCCAAACATACAGTATAACACTTTTACAATAAAAGCACAAGTCGCAGAATGCGAACGAATCGTGAATAATCATGCTGCCGCGGAAAGGGAGAAGATCGGTCAAACACGTTCTTGTCAAATGCCGGGGCGTGTGGTAAGATACAAAAGAAAATGAGAATCCGAATATCGGAGAGCAGAAGGAGAACGTCATGAAACCTGTCTACAATCGCGTTTTGATCAAGATCAGCGGCGAAGCGCTGGCTGCCGAGAAGCACACCGGCTTCGATTTCGACTTTGTCTCCCGCGTCTGTGAGGCGGTGAAGGCCTGCGCCGAGCTGGGCGCCCAGGTGGGCATCGTCATCGGCGGCGGCAACTTCTGGCGCGGCGTCAAGGACGGCGCGGGCAAGGTGGAGCGCGTGAGCGCTGACCGCATGGGCATGCTGGCAACGGCGATGAACTGCCTCGCGGTGGCGGACGTGTTCCGGCAGGCGGGCTGTGACGCGCGGGTGATGACCGCGGTGGACATCCAGGGCGTGGGGGAGCGCTACGATACCCGCAAGGCCGTGGAGTATCTCGAGGACGGGAAGATCGTGCTTTTCGCCTGCGGCACGGGCGCGCCCTTCTTCTCCACGGATACGGCGGCGGTGCTGCGCGCGGCGGAGATCGGGGCGGACGCGATCCTGCTTGCCAAGAACATCGACGGCGTGTATTCCGATGATCCGCGCAAGAACGCTGACGCCGTGAAGTTTGACGAAATCAGCTATGACGAGGTGCTCTCCCGGCATCTGGCGGTAATGGACACCACGGCGACGAGCCTTGCCATGGATAACAGCATCCCCGTCATCGTCTTCGCCCTCGCCGAGCCGACGAACATCGGCCGCGTCCTCTGCGGCGAAAAGCTGGGAACGCTGGTAAAATAGTGAATAGAGAATAGTGAATAGTGAACGGTTATGGTGTCCCCCTGCGGGGACAAATTATAATTCGTCGCGAAGCGACACCTTAACTATTCACTTCTCACTATTCACTGTTCACTTATCTCCGGCTGCTTTCATCAGAAGCGAAAAGTTATTTACGATAAATCTACAATCAGGAGGTACTCCATCATGGCGAATTATCCGGAATTTGAAAACAAGATGAAAAAGACCTGCGAGGCGCTGACGACGACGCTCGCCACCATCCGCGCCGGCCGCGCCAACGCCGCCGTGCTCGACCAGATCACCGTGGACTACTACGGCTCTCCCACCCCGATCCAGCAGGTGGCCTCCGTCTCCACGCCCGACCCGCGCTCCCTGTTCATTCAGCCCTGGGACGGTTCTGTGCTCAAGGGCATCGAAAAGGCGATCCTCGCCTCCGATCTGGGCATCAATCCCCAGAACGACGGCCGCGGCATCCGCCTGGTGTTCCCGCCGCTGACCGAGGAGCGCCGCCGCGATCTCGTCAAGCAGACCAAGAAGTACGGCGAGGAGAGCAAGGTTGCCATCCGCAACATCCGCCGTGACGCGATCGAGAAGTTCAAAAAGCAGCAGAAGGCCTCCGAGATGACCGAGGACGATTACAAGATCGCCGAGAAGGACATTCAGAAGCTGACCGACGACTTCATCAAGGAGATCGACAAGATCACCGAGCGCAAGGAAAAAGAGCTGACGGAAATCTGATGGAGAATCGCGAATTGACGGCGGGGAAGCGGTTTGACCGCGTTCCCCGCCACATTGCCATCATTCTGGATGGCAACGGCCGTTGGGCCAAACTGCGCGGTCTGCCGCGCACGGCGGGGCACTCCGCCGGGGCGGAGACCTTCCGCACCATCGCCCACTACTGCAAGGACATCGGTGTGGAGCATCTGACGGTCTACGCCTTCTCCACCGAGAACTGGAAGCGCCCGGGCAGTGAGGTCAAGACCATCATGCGCCTGCTGGAAAAGTATCTGCACGAGGCCATTGACTCCATGGAGCGCGACGGCATCCGCATGCGCATCTTCGGGGATGTGAGCGGCCTTGCTCCCGAGCTGCAGGCGCTCGCGGCGGAGACGGACGAGATTTCGAACCGTATCGAGGGCTTTCAGGCCAATATCTGCTTAAACTACGGCGGGCGGGATGAAATCGTGCGCGCGGCAAAGCGCTACGCCGCGGATGTCGCGGCGGGCAAGGCGGATATGAACTTGACCGAGGAGCGCTTTTCCCGCTATCTCTATTCCGCGAACGTCCCCGACCCCGATCTGCTGATCCGCCCGGGCGGGGAGCAGCGCCTGTCAAACTTCCTGCTCTGGCAGTGCGCCTACGCGGAGTTTTACTTTACGGACGTGCTCTGGCCGGACTTCACGCCTGACGAGCTTGACAAGGCGATCGAGGAATTTAACCGGAGAGACCGCAGATACGGCGGGGTAAAATAGTGAAAAGTGAATAGTGAATAGTGAATAGTGAAGGTGTCGCTTCGCGACGATTATAAAATCTGTCCCCGAAGGGGACACCATAACTTTTCACTCTTCACTGTACTCTCTTCGCTGATAATACAGAAGAGACCGCAGATACGGCGGGGTAAAATAGTGAAAAGTGAATAGTGAATAGTGAATAGTGAAGGTGTCGCTTCGCGACGATTATAAAATCTGTCTTTTCACTCTTCACTGTACTCTCTTCGCTGATAATAAGATGATGGATGTTCAACAAAAGCTCTTTGCGCTGCGGGATGAGAAGAACGCCGCGTTTGTGGCAAGGCTGATCCCGAATCTGGACCCGGGAACGATCCTCGGCGCGCGCACGCCGGAGCTGCGAAGACTCGCAAAGGAGCTATCCAAAACGGAGGACGTGTCCGGCTTTCTGGCGGCGCTCCCGCACAGCTATCTGGAGGAAAACAGCCTCCACGCCTTCCTGATCGAGCAGATCCGGGATTTTGACGCCTGCATGGAGGAGCTGGAGCGCTTCCTGCCCTATGTTGACAACTGGGCGACCTGCGACTCCCTGCGCCCGCCGGCGTTCAAAAAGAACCGCGCAAGGCTGCTTGCGCGCATCCCCGCCTGGCTCTCCTCCGAAGAGACCTACACCGTCCGCTATGGGATCGGGATGCTGATGACGCATTTTCTGGACGAAGCGTTCGACCCACGCTATCCTGACTGGGTTGCTTCGGTACAGTCGGAGGAATACTATGTCCGCATGATGATCGCCTGGTACTTCGCCACGGCGCTTGCCAAGCGGTATGAGGCGGCGTTGCCCTATCTCACGGAGAAGCGCCTTGAACCCTGGACGCATAACAAGACGATCCAGAAGGCGGTGGAGAGCGATCGCGTGAGTGCCGAGCACAAACGGTATCTGAAAACGCTGAAACGATGAAAGCTTCCCCCTTCGGGGGAAGTGCCCCGAAGGGGCGATAGGGGTTGACTGGCCCCCTCAGTCACGCATCCGCGTGACAGCTCCCCCGGAGGGGGAGCCGCAAAGGAAAGGTGATTGTATGGTTCATTCCATTTCCATTCTCGGCTGCACCGGCTCCATCGGGCGGCAGACCGCCGCGGTGGCCGAGCATACCGGCATCCGTGTCGCGGCGCTGACCGCAAACCGGAAAATCGACCTGCTGGAGCAGCAGGCGAGAAAGTTTAAGCCCGCCTTCGTCGCGGTCTATGACGAGGAGGCGGCAAAGCAGTTCAAAATCGCCGTGGCCGATACGGACATCCGCGTGGGTTCCGGCATGGAGGGACTGATCGAGGCCGCGACGCTCCGGCAAAGCGACTGCGTGGTGACGGCGGTCTCCGGCGCGGTGGGGCTCAGGCCTACGCTTGCCGCCATCGACGCGAAAAAGCGCATCGCCCTTGCCAACAAGGAGACGCTTGTCTGTGCAGGTGATCTCGTCATGGCGCGGGCAAAGGAGAAGGGCGCGGAGATCGTGCCCGTCGATTCGGAGCATTCCGCCATCTTCCAGTGCCTCATGGGCAGGGGAGCGGGGGAGCTGCACAAGATCCTGCTCACCGGCTCCGGCGGCCCCTTCCGCGGAAAGAAGCGCGAGGAGCTGGAGAGCGTCACGCCCGCGCAGGCGGTGGCGCATCCCAACTGGAGCATGGGCGCGAAAATCTCCGTGGACAGCTCCACGCTGATGAACAAGGGGCTGGAGTTTGTGGAGGCCATGCACCTCTTTTCCGTCAAGCCTGAGGACATTACTGTGGTGATTCACCCCCAGAGCGTCATACACTCTATGGTGGAGCTGGTGGACGGCACCGTGATCGCACAGCTCGGCGTACCGGACATGGGGCTTCCGATCCAGCTTGCGCTGACGTATCCGGAGCGCCGCCCCTCGCTGTTTGAGCACCTCGACTTCTGGAAGCTGCGCGATCTGAGCTTTGAAGAGCCTGACCTCGTAAACTTCCCCTGCCTGAAGCTTGCGATGGACTGCGCCAAACGCGGCGGCACCGCCCCCTGTGTCATGAGCGCTGCGAACGAAGTCGCGGTACACAAGTTCCTGCGCGGGGAGCTGGGCTACAACCTCATCTACGACGCCGCCGCCGAGGCGGTGGAGACCGTCGGCGTCACCGCGGCAGAGGATCTGGACACCATCCTCGCAGCGGACGAAGCCGCGAGAGCCTTTGTGAGAGAGAACTATTAGTGAACAGCGAAGAGTGAAAAGCGAATCGTTGAGGTGTCCCCTTCGGGGACGGATTCAAATTGTCGCGAAGCGACACCATAACGATTCACTATTCTCTTTTAACTTTTCGTTTCATTTCGGAGAAATTGCCTATGACCATCGTTTATATCCTTTTTGCAATCTTGATTTTCGGCGTGCTGATCGGCATCCATGAGTTCGGCCACTTCATCGTCGCCAAGGCCTGCGGCGTGAAGGTCGAAGAATTTGCCGTCGGCATGGGCCCCGCACTTTTGAAAAAGCAGAAGGGCGAGACGCTCTATTCCCTGCGGCTGCTGCCCATCGGGGGCTACTGCGCCATGGCGGGGGAGGATGAAAGCTCCGAAGACCCCCGCGCCTTTACCAACGCGGCGATCTGGAAGCGCATCCTGATCCTCTGCGCGGGCTCTGCCATGAACTTTCTGCTGGGCTTTTTGATCGTGCTGATCCTCTACGCGAGCGCCGCCGCCTTCCACGCGCCGATCCTTTCCGGCTTCATGGAGGGCTGCCCCTACGAGAGCGCGGAGGGCTTGCAGGTGGGCGACCGTTTTTATACGATCGACGGCCACCGCATCTATGAGACCTACGACGTGGGCGACTATCTCAGCCAGGGCGACGGCGTGTATGACATCGTGGTGATCCGCGACGGGAAAAAGGTGCAGCTCAAGGACTTTGCGATGGAGCCGGTGGAGTACGAGGGCTATGAGAACAAAATGTACGGCTTCTACTTCGGCACGGAGGAGGCCACGCCCCTTGTGAAGCTGCGCCGCTCGTGGGAGAGCTGCCTGGGCTTCGGGCGCATGGTCTGGCAGGGACTGCGGCAGCTTGTGACCGGCAAGGTCGGCGTCAAGGATATGTCCGGCCCCGTCGGCATCGTAAACCTCATGGCCGAGACCGGCGAGCAGGCGGCAAGCACCGTGGACGCGGTGTATAACATCCTCTACCTCGGCGCCTTCATCGCGGTGAACCTCTCGATCATGAATATGCTGCCCATTCCGGCGCTGGACGGCGGGCGGGTGTTCCTGCTGCTGGTGAGCACCGGCGTCGAAGCCGTCACGCGCAAAAAGCTCGATCCCAAGTACGA
Source organism: uncultured Oscillospiraceae bacterium (assembly GCA_905233785.1). Taxonomy (GTDB): domain Bacteria; phylum Bacillota; class Clostridia; order Oscillospirales; family Oscillospiraceae; genus Limivicinus. The sequence continues at coordinate 16,939 of CAJOCV010000090.1, forward strand.
GGGCATGATCCACGCGGCGGGCATGGTGCTGCTGTTGGGGCTGATGGCCGTTGTGATGTTTAACGATATTTTGCGCATTGTGAAGGGCTGACGAAGCAAAATCCACAAAAGCGCGTTCGTCCCTTGACAGAAAGCGGAAAACATGATTTAATTGGATAAACCGTTGAAGAAGAGTGAGTAAGCACCCATCCTTTTCACAAAGCGAGCCGCGGGCGGTGGAAGCGCGGCGGAAAAGCGGATGCCGAATGGACTTCTGAGGGCGAGCGGAAAGGGGCGACCCGAGTATGTGAGCCGGAGCTGGACTCTCCGTGAACAAAGGTCGGCATATGATGGTATGCGTAAAAGCGGGCGCGTTTGCCGCGTCAAGCCGGGTGGCACCGCAGGATGTGTATTCGATCCTGTCCCAGCACTGTAATTGCTGTTGGGACAGGTTTTTTTTCTTTTAAATCTTCAGTCCCCGCGGTGGCCTGAAGATTTAGGGGACACTTATGAGGTGAGAAACCATGAAGCTGTATACAAAACGATGGCGTTCTTGAAAAAGGAAAAAGACGATTTTTATGACGAAAGGAAAGGACGAATGAACATGAAAAAGATTCTTGCCATGCTGCTGACCGTTGCCCTTGCCCTCGCGCTCTGCGCCTGCGGCGCCGTTCCTCCCGCTGCCACCGAGGCGCCAGCCGAGCCTGCCCAGGCCGCGCCTGACGCCGAGGCGTATGTTCCCTCTCCCGAGGGCGTGTCCTATAAAATCGGCATCTGCAACTTTGTGGACGACGCTTCCCTGAATCAGATCGTGGAGAATATCGAGAACCGCCTTGCCGAGATCGGCGCAGAGAAGGGCGTGAGCTTTGAGATCCTCTATGACAACTGCCAGGCGGACGCCAACGTCATGAACCAGATCATCGCAAACTTTGAGGCGCAGAGCGTCGATCTGATGGTCGGCGTCGCGACGCCCGTTGCCATGGGGATGCAGGCGGCGACGGAGGATAACAAAATCCCCGTGGTCTTCGCCGCCGTGTCCGATCCCGTGGGCGCGGGTCTGGTGGAGAGCCTGGAGGCACCCGGCGCGAACGTCACCGGCACCTCCGACTATCTGGACACCAACGCCGTCATGAACCTGATCTTCGCCGTCAAGCCCGATGCCGCCGCGGTGGGGCTTCTCTATGACGTGGGGCAGGACGCCTCCACCGCGCCCATTGCCGCCGCGAAGGAATATCTGGAGGCCAAGGGCGTGAAGGTCGTGGAGCGCACCGGCACCAATGTGGAGGAGGTCACCCTTGCCGCCCAGGCGCTGATTGCCGACGAGGTGGACGCGATCTTTACCCCCACCGACAACACCATCATGACCGCGGAGCTCTCCATCTATGAGGAGCTTGCGTCAGCCGGCATCCCGCACTTCACCGGGGCGGACTCCTTTGCGCTCAACGGCGCCTTCCTCGGCTACGGCGTGGACTACGCAAATCTCGGCGTTGAGACCGCGAACATGATCGCTGAGATCCTGCTCGAGGGCGCCGACCCCGCTTCCACCGCCGTCAGAACCTTTGATAACGGCACCGCCACCGTCAATACCGAGACCTGTGAGACGCTGGGGCTTGACTACGACGCGGTTAAGGAAGCCATCGCTCCCTTCTGCACCAAGGTGCAGCCGATCACCACCGCCGAGAGCTTTTCCGACCTCGGGTAATACTGTAGGGGCGACCCTTGCGGTCGCCTGCCGTCATGATACGAGGCTGACGGGCGATTGGAAAATCGCCCGTTCGGCTGCAAGGAGTGAAGTCAATGAATCTGGGTTCTGTCCTCACGCTGGGGCAAACCGCGCTGGAGCTGGGACTGATCAGCTCGCTGACGGTCCTGGCGCTGTTCCTGAGCTATTCGATGCTCAACGTGTGCGACCTGTCAACCGACGGCTGCTTCACGCTGGGGGCGACCGTGGGCGCGGTGGTGGCGCTCGCGGGGCATCCCTGGCTGTCGATCCCCGCCGCCATGCTCGCGGGGATGCTCTCGGGCTTTGTGACCGCGATTTTGCAGACGAAAATGGGCATTGACAGCCTTCTCTCCGGCATCATCGTGAACACGGGGCTGTACTCTATCAACATCGCCGTGATGGGCAATTCCTCGCTGCTCAACATGAACAAGACCGAGACGGTGTTCACCTGGGCCAAACGCGCCCTTGCCGCTACGTTTTTACACGAGCAGTACAAGCTGCTCGTCGCGCTGCTTGCGGTGGTGCTCGCGCTCGTGTTTCTCACGCTCTTTCTGCGCACGCGCCTCGGCCTTGCCATCCGCGCGACCGGCAATAACCCCGACATGGTGCGCTCTTCCCGTTGTGGGGCTGGTGGTGGCCAACGCCTTCACCGCGCTCTCCGGCTGCTTGCTTGCGCAGAGCCAGAAGTCTGTGAACATCGACATCGGCACCGGTATGGTCACGGTGGCGCTGGCAAGCCTTCTGATCGGCAACGCCTTTCTCGGCAAGGGGAAAATCCCCGTCCGGGCTGTCGGCGCGGTGTTGGGCGCGTTTTTGTTCCGGCTGGTGTACACCGTGGCGCTGCGCTTCCATATGCCGGCCTTCATGCTCAAGCTGGTCTCCGCTGTGATCGTCATCATCGCCATCGCGGGGCCTTATCTCAAGACGCAGCTTCCGCTGATGAAGCGGCGCATGGCGCACCGCGCGGGAAGGGGGGACTGACGA
>CAJOCV010000091.1 GCA_905233785.1 uncultured Oscillospiraceae bacterium
AAGCTTCTGTTCGGGATCGGTATTATTTTGCCAGATGCTCCAGCGCCCCCGCGAGCATCTGCGCAGCCTCGGCTCTTGTCAGGATATGGGAGCCAAGGGAGGTGGGAATCCCGTGAGCGCTGAGGTTCAGGCAGGCCTGACTATGCTCTCCGTCAGCCTGAAGGTACCGGATTTCCGTCAGGCCAAGACAGCTGTCCAGCCAGGCGGCCGCTTCGTTTACCGTGATGGGCTCCCTTGCGTCGAGACTGCTTCCCGCCTCGGTCAGCCCCGAAAGCCGAGCCGTGAGTGCGCAGCCGCGTACCCAGACGGGGATGCACGCATCATCTTCGTAGCCGGTACGCAGTACAGCGGTGACGGGCGTTTTCTCCGCAAGCGCCATACACATGCAGAGAAATTCCCCGCGGCTCACGCGCTGTTCGGGAAAGAAGCAGTACTGACTGCCGATCCGCTCTCCGGTGAAGATGTCGCGCTCACTCAGCTCTGTCGCGGCGAAAGCGCAGGCCTCTCCCGGAAGATCACTATACATCACGGGCTTTTTTTGCTTTTCGATGCGGATGATGACCGTGGCCTCCTGAGAGAGATTGCCCTCGCTGTCCACGGCCTTGTATCCAAAGTAGTCCCGTCCGCGCTTGTTCTCCTTTGGGGTATACACGAAGCAGCCGTTTTCCTCCAGCTCGATACTGCCCTTGACAGGCTCCGTTGTGATGGTGTAGGACACCACATCGTCCTCCGGATCAAAGGCGGCAAGCCTGCCGCCGACAGACACATTGCGGTAGGTGCGCACTTCCAGATTTTCCGCCACCGGCGCGCTTCCCTCGGCAAACGCCGCAGGCGCCAAGGCTGTTAACAGACCGGAGAAGACAAGCAGCGCCGTACAGACTCTTTGTATTTTTTTCATGGCTCATACCTCCTGATTGCTTTCTCAGGTAGTTTGCGCATGGGTTTTTTGTTTATGCAGAATCATGGCACAGCGCGAAAAACGAGGTTTACCTGAAAACGGCGGAAGAACTGAGCTGTGTGGGGACGAGGACGGTTTTGGAGCTGCGCAGGCGTTTGATCCCACAGCGTTATGTGATGATCGGTATCATGAATGCGGAGTCCTTGCAGTGTTCCTTTGATCTCGAACCGAGCGACAGCGTGACCCTGAAGCCCGAGGATAAACTGATCGTCATCGGCGAAAACTGACCGGCAATGCGAAAGAAGATAAAAACAGCTCAATCCAGAGCATAAGGAGCCTGTATATTCGTGGGGAAGATAGTCAACAACATTTCAGAACCATTGTACAGTCAAGTAACTCAGTATCGTACAAAGAGTATTTTCCAATCCCACATCATCAAATCGTTGTAGACTTTTCACCGCAAGCTGTGATACAATGGAAAAAAAGAGACAAAGGAGAACATCATGGAACTCACCGCTGCAGCCGCATGGCTCAACACAAGTTTCGCGAGCTTTGACATCGCCGCCGCAAGCCTTGTACATAAGCTCTATGACCTCGCCCCCGGCTTTTTCACTCCGTTTATGGAGTTTGTTTCCGTTCTCGGTAAGGGCGGGATTTTTTTGATTATCCTCTCTCTCGCGCTGACCTTCTTCAGAAAAACCAGACGTTACGGTACCGCGATGAGTATTGGGCTTCTGATCGCCTTCATTGTGGTGAATCTATTCTTGAAGGTCGTCATTGCCCGTCCGCGACCCTATCTCGACGAGGACTCGATCTTCTATCAGTTCTGGACGATGGCCGGGCAGCACACCGAGAGCGATATGAGCTTTCCCTCCGGGCATGTAAACGCCACCTTTGCGACCATGGTTCCCCTCTTCATTCTTTGGGACAAGCGCAAAAGCTGGCTTGCGCTGCTCTTTGGTTTTCTGATGTGTGTTTCTCGCATCTATCTTTGCGTACACTTTGCCTCCGATGTGTTGGGCGGCGTCATCACCGGCACCGTCGGCGGCCTTCTCGGCGTTCTGATCGCCTCTAAGCTTCCGGCACAATGGTACGCTTGGGAATGCAAGCCTAAGGTTGGGAGGCATGAGCGTGTTTAGCTTCGGTAAGCTTCGCTTCAAAGGTGTGGACAAGAAGGTCATCGACGATGAGGCGCATGCGGATGACTACAGGAGCGCGGAAGCGATCGGGCGTGTGCGGCTCGGCAGGCTCTGCCTGTATTACCGCGACCTCGGAAGAAAGTACTGTGTCCCATATGAGTACATCGACAGGCGCTTTACCCGCGTAAGCGTCGTGGAACCGGACGACAGCCCCGCTTACTTCTACTATCGGCTGATCCTCGTACACGGTGACAAGGAGTTTGCCAATCTTATCTTCGAGAAGGAAGAGGATGTCAACAAAATTCACGACCGCCTGCAGGAGATTCGCCCGGAGATCGAAAAAGGCTATGTCCCGCCGGCAGATGGGAAGAGAAAATACTTTGCATAAAAAAGTTGGGCGTCTGCGCAGAAAAATGCGAAGCTTCGCCCAGCTTTTTTTGCTGTTTTTGCCGCGCCGGAGAGGCAGTGCATAAGAGCCTCCGGTCGGATTTCTTGGTAACAGGTCGGATTTTTCTCGGAGACCGGCGAATTATTCAGCGGTTCCTTGATTTCCGGTATCCTTTCGCTCTCCTTCATGATAGCTGTTCTCCCGCAGCAGCGGATAGCGCACGCCGTCATACCAGGCGCTCAGCGCCGCGCGGTGATCCTCGGCGAAGAGGGGTGGGATCTCGTCTCTCCCGAAGAAGCGCAGTTCGTAGGACTCCTCGTCAATGCGCGGTTCACCGCTGGCGATATGGGCGCTGAAATAGGCGCAGAGCACATGGGCCGCGTCGCCGTTTGACCAGACCATATTGTGGTTGTGATAGATGCCGAGAAAATGCTCCAGCTCCAGTTCAAGGCCGGTCTCTTCCCGCGCCTCCCGCAGCGCCGCCTGCGCATAGGTCTCATTCATCTCCACCAGCCCGCCGATCAAGCCCCATTTTCCATTGTCCGTGCGCCGCTGAAAAAGAATTTTGTCTTCCCGCTGAATCAGTACGGCCGCGCAGTTGAGAATCAGCTTGCGCGGCCCGGTCAACTTTCTAAGCTCGTGTATATAGTCCATTTTCTCCCCTCTGCGCAACCGGGGAAGGCAGCTGTGTCCTTCCCCGGTTCCCGCTTACTTCAAAATGACTTTGTGAAAGCTCTTCTTACCGCGCTTGAGAATGACGCCGTTTCTGAGCTCATCCGCTGTAAAGCTCTTGGAGATGTCGGTGATCTTTTCGTCGTTTGCCGCGACGCCGCCCTGCTGAATGTTGCGGCGGGCGTCGGACTTGGAGGGGCAGAGCCCGGTCCTGACAAGCAGGGTCATAATATCCGCCGCGCCGTCCGTAAGCTCGCTTTCGGAAAGCTCCGTCGTGGGCATATTGGCGTCGCTGCCGCCGCTGACGAAGAGCGCCTTGGCGGAGGCTTCCGCCTTCTTCGCTTCCTCCTCGCCGTGCACCATGGCGGTCAGCTCATAGGCGAGGATCTCCTTGGCGCGGTTGAGCTGGCTTCCCTCCCAGCTTGCCATCTCGTCGATCTTCTCCAGCGGCAGGAAGGTCAGCATCCGAATGCACTTGAGCACATCCGCGTCCCCCACGTTGCGCCAGTACTGGTAGAAATCGAAGGGGCTTGTCTTGTTCGCGTCGAGCCACACGGCATTGCCGGCGGTCTTGCCCATCTTGTTGCCCTGAGAGTCTGTGAGCAGCGTAATGGTCATGGCGTGGGCGTCCTGCCCGAGCTTACGGCGAATGAGCTCCGTGCCGCCCAGCATGTTGCTCCACTGATCGTCCCCGCCGAACTGCATGTTGCAGCCGTAGTGCTGGAAGAGATAGTAGAAGTCATAGCTCTGCATGATCATGTAGTTAAATTCGAGAAAGCTCAGCCCGCGCTCCATGCGCTGCTCATAGCACTTGGCGCGCAGCATATTGTTCACCGAGAAGCAGGCGCCGACCTCGCGCAAAAGCTCCACATAGTTGAGCTTCAAGAGCCAGTCGGCGTTGTTGATCATCTGCGCCTTGCCCTCGCCGAAGTCGATGAAGCGCTCCATCTGGCGCTTGAAGCACTCGGCGTTGTGGTTAATGTCCTCCATGGTGAGCATTCTGCGCATATCGGTGCGTCCGGAGGGGTCGCCGATCATGGTGGTGCCGCCGCCGATCAGGGCGATGGGCTTGTTGCCCGCAAGCTGCAGACGCTTCATCAGCGTCAGCGCCATGAAGTGCCCCGCGGTCAGGCTGTCCGCCGTACAGTCAAAGCCGATGTAGAAGGTGGCTTTGCCGTTGTTGATCATGTCGCGGATCTCATCCTCGTTGGTCACCTGGGCGATCAAGCCTCTTGCAACCAGTTCTTCGTAAATCCCCATTGTTTTCTCCTCTATCTATTGTTTTTGATTACTTCTTCCGCGTGTTCGGCACACCAGGCGATCAGCTCGCCGCAGGGGTGCCCTCCCGCGCGCTTTAAATCAAAGCAGCGGATGCAGCCGTGCGCCTCGGCAAACGCTTTGGTAAAGGCCATCGTGAGCTTTGTGATCTTCGCTCTCGCCGCCGCGTCCTCGGGATCGTTCCAGGGGAAGCTGAGTCCCATGGCCATTACCGCGCCGGATACCGCGCCGCAGATCTCGCCGCAGCGGACGCCGCCGCCGAAGCCCGCTGCAAGCGCGAGCGCCGTTTTCTCATCCATGCCCGTATACTCGCCGAGAGCGCCCAGAACCGCCTGAGCGCAGTTGAAGCCCTGCGCGTGCAGCGCCAAAGCCTTCTGCTTTGCTCCCATCCAAACACCTCCTGAAAAATGAGCCCTCTGTCCTTTCGGACAGAGGGCAATTGTATGCGGTACCACCTCTGAACACTTTTTCCTCACGGAAAAAGCCTCACGGAGTCTCAGACTCCCGCGCTGTATCGGGCGCACCCGTCGCAGCCTACTCGACAAACGCTTTCGGTGCGCCGCTCCGAACCGTATTCTCCGGCTCTGCCGACCTTCTCACAGCGACCGAAGGCTCTCTGTACGGCATGAAACCGGGTACTTCTGTTCATCCCAGCGTTAACGCTTGCATTATACTGAATGATTCAGGCCTTGTCAAGAGTGCGTTTGAAGCGCTCTGATACAGACAGCTGCTCCTCGGCGGAGGCAAGGGTCAGAGCGGTGATGTTCTCCCCTCCGTGAAGCCTCGCAAGCTCCTGCGCGCGGCCCGCGCGATCAAGCTTCTTGACCTCGGTATAGGTTCGCCCGCCGCGTTCTTCCTTTGCGATGCGGTAATGGCTGTCCGCCATGGAGGCGATCTGGGGCAGATGCGTGATGCACAGCACCTGCTTCCCCATCGAGACGGCGTAGAGCTTCTCCCCCACGCGCTGGGCGGCGATACCGGAAACGCCGGTATCAATCTCATCAAAAATCATGGTGCCCACCGGGTCGTTTTCCGCAAAGACATTCTTCATCGCGAGCATAATTCGGCTCAATTCACCGCCGGAGGCAATTTTGCTGATGCGACCCAACTCCTCGCCCGCATTGGCGGACATGACAAAGGCAATCGTATTTGCGCCGTTTGCGTCAAAGCCGGGCTCGCCGCTCAGGGGCGCGAAGTCCACCGCAAAGCGCACGGACGGCATGTTGAGCTCCCGCAGCTCCGCAACGATGCGCGCTTCCAGGCGCTTTGCCGCTTCCCGGCGCTTTTGGCCGAGGGCGGCCGCCGCTATGCGGCAGCGCTCCTGCTGCGCGCTTCTCTCGCGCTCAAGCTTTGCGATACGCTCCTCCGCGTATTGAATTGCGTCAAGCTTCTCCCGGCACTCGTCGAGATAGGCGATCAGCTCTGCGTCGGTGCGGCTGTATTTGCGCTCAAGCTTGTTGAGCAGCGAAATGCGGCTTTCCAGCAGGTCATACTCCTCCGGCGAGAAATCCAGACGCTCCCGGAAATCCCGCAGGGTCTCCACCGCGTCGGACAGAGAGAAAACTGCGTCGTCGATGCTCTTTGCGGCGCTTTCCAGCTCTTTGGCGATATTGGCGGCACGGTTGGTATAATAGGCGGCGTTTTGCGCCATGGCGACGGCGTTATCCTCGCCGCCGTAGAGAAGTCCGATCGCCTCATCCAGCGCCTCGGTCAGCTTCTCGGAGTTTCTGAGCAGGTCGCGCCGGGAGACCAGACCGTCCTTTTCCCCGGGCTTAAGCTCCGCGCGCTCCAGCTCCTTGATCTGATACTGCAGGCTTTCACTCAGCCGCTCCTTCTCGATCTCATCGAGCGAGAGCTTGTCGATCTCCCTGCAGATTTCCTGGTACTTCCGGTATTCTTTTCGATAGTTCTCCACCGCGTTTTCCAGTCCGCCGAAGCGATCCAGATACTCCCGGTGCCGACGCTCATCCATGAGCTGGCGTCCGTCGTTCTGCCCGTGAACGTCCACAAGGAGGCTTCCGAGCTCACGAAGCTGCGCCGCGGTGACAGGCGCGCCGCACACGCGGCAGCTGCTTTTGCCGTCGGCGCTGATACGGCGCTGAAGGATGAGCTCATCGTCCGCCTCAATCTCATTCTCTCGCAGCCAGTCCTCCACGTTCGCACCCACAAACACCGCGGACACCAGTGCCTTCTCCGCCCCGCGGCGCACCAGCTCCCGGTTCACGCGCCCGCCCAGCACCGCGCCGATGGCGTCAATGATGATGGATTTGCCAGCGCCGGTCTCACCGGTCAGAATGTTGAGTCCCGTGTCAAAGCGAATATCCGAACGCTCGATCACGGCGATATTTTCTATGTGCAGCTCACTGAGCATGATTTTCACTCCAAATAAACGAGAAACGCCGAATCCGCCGTCGTCATCTTCCGGAAGCCCTCGTTCTGATTTCGTCAATTTTCCAGGGAAGCGCTGAATCAATCGCCTTCGGCATCTTTCGGAACGCGGATTCCGGGCGGTTCCTCTTGGCGAGCGCGTCGGCGCTTGCTTAAGGCAACACCGCACAATACGCCTGCGGCATCTTCCGGAAAAACCGCGCCCTGATTTCGTCACTTTTTCTTGCAATACACAAAGTATTCCTGCGGTTTTTCTCGGAATCTGCTCTTGCAGCATTATGCGGTATTGCCTTAAAAAATCATTTCAAATTCGTGGTACAGCTTTTTTGCCGACTCTGTATCCCGCATGGCGAGAAAGGCCGTGTCGTCCCCTGCAAGGCTGCCGATCAGGCCGTCTACGTGCATCGCGTCAATGGCGGAGCAGGCGCCGTTGGCAAGCCCGGGAAGGGTGCGGATGATGAACAGATTCTGCGCCACATCGCAGGACACAATACTCTCGCGGAAGATGTTGCGCAATCTTTCCTCATAGTTGTCTGTTTCGACGCGTGACGTGGTATAGCGGTAGCTACCGTTTGGACTGAGTTCCTTTACAAGCCGCATATCTTTGATGTCACGGGACAGTGTGGCCTGGGTGCTCTGAATGCCGCGCTCTCTCAGCGCCTCCAGAAGCTGATTTTGAGTCTCGATGTCACGTTCGGAAATGATCTTCAGAATCTCGTTCTGTCTACCGGATTTCATTCTTTTCCTCCGTCATTTTAATTTTTCATAAGCGATCTCATAGAAGCTTCTGCGCCCGGGGTCTGCCATGAGGATCTGATGCCTGGAACGGCAGACGGAGACAAGGTCGCCGTTTTGCAGGTCGGCAACGGAATAGCCGTCCACCGACAGATACGCCCTGCGCCCGTGAAGCTTCTCCGCCTGAACGGTCACGGTACGCTGCGGGTCAAGGACAAAGCTGCGAGCCCCCATCGTGTGGGCGCAGATGGGGCTGATGAGGATATTTTCCGCGTCCGGCTCTACGATCGGGCCGCCGGCCGACATGGAGTAGCCGGTGGAGCCGGTGGGCGTTGCGAGAATGATGCCGTCGCCGTGGATTGCGGTGATCTTGTCGCCGTTGCACCAGGCTGTGGTCTGAATCACATCGCCGTAGCCATGCAGCACCACGTCGTTAAGCGCCTGATCCCGATGGATGATTTCACCGCCTCGCTCGAGCGTTACGGAGAGCATCATGCGGCGGCTGATCCTGGTCTCCCCTCTGGCGGCGCGAACGATGTCCTCCAGCTCGTCCGGCTCCACATACGCCATGAAGCCCTTGGTGCCGAGGTTGACGCCCAAAAGCGGGATCGCGGCGGCGTGGAGACTGCGGGCGACCGACAGAAGCGTACCATCCCCGCCGATCACGACGGCGAGCGTACAGTCACCGGCGATGTCGCCGAGCTTCGTTGTCAGGATGTCATGCGGTATGACCTCCGGCTCCTCGTCCGCAAAGACCGGGCAGACAGCCGTTTCATAGCCGGCGTCGGCCAAGAGCTTCTGGGTTCTGCGGGTGCAGGCCAGATCAATATCGCGGAAGGGATTGGGGCAAATGGCGATCATAAGAACACCTCACAGGCTGTTGTGGGACGCGGCGACTACGGCCGCCACGTCAGGCTCCGGCGCTTCAAAGACGCCGTTTTTCAAATGACAAATATACTCGATGTTCCCCTCCGGTCCCTTGATCGGTGAAAAATCCAGTCCCATCACAGAAAAGCCGAGTTCTCGCGAAAAGGCGAGAATATCGCGCACGACCCGCTCGTGTACCGTCGGGTCACGCACCACGCCCTTTTTCCCGACCTCCTCACGTCCGGCCTCAAACTGGGGCTTGATGAGGCAAATATAGTCGGCGTCAGGCTTTAAAAGCGCCTTCACCGCAGGCAGCACCAGCCGGATGGAGATAAAGGAAACGTCCATCACCGCCAGCTCCAGCGTCTCGGGAATCACGCTCTCATCCACATAGCGGAGGTTTGTCCGTTCCAGATTCACGACGCGCGGATCGTTTCGCAGCTTCCAGGCGAGCTGCCCGTAGCCTACGTCCACCGCGTAGACCTTCGCCGCGCCGTGCTGCAGCAGCACGTCGGTAAAGCCGCCGGTGGAGGCGCCGCAGTCGATGCAGACCTTTCCCGCCGGATCGACGGGAAAAACCTTCAGCGCCTTATCGAGCTTGAAGCCGCCGCGGCTCACAAAGGGCAGCGCCACGCCGTGCACTTCGATCTTCGCCTCGGGAGAGACGGCGGCGCCGGGCTTGTCCACGCGCTGCCCGTCCACAAAGACAAGGCCGCTCATGATCGTGGTCTTGGCGCGCTCCCGGCTCTCGGTAAAGCCCTGCTCGAAAACGAGCTGATCCAAACGCACTTTCTTCATAGGCGGCACATTTCCTCCGCGGCTTTTACCATCGCGTCCGCGTCCACGCCGAAATCACGCAGCAGCAGCGCCCTTGTCCCGTGCGGCACGATGTTATCTCCCAGATTCAGGAATCGCGCGGCCTTCAGGTG
>CAJOCV010000092.1 GCA_905233785.1 uncultured Oscillospiraceae bacterium
AAAGAGAGTACTCCCCAGCAGCGGGAAAACTACGTAAACGAATGGTATCGGGAACGGCTGAAAGCGGAGATTGAGAAGCGACTGCCCAAATGGGAAACGCTCACCAGTCTGCATTGCAGTAGTTGGCAGACAAAATACATGACGACCAAGTGGGGCACCTGCAACACAAAAACAGGCAAGATCTGGATCAATCTTCAATTGGCAAAGAAACCGTTTGAGTGTCTTGATTATGTACTGCTCCATGAGCTTGCCCACCTCCGCGTGAAGGATCACGGGCCGGAGTTCACCGCTATCCTTGATGAGTTCATGCCCTACTGGCGCGATATTAGGAAAGAACTGAACGATAGCACTTTAGATTATCTGCCGGAAGCAGTTGAATAAGGCTCCGCATAAGAGGCCGGGAGTGATGGATTTCAGTCACTCCCGGCCTCTTGTATGATTCTATATTTCCTTCATTTCGCCGTCTGTCAGCACATCCATCATAATCCTTGCGCCGAGCTTGAAAGCGTAGCAGAACGTCTCACAATCGGTCAGCACAGTGACTTCCCGCTGCGCTGACATGTATTCTTCAAACTGTGCCTTCTGTCCTTCGGATAGCGTATCAGTCAGGGCATCTCCGGCTCTCACGACCTCGTTCAGCGCTCTGGCATACTGGCTGTTCTTTTTGAAGCTGCGCTCGCTGGGGCGTATTTCTCCGACATAGAAATCTTCCAATATCTGCATCCCGTCACCCCCCTCAACAGCAAATCAGCTCGTGGCATAAGATTTCCTCTGCCCTGTTCCGGATGCTGTTCATCCGTCTGACCCATTCCATCTGCTTCTCAGCTTTCATCTGTTCCGTAACCCCCTCTGCTTTTGCCATCTGCCGGATCAGCAATTCAAACTGTTCGTTGACCTGTGTATCGATGTTCAACAGGTAATCATACAACCTGCCGGTTGTCAGAAGATTGGTATAAGTCACGCGCCGGTTTTGCTGCAAACAGCGCAGGTGCCACCGGCCCCAGATGCCGACAGGAGGTAGCTCGGCTGCGTCTTCTCCGGCAATCAGATAATAGTCGCCCTGCAGCTCGTACCGCAAGCCGGTCTGTGCATCAGTCATAATTCGTTCCATTATGCCCTCCTTATCCCGCTATTTTCATGATGATCTCATTGACTGCATCGGTATATCTGCCCTGGGCGATCAGCTTGCTACGCAGGCTGTTCAACGCCAGCAGTACCATCCGCCATTCTGTTTCGATAAGATACAGGTATCGTTTCTTTACTCTCATATCACTCGACCTCCTTTGATTTCATTGTAGCGAGTGTTTTTCAGAAAGTCGAATGTGCGAAAAGTAAAAAAGCCCGGGAGATCTCAATACTGTGAGACCTTCCGGGCTGTATGTATTACAGGTTTTCGATATCTTCCAGAGAAACAAGAAATCCGAACGCCGTACTCATCAGAACGAAGTTCGGATTTCTCAAGTGTGGTGGAGAGTGGCGGACTCGAACCGTCGACCTTCCGCGTGTGAGGCGGACGCTCTAACCAGCTGAGCTAACCCTCCAAAGCTTACTTATGATAACATATCTTTTCAGAGATTTCAAGAGGTTTTTTAAATTTTCTCAAAAAACAAAAAAATCAAAATTTCCTGTTGACAAGTTGCTTCTTGTCTGCTAAAATCCATACTGTTCTGTAAAGAATGAATCCTATGGCGGCATAGCTCAGTTGGCTAGAGCATGCGGTTCATACCCGCAGTGTCCCCGGTTCGAATCCAGGTGCCGCTACCAAAAGGCGCAGCTTTATTGTCTGCTGCGCCTTTCTTATGGCCCGTTGGTCAAGTGGTTAAGACACCGCCCTTTCACGGCGGTAACATGGGTTCGAGTCCCGTACGGGTCACCACAAAGCAGCTCACCGCCCGGTGGGCTGTTTTGCTTTATACAGGAGGCAGACATATGACACCCAAAGAAAAGCTCCCGCCGCTTGTGCTGGAGGATATTGAGCGCTATCAGAGCTATCACTGGAAGCCCGGTATGATCGAGGACATTGTCTACCGCCGGCACGGGCTTCGCGTTACGAAAAACTGCCTGAAGGCGCTCGCAGAGGATAAGCCCTGCCCCGGGCGCTGTACGGAACACTGCTGGGCACAGGGCGCGGCGCCCGCCGTTCCGGCGCTGGAGGCGAAGTGGACAAAGCCCATCCCGCAGAGCACGATCGACGACTACCTGCGAAAGCGCTGATGTCCGCGTTTCCATAAACAACACGGTTCCAAAAAGAGGGGCTGTGAAGAAAGTTCTTCTTCACAGCCTCGGCTTTTGTTCCCTGGGGAATCAGGCCTGCTTCTGTTTGCGGATCTGGATGTTGCGCTCACGGTTGGCGATGAACTGCGGCAGCACCTTGGGGCGGTCGAAGTAGTCGATGCTCTCCTCGAAGCTGCGCTTCCTGAGGTGGATGGCGTCAAACTTGCAGCGGGTGGTGCACACACCGCAGCCCAAGCACTTGTTCGGATCGACAAAGGAGGAGCCACAGCCGAGGCAGCGGGCGGTCTCCGCCTTGAGCTGCTCCTCGGTGAAGGTCTTGCGGTCGTCCTTGAAGCTTCCGGCCTTGCTCTCGTCCTTCGCGGGCAGCTGACGCGGCGCGGGATCGGCGCTGCGCTTGACGGCGTCGAAGTTCACGTTCTCCATGTCGAAGGCGCGGTAAGTGAGGCGGTCACGCCCGATGGTGAGGCTCTGACCGGGCTGGACAAAGCGGTGGATGGAGATGGCGGCCTGCTTGCCCTGGGCGATCGCGTCAATGGCAAACTTGGGGCCGGTGTACACGTCGCCGCCGACGAAGATGTCGGGCTGGGCGGTCTGGTAGGTGACGGCGTCGGCCTCGATGCGGCCCTTCTCATCCACCTTCGCTGCGCCGAGATCGAGGCCGCTCAGATCAATGCGCTGACCCACGGCGGCGAGCACCGTGTCGCACGCGATGCGCTTGTCCCCCTCGCAGAGAAGCGCCGTGACCTTGCCGCCCTCGCCCCCGATAGAGACGGGCTTATGCTCGAAGAGAAACTGCACGCCCTCTTCCTTCGCCTCCGCGACCTCGGCGGGATCGGCGGGCATATCGCTCTCCTTGCGGCGGTAGGCGACCGTGACCTCCGCGCCGAGGCGAGCCGCCGCGCGCGCCACATCCATGGCCACGTTGCCGCCGCCGATGACGACGGCCTTCTTGCCGAGATAGGGACGCGCGCCGCCGTTGACCTCGCGCAAAAAGTCGATGCCGCCCCAGACGCCCTCAAGCTCCTCTCCGGGGATGCCGAGGGAGGCGGACTTCTGCGCGCCGACGGCGAGATAGATCGCGTCAAAGCCCTGTTCGCGCAGCTGCTGGATCGTCACGTCCTTGCCGATCTCCACACCGCAGCGGAAGATCACGCCGAGCTCCTTGAGTACGTCGATTTCCGCATCCAGCACGTTGCGCTCGAGGCGGAAGGAGGGGATGCCGTAGCGCAGCATACCGCCGGGCAGCTCGTTTTTGTCGAAGACGGTGACCTTGTAGTTGTCGCTTGCCAAAAAGTAGGCGCAGCTCAAGCCAGCGGGGCCTGCGCCGATGACGGCGATCTTCTTGTCGCTGAAATCGTAGAGCTTCTTGGGGATGAAGCGGGTGTCGCGCGCAAGCTCCTTTTCCGCGATGAATTTCTTCACCTCGTCGATGGCGACGGCGCGATCGAGATTGCCGCGGGTGCAGACCTCCTCGCACTTGCGGTTGCAGATGCGGCCGCAAACGGCGGGCAGGGGATTTTCCTTCTTAATGAGCTCCAGCGCTTCAAGGTAGCGACCCTGGGCGGCGAGCTTTAAGTAGCCCTGCACGGCGATGTGCGCGGGACATGCGCTCTTGCAGGGAGAGGTGCCCTCGGGGGCGATGTACTCACGGTTCGTGCGGTGCTCGGGATTCCAGTGTTCCGGCGTCCACTCGATGTCGTCCGGCAGCTCGTGGGGCTTGTGTTCAATGGGCGTGACGGCGCAGAGCTTCTGCCCCATCTGGATGGCGTTGTTGGCGCAGCGGTCGGTGCACTGGCCGCAGGCTACGCATTTTTCGTGGTCGATCTCGGCCACATAGTTGCTCTTGGAGGCGGAGGGGGTGTTGTAGTACTGCGTCATGCCCAGCGCAAGGCAGCTTTCCGGCATGCAGTTGCAGATGGCAAAGGTCTCGCCCTGGTGGAGCGTCGTGATCTGGTGGACGCAGCCGCGCTCGTCGCACTTCTGAATGAGCGCCTTGGCCTCGGCCACGGTGCAGGGGCGACCCTTGCCGGTGCGGTTGAACATGTCGCCCACATGCCCCATGAAGATGCACAGCCCCTCGTCCAGATCGCCGCTGCCCTCGCCCATGAGCTTGCGCACCCGGCGGCACTGGCAGGGTGTGATGCTCAGATGCCCCTCGTTGTCTTCGATATACTTGCTGCAGCGCTCGTTGTCGATCTTCTGGGCGTCGGCGGGGATGGCGCTCTCAATGGGGATGACGCGCATGATGCCCGCGCCCATCGGGGTGTTCGGCGCGTGCTCGATCTGGCTTGTGGTGGCGTGCTGATGGAAGGCGTAGGCGATCTCGGGGTGCTTGAGGCAGAACTTCTCGTTGATGAGCAGAAATTCAAACACGCCGGGGGTGTAGGGCGGCAGCAGGTAGATCTCCAGCCCCACCTTGGGCACGACGACCTGTACCACCAAACCGATGTCGGTGATCTCATGCAGCACCTCGCGGGTGCGCTTGACGGAGAGCCCGGCCTTCTTGGCGATGATGGGGACGAAGGCGGGCTTCATGCTGGTCATGGCGAGCATCACGCTGATCTGTTCGTCGGTGATCCACTGCTCAAACACGCGGTACTCCGCGCAGTCGGGCGTGATCTTGTAGTGCCCGTCGTTGATCTTCTCACAGAGCTTGATCAGATTCTCTCTAACTTCCAAAGCGTTTCCCTCCAGAAATGGCCTGTTTGGTCAGGCTCTTTATTCGTTCGGATTTGCGCGCACGACCTTGCCGATGTTCCAGAGATGCGCGGCCTTCTTCGCGGCCTCAAAGCGCCCCTCCGGTGTGTGAAATTCAAAAGCCGCGGTCTGCGAGCCGCAGTCCATGCATATGGCGTACCAGCACCAGCCGTTCTCCTCCTCAAGGAGCCCCGCCCCGCCGCAGAAGGGGCAGTCCTGCAGGATCAGTTCTTCGTGGATGTTCAAGCTGCTTTCCTCCCAGTATAGAATTTAAGTTATTATAGCATAAGCCCAGCGGGCTTATGCTATCATTCGCCATGTTTTTCGGTTGCCGCGTAAGCGGCGAGAAAAACGGCGTAAAATCAAATATAATAAGCGCGTTTGCGCTTATTATATCATCTTGTGTGAAAATACACAACCGGAAAAGAAGCAAATTTTCCGGTTGCGCATCTCCCGGCGGCGCAGTATACTTCTTTGGGAAATTTGACTTTGGGAGGCAAACATGGCTGCCATACGTTCCTTTGTCCGGCGGGAGCCGGTGCTGCTGATTGCGGCGCTCGCGGCGCTTCTAAGCTGCTTTTTCGTTCCGCCGGATGCGGCCTATCTCGGATATTTCGACCTTCGTACCCTTGCGCTGCTCTACTGCCTGATGACCGTGGTGGCGGGGCTGCGGCAGGCGGGGCTCTTTGCCCAGCTCGCGCATAAGCTCTGTGAGCGCGTGAAAAGCGTGCGCATGATCGGGCTGCTGCTGGTGCTGCTGAGCTTTTTCTCGGCCATGTTCATCACGAACGATGTGGCGCTGCTGACCTTCGTGCCCTTCGCGGTGGTGGTGCTGGGTATGGCAGAGCGCAAACGGGAGCTTTTGTATATCGTGGTGCTGCAGACTGTGGCGGCAAACCTCGGCAGCATGCTGACCCCGGTGGGAAACCCGCAGAACCTGTACCTCTACTCCTATTATGACTTGAGCATGGGAGACTTTCTGCGCGCGACGCTCCCGGTATGGCTCGTGTCGCTGGCGCTGGTGGCGCTTTTGTGCCTCGTGCTCTCCCCGGCGCCGCTCTCGGTTTTTCTCGGGGAGGAGCCGGATGTGGAGAAAAAGTCTCTCTGGCTTTATTTTGCGCTTTTCGGCGTCTGTCTGCTGACGGTACTGCGGCTCCTGCGCTGGGAGCTGATGCTGCTGCTGGTCGTGCTTGTCCTGCTGATCCTTGACCGGAAAAGCCTGCTCAAAGCGGATTTTATGCTGCTTTTGACCTTTGTGGCTTTCTTCATCTTTTCCGGCAATCTCGCCCGCATGGAGGCGGTGGATGGGCTTCTGCGGCGGCTGCTGGAGGGGAGGGTGTATCTCACCTCGCTTTTATTCAGCCAGGTCATCAGCAATGTTCCGTCGGCGCTGCTGCTCTCGGGCTTTACGGCGGACGCGAAAAACCTGCTGCTGGGCGTGAACATCGGCGGCCTCGGCACGCCAATTGCAAGTCTTGCCAGCCTCATCGGCATGAAGCTCTACGCGCACTCCGAGCACGCGGATACCGGGCGCTACCTTGCGGTGTTTACCGCGGTGAATCTCGCGCTGCTGGCGCTGCTGTCACTGCTGTATATGATTCTGGAAAGCTGCTGCTGAAGCGCAGACAAAGAGGCTGTCTCAAAACGCCTGCAGCGCATCGGTACAGTGCAAGGGGCGGGGCTTGTCCCCGCCCGGCGGTACGACGTGGAATCGCAAACGAAAAGTGGGGCGAATTCGTACAAAAATGCGAATTCGCCCCACTTTTTCCGTTGTTTCATCATGCTGCCGCGCGGGAGGGCACAAGGCCCTCCCCTACGACGCATTCGAGACTTTCTGCGTTTTGAGACAGCCTCTTTTTGGATTTATACTGACCACTGGTCACTGACCACTGACCACTTATTCGTAGTCCACCACGTTTGCCCAGCGGAGGAGGAAGTCCCGCTCTTCGAGGTTGCCCTTGACGGACTGGGAGGCCGCGACGATGGGCATCCACTTTTGTACATAGCGCTTGTCAATATCGCTCTTTTCGCAGAAGAGGTCGAGG
>CAJOCV010000093.1:0-6921 GCA_905233785.1 uncultured Oscillospiraceae bacterium
CGTATAAATTGTGCAATATACTCCGGATTTCTGTCTGAAAACTAAATTCTGAAAACTGAAAACTGGGGCTGTGAAAAAACGAAGTTTTTTCACAGCCCCTTATACTGCGTATCCGATGATGAAAAGCCAAAAAGCCTTTCGCCGCGCGGACGGTCAATACTCCTCCGTCTCCTCCGGCTTAATGACGACGCGCTTGCCGCGGATTTGCAACCTGCCTGCGCAGTAGAGGGCGACGGCGCGGCTCAAAAGCTTCCACTCACACTGCTCCATCACCCGATTGCCCAGGCTCTCCGGCGTGTCCTCGGGTCTGACGTCGATGGCCTGCTGCAAAATGATGCCGCCAACGCCGCCGTCCCCGTCGGCAAAGTAAGCCGTCGCGCCCGTGACCTTCACGCCGCGCTCCAAAACAGCGCGGTGCACGTCCCTCTCCTGCCCGTCGAAGGCGGGGTAGAGGCAGGGGACGGTGCCGATCATGCGGTTTCGAAACTGATAGGGGATCACCCCGAGAGGCCGCCCATAGCCCGCGAGGATCACGAGCTCAATGTCCATATCCTTCAGCTTATTGGCCACCGCCATCGAGTGGCTGGTGTTGGTGGGGAAGAGCTCGGGATCCACCACATAGGCCGGGACGCCGGCGTTCAGCGCGCGCTTCATGGCATAAGCGTCCCGCTGGGGACAAATCACCGCCACCAGCTCAATATTCGGTATCTCCTTAAAATACATGGCGTCCAGAACCGCCTGAAGCTGGGAACCATCCCCGGACGCGAGAACCGCCGCTCTGACCATTGCTTTCTCCTCAAAATATGATAAAATGAAGCTGGACATAAGAATACCCGTACATTATACTGGATTCGATACAAACAATCAAGAAAATCCGAAATTTGTTCAGAAATTCATCAAATGGGAGACAAAAGCATGACAGAAATATACCTGATCCGTCACGCGCAGGCGGAGGGCAACCGCTGGCACATGATGCAGGGGCACTGGGACGGCAGCGTGACGGATCTGGGGCGGCGGCAGATCGAGGAGCTGGCCGAGCGCTTTCGCACGACGCCGCTTGACGCGGTGTACGCAAGCGACCTATACCGCGCCGTGCTCACGGCAAGAGCCGTCGCCCGCTGGAGGGGGCTTTCGGTGCAGACGGTTCCGGCTCTGCGGGAGATCAACGTCGGCCCCTGGGAGGGGAAGTTTTTCGGTGATCTGCAAGATACCGAAGCGGAGGCCATCGCCCGCTTCATCGGCGACCCTGAGCACTGGTTCCTCGCGGGCGCGGAGACTTACGCCGACGTGACGGCACGCGCCTATCCGGCGCTGGAGACCATCGCGCGGACGCACGACGGTCAGGCTGTCGCCGTGGTCAGTCACGGAATCACGATCCGCTGTTTGCTCGCTCGCATCCTCGGCATCACTCTCGCGGAGACGAGACGGCTGCCCATTGCGGGCAACACCGCCGTGTCCCGCCTCGTGTGGGAGAACGGGCGCTTTCGTGCCGACTATATCAATGACGACTCCCATCTGAGCGACGCCTGCCGCGTCACCTGGCGCAGAGCCGGGGATCTGCGGAGCGCCCCGCTTGATCCGACGGCGGATCGAAGCTACTACGAGCGCTGCTACGCCGACGCCTGGCACTTTGCCCACGGCAACCTTGCGGGCTTCGCGCCGGAGCCGTATTATAACGCGGCGCTGAGACATTTGAGCGTTGAGCCCGGCGCGGTGCTGCGTTTTTACGAGGGAAAAAAGAGCGCGGGGCTTCTCGATCTCGACCCGTTGCGCGGGCGGCACGCGGGTTACGGCTGGGTGAGCCTGCTGTATCTGGAGCCGGAATACCGGGGACGCGGCTGCGCGGCGCAGCTGATGGCGCGCGCTTATGCGCTGTTCGGCAGCCTGGGACGGAAAAGTCTGCGGCTGCATGTGGCGGCGGAAAACGAGACCGCTCTCGCCTTTTACCGGCGGGAGGGCTTCCGCGTGATCGAAGGCGAGGGCAGCGGCGGCCGCCTGCTGTTGATGGAAAAATCATTGGAGAGGCGCGGCGATGCCTGAGAGGAGAGCGAAAATCGAAGCGCTGGCTCTGGAGCCGGGGCGGCGCGTCCTGGTACTGTCAGACGTGCACGGGAACGTCCCCTATCTGGAGGGCGTGCTGCGCAGGGCGGGCTTCTGCGACGCCGATGAGCTGATCATCGACGGGGACTTTCTTGAAAAGGGAGAAGAGAGTCTGCGGATGCTGCGCATCGTGATGGCACTCTGCGCGCGGGGCAACACCCACGCTCTGCTGGGAAACTGCGACGATTGGCACACCATTTATGACGCTGACTGGCCGGAGGATGGCGACGAGCGGGTTCTGCGCTATATGCTGCGCCGCAAGAGCGGGCTTTTGTGGGATATGTGCAACGACGCGGGGCTCGACCCCTTCGAGATGGAGAGCCTGACAGCGGTCAAGGCGCGGCTCAGAAGCCGCTATGCGGCGGAGTGGGCGTTTTTGGCATCCCTGCCTTACGCGATCGAGACGGAGAAGCTTGTCTTCGCCCACGCCTCCGTGCGTCCGGGAAAGCCGCTTTCAGAGCACAGCCCCGCAGAGCTCAACCGCTGCGACCACTTTCTGACCCAGGGCTGGCGCTTTGACAAATGGGTCGTTGTGGGGCACTGGCCGGTGATGCTCTACGGGCAGGAGCGTGTGTGCGCAAACCCGATCATCGACCGGGAGAAGAAAATCGTCAGCATCGACGGCGGCTGCGTCTTAAAGGACGACGGACAGCTCAACTGCCTCGTCATCCCGGAAAGGGACAGCGAGGACTTCTCGTGGGTGGCTTACGATCGTTTTCCCGTCCGGATCGCCCTGGACAGTCAGCGCGGGAGCGAGCGCTCCTATTACATCCGCTGGGGCGACAGCCGCGTGGAGGTGCTGGAGCGGGGGCGGGAGTTTTCCCGCTGCCGCCATGTGCGCACCGGCTGGGAAATGGACATTCTCACCAAATATCTCTTCTCCGAGGGGCGCTTCACCGACTGCAACGACTGCACAGACTATGTGCTCGAAGTGCGGGAGGGAGACAAGCTATCTATCGTAGAGGAGACGAGCCGGGGTGTCTTCGCCAAGCTGAACGGGGTGTCCGGATGGTACTTTGGGAGGCTCTTATGAAACTGTTTGGCCTTGTATGCTGCGCCATGGGGCTGATGAGCCTGGTGAGCTTCTGCGCCATGGGGCTGGATAAGCGCTTTGCGAGGCGGGGGCGACGCAGAATTCCGGAAAAGCGTCTGTTTCTTTTCGCGCTCCTGGGCGGCGCGGCGGGCGGCCTCGCGGGGCTGTATCTGTTTCACCACAAGACCAGACACTGGTATTTCGTCTGGGGCTTTTGGACGCTGGCGCTGCTGGAATGGGGCGCAATGCTGGCCTGGCGCGTTTTGTAGAAGGGCTTTTTGTTGCATTCGACCGGAGGGCATGATATACTAAGCATCACAGTATTCAGTCCCGGAACGGGACGGAATCGTCCCCCATGAGGATGGATTCGGTATCTGTGGATCCTTGATACAAGAGAGGCGGAAGAAGAATGAAAGAAGCAAAGATCAAATTCTATGTGGAACGCAGCAGCTTCTGGACGCAGGGAGCGCTGATCTTTATGGGGCTTTCCATAATTTTCCGCGTGATAGGCTGCCTGGGGCTGATGGATGACCGCTTCTTCCTGCTGACACAGGTGGCGCTGCCCGTTGTGAGCGGGGCGCTGTTTATCCTGCTGCTGGCACTTTTGGGCAAGGCCGCGCTTTGGACGACCTTTCTGCCCGTACTGGGCGGCGTCGCCTTCTTCGTCATCAAGGCCACCGGCTTTGAAAACACGGTGCAGATGCTGCTCTGCCTGCTGCTCTACGCGGTGGTGGCCATTGTCTACTGCGGTACGGTCTTTACCCTGATCCGTACAAAGTGGCTGCTGGTGCCGCTGTTCCTGCTGCCCTTCTGCTATCATATGTGGGAGGATATTGGCCGGCTGCGTGACACGGCGAACCCCGTCACCTTCGCCGCGGGGATGCAGGAGATGAGCGTACTCGGCATCATGCTCTCGCTGCTGTTTGCCTCCCTTGCCATGAAGAAGCTCGCGAAGGAGCCCAAGACGCTGCCTTGGAGCAAGCCCGCCGTGACGGAGAGCGAGAGCCAGTCCGCGCAGCCCGCAGCGGAGCAGCCGGCCGAGGAAGCGGCGCCTTCCTTTATCCCGCTGACGCTTGACCCGGCGGCGGAGAGCGAAGAGGGCAAGGAAGACTGATTGCGCGGAGAGACTGCTATGAAAAGGATCTCACACGGCGGCGCCCACGCCACGCAGCGCCGCCGTACCGGGCCGCGCCTTGCGGCGGTCTGGAACCGCCCGCGGCTGAGCGCCCGGGAAAGGCGAAAGCGCCGCGGCTTTTTGATCGGTACCCTGGCGGCGGTGCTGCTGCTGGCGATTTTGGCCGCGCTGCAGCTTTACTATACCCGCACGGACGAATACGCCGAGAACCTGGCGCTGGCACGGGAAAAGAGCGCGGTCGGGGACTATGACAGCGCCCTCCGCTTTCTGCGCAAGGCAGCCACAGAGCGGGAAACGGAGGAATGCCTGCTGCTGATGGCCGAATGCTATGAGCGGCAGGGAAACCTGGAAAAGGCGCTGGAGACTCTGCGCGGCATGGATTTGACAAATGCCGAGGTTGCCGCGCGAATCAGCCGTATCGACAGTCAGCGCCGCGCACTGAGCGAGTCGGACCGCGTCACGGTGCTGGGAACGAGCTTCGACAGTATGACGCATGACCTCGTGCTGGACGACCGCGGCCTGCGCGATCAGGATCTGGAGGAGGTCTGCCGCCTCTACGCGCTCAACAAGCTCTCGTTGATGAATAATGAACTGGAGGATATTACCGCGCTCGCCCGTCTCGGCGGACTGGACGTTCTGAACCTCAGCGGAAACCGTGTCTCCGATCTCAGCGCTCTCGCTGAGCTGAGTGAGCTGCGCACGCTGTATCTGGACGCAAACCCGGTGGAGGATTTTTCACCGCTCTACGGGCTTGAGAATCTCAATCTGCTGAGTCTGCGGGGAATCCCCGTCACGAAGGCGCAGCTGACCGAGTTGTCCGAGGCGCTGCCCGCCTGCGCGATTTACAGCGATCTTAACCAGGGCGACGCAGCGGACATCAGTCTTGGCGGCGTCACGTTCCGCTCGGATGTGACGCAGCTCGACCTCTCCGGCCGGGAAATCCGCGACATCTCCGCCCTGGGCGCCTGCCGCGAGCTGCGGTGGCTGCGGCTGGGGAACAACCAAATCTCCGATCTGCAGGCGCTGATGAACCTTCCGGCGCTGGAGCTGCTCGATCTTTCCAACAACGAGCTGACGGAGGTGCGGGCTCTGATGGGGCTTGACCGCCTGCGCAGCCTGAACGTGGCGGGAAACCAGATCACCGATACGGCGGCCGTCGGCGCCATGACCACGCTCACAGCGCTCGACCTGTCCGACAACCCTCTGGGAGACTTCTCGGGACTCGGAAAGCTCCAAAGCCTGCAGAGCCTGAAGCTGAAGAATACCGGCCTTGTGGACATGGATCTGCAATATCTCGAGGGGCTGAGCCTGCTGAAAAGCCTGTCGCTGGAGGAGAATGTCGGACTGAGCAACGAGGCGGTCAGCCATCTCAAGTCCATGATCCCCTATTGCAGCATCGTTCACTCGGATTTGGTCTACTCCGTTCGCATCGGTGACACGAGCTACCCAAGCAATCTCACGTCGCTGAACCTGAGCGGCCAGAATTTGACGGATATTGGCGAGATCGACAAGCTTGACAGCCTTGTGAGCCTTGATCTGAGCCAAAACCGTATCACCAACATTTACCGCCTCGAATACTCTTTGAGCCGCCTTACGCTCCGCTCATTGAATCTGAGCTACAATGAGCTTGAGGAGGTCTCGGCGCTCGGCGCCCTCTCGGCGCTGGAGGAGATCGACCTGAGCGGAAACAAGATCAGCTCCCTTCAGGGGCTTTACCGG
Source organism: uncultured Oscillospiraceae bacterium (assembly GCA_905233785.1). Taxonomy (GTDB): domain Bacteria; phylum Bacillota; class Clostridia; order Oscillospirales; family Oscillospiraceae; genus Limivicinus. The sequence continues at coordinate 5,988 of CAJOCV010000093.1, forward strand.
CTTGAAGGACTCAAGACTCTCAAGCTCGGCGGCAACCCTCTGACCCAGGAGCAGTTGGACGCCTTTCGGGAAGCCCTGCCCGACTGTGAAGTGATCACGGCCTGGTAGGATCAACCGCGCAGGGGGAAAGCGATAGGGGCTGTGAAGAAAGCACTTCTTCACAGCCCCTCAGACTGTAGACAAACCTATGCGGCAAGGTTTCGATCTGCATGGGGTGATTGTGAAGAGGGGATTCATTTAGTTAAGGATACAAATAACCGAAACTCACGCTTACGATACTTCCAAATATGATTTTGGAGGTATACCCCATGAAAACGCAGAAATCCTTTTATGGGCAGAACGGTGGAACTTACACGCCGGTTGGCGAGGTGCTCATTCCTAACCTTACCATCGCGGAAGCCGAACCGCTGTCCATTGGCAAGTATGGCCGGATGCGGAAGCGCTATCTGAGGGAGCATCGACCGGTTCTGTACAATAACTTGCTCATGACCGGCAAGCTGGATCAGCATCTGGCTGAGATCGACAAGACTTGTGAGGAGCGGATAGAGTTGCTTACCCGGCAGATGGTAAAGAGAGAGTGTGTGACTGAAACGCTCAAGGCCGCCGATCAGATGGTATGGGTGCGTCGCATTCCTTGATTAAGGCGATCCACTTCTCGGCATTCTCGACGGTCTCTTTTTCTGCCGCGAGAGCAGCCTTCAAGGCTTGGATCTTCTGCTCTACCGTCTCTTGCTCAGACTGGTACTTTTTCGTGAGCATTATGGGCAAATTTCCCATATCGCTTATAATTGAGGTAGCCAGGCGTCGGAACTTTTTCTCTCCTGAGCGCCCGAGCAATTTTTGCTGCCCCCGCACCGCTGATGGCCATATCAAATATCTTCTCGACGATCCAGCGCGTTTCCTCATCGGGCACAAGAGCATTGGAGCCGTCCTC
>CAJOCV010000093.1:7007-9270 GCA_905233785.1 uncultured Oscillospiraceae bacterium
TTTAATAGTATTCGGTGCCGTCTATATCCGTGGCATAGTGGGCAGTGTTCTCCAAAGTCTTTTTCGGTTCCGGCTTCTCCACAAATTCTTCGGGAACCGGCTCTTCCGGCTCATAACATGCGCACAGATCATACGGATCGTACGAATCTTCCTTTTTTGCCATGCTTCTCTCTCCTATCATGATTCGATGGGAACGAAATCAGTTCCCTCACTAACCCCAATCTCTGGGGAATCCTTTGCAAGTACTCGACAGCACTTTTTTCAAAAACTTTTCTGCGACATTTCCAAAGCAAGATACGCCTATGGAATACGAAAACTCAAAAAATGAGTTTTGCCTTCTCCGGCCATCTCGTTGGGGATAACAGCTCCCCAATCCCTCGCTCGGACAAATCTGACGATTTTCCGTTTTGGCTCAAATTTCATTTTCGCAGCGGCTGCATACAGCCGGATTATTGTTAGCGTTTCGAAACTCGAAATCGGGGACAGACGTGAAATCATGTTCCCTCGTGAAAAACGTGATCTGAAAGCCGCATGACATCTTGTTTCTCATGCTCTAAAAGCTAACAACCGTGACGCTGCCAGGCATAGGCCTTGCATTTCAACAGGAAGAACTTATATTCATCATCGTCCAGGCGTGTCTTGATGACATGACTGCGCTTGGGCGTATCGTAAGGTCCTCGCATTTTTGAACACCTCCGTGTGAGAAAAAACGATCGTTTCTTTCGTTCTGCTGGGTTTGGGGATGGCACTCCCCAACAAGTTCTGACCGCGGCTAAAATTCGGCTATCTCGAATTTTGGGTCACGGGTCGATACTTGCTCTGATATAGAAACCGTTACCCCGTGCGCAGCTTTTTTCGGTTTTGCATTTAGGATGCGATTCATTTTTCGTAAAACTGATAAAAAACAGGGCAGGCATCAAGCCAAAGGTCACGCGCAACTGTTCATGCTGCGTGTTTCTTTTTTGGACTTGATACCTGCCCTGGGCAAACGCTGACCCCATCAACTTCGACGCCTCCCGGATCCTTTGCGTCCTGACTTCGTCATCTTTTCTTGCAATACACAAAGTATTCCTGCGAAAAGCTGACCTCGTCAGACCACAAATTCTCTCGGGATTCGTTCTTGCTGATAGAGTCATCGTTTGCCGTCTTCCACATTCACGGGTGGGAGGACGGCTCACTATGCCAAAGTATTCGATTCGCTTAGATGGCAATTCTGCCGTAAAGATGGATGGATGAAAATGAAATGGCCGGCGATTCTTTGTGTCGGTACAAAACATATTTGCCCTTACATTTCGGACAGACGACCGCGAAATCCGCGGGGATGTTTTCAGAAACATATTCCAGCAGAATCAGTTCCGATTCATTCTTCGCTTCCCGGCTGACCGCAAACGCGATATTCTTTGCCATGCAGTCCAGATTAGGACAATCGAAAGAAGGAAGCCGAAGACGATCTTCTGCAATGGTGTTTTTCAATTTCTGCCTGTGTCCTCCGTGATCAATGCTTATGATACGAGCCTTTCACTACGCCCTGGATCTGTAACTCGTCCACGATGATGTCAGGGTATGCTTTTGTATCCGGATTGCAGGAATGCAGAATGTACTTTTTGTCCTTGGGATCAAAGCCGAGCTTTTTCAGATTATTCTTTCCGTCGAACAGCACGATGACAAGATCACCCTCATTCGCGGTTTCCTGCCGTTTCACAAAAACATAATCTCCGGGGAAGATCCCCGCGCCGATCATGCTTTCTCCTTTGGCGATCAAAGCAAAGTAATCTCCCTTTTCCACCAGCGTCTCGGGCATGCGGATCGTCTCGACAAAACGCTGCTCCTCTTCCTGGCCGGGGCCGCAGGCGACAGTTCCCAGAACGGCGATCCCATGAATCGGCGAGACTTCACTCATTTCTTTCGTGCGTGCGCTGCGATAGCCGTTGTAACTCAGCTCGCCCTTTTCCTGCATGTCCACAAGATAGCGGTGAACAGTGGAAAGCGGAATGCCGGTTCCCTCAACGATTTCTCTCACACTGGGGACTTTATCATGTTCGTAGTAAAATGCGTTGATGAAATCTGCGATGATCGGTTTCTTCGATTCGTCTTTCCTTCGCATACTGTTACCTCCAAAGCAGAACAGACTGTTTCTGTGATAAGAATATATCACTTGAAACATTCTGTGTCAAGATGTGTTTGCGTTTCATTTTCTGACAATGCACAAACGCAAAGATTATTATATTTTCATTGTTTTCCCGTGTTCAGCATTCGTGTGATC
>CAJOCV010000094.1 GCA_905233785.1 uncultured Oscillospiraceae bacterium
GGAAAAACCACAAGCTGTGTTAATCTGAGCGCCGCGCTACAAAGCATAGGAAAGCGTGTTTTGATGGTGGATTGCGACCCACAGGGGAACGCAAGCTCCGGCATGGGCGTAAACAAGTCAAGCCGTCCCAACACTTACGACATGCTGATCAACGGGGTACAACCGGAAAAATGTATTCATCACACAGACTACAGCGACGTGATCCCGACCGGTAAGGAACTGGCCGCAGCATCTGTTGAACTGATTCAAGCCGAGCGTCGCGAATATACTCTCAAAAACGCTCTGCAAAAGCTCTACAGTGATTACGATTACATTTTTATCGACTGTCCTCCTTCTTTAGAGCTTTTAACGGTAAACTCTTTGGTTGCCGCGGACAGCGTACTGATCCCGATGCAATGCGAATACTATGCGCTCGAGGGCATTGTAGATCTGATGACGAGTATCCGTATGTGCTCCAAAAAGCTCAACAGAAGACTACAGGTGCAGGGAATCATACTTACGATGTACGATGCGCGCGCGAGACTTACCACACAGGTGGAAGATGAGCTGAGAAAGCATCTTGGCTCAAAAGTCTATGATACCGTGATTCCTCGCAGCGTCCGTCTCTCGGAGGCGCCGAGCCACGGGATACCCGGCGTTCTTTATGACCGCGCAAACAAAGGCAGCAAAGCCTACATGGCGCTTGCGGCGGAATTTCTTTCCAAGGAGTGAATATGTCAAAAGATAAAAAAGGGCTTGGTTTGGGTCTTGACGCGCTGTTTGCCGCGGACGACTACGACGACGATCCAAGCGAGCTGTTATCTCTGCCAATTTCCAAGGTAGAGCCGCGTGTCGAACAGCCGCGCGAATACTTTGACGAGCAGGCTTTGAACGAGCTTGCCGACTCGATCGCACAGTACGGCGTCATTCAACCAATTGTAGCAAGAAAGCTTGAAAGCGGCTATTACCAAATCATTGCGGGCGAACGCCGCTGGCGTGCCGCACGCATCGCGGGTCTTACAGAGGTTCCGGTACGCGTATTGGAGGCTGACGACCGCAGAACGGCGGAGCTTGCGCTTGTCGAAAACCTTTTGCGGGAGGATCTAAACCCGATTGAGGAAGCGAAAGGCTATCAAAGTCTCATCAATGATTACGGCCTGACACAGGAAGAAGCCGCTCGAAGTGTTGGCCGCTCCCGCCCTGCGATCACAAATTCCCTGCGTTTGCTGAGTCTTTCCCCGGCGGTGATGGAGCTTGTGGAGAAAAAAGAGCTCTCTGCCGGACACGCAAGAGCGCTGATTCCGATCAACGATCAGGCAAAGCAACTGGACGCCGCACGGGAGGTTATTCATAAATCCCTATCGGTACGTCGTACCGAACAGCTTGCTAACCGACTACTGAAGGAAAAAAAGGAAAAGAAAGAGATAAGAGACCCCATGCGCGTGGATTACGCCGCAGAGCTTGCGGATGAGTTGAGTAAACTTCTCGGACGTAAAGTGAGCATCAACGAGGGAAACAAAGGCGGCAAAATCGAATTGGAATATTACGACGCGGACGATCGCGAAAGTCTGATCGCTGAGCTGCGCCGTATCAAGTAAAGGAGTAAAACGATGCTTGATATTAAATTTATCAGAGAAAATCCCGAGATTGTCAGGGAAAACATCCGTAAAAAGTTTCAGGACGCAAAGCTTCCCATGGTCGATGAGGTTCTGGAGCTTGACGCGAAAAACCGTGCGGCAATCACCGAAGCAAGCGACCTGCGCGCAAAGAAAAACCAACTCAGCAAAGCAAACGGCCCTCTCTTCGGTAAACTGAAAAAAGCCTCCGAGGATGAAAAAAACCTGATTCAGGCACAGATCGACGCCAACATGGCAGCCGTCAAAGCCAACGACGAGCGACTCGCGGAGCTGGAAAAAATGGAGGACGAGTACGCAGCCCGCATTCGTACCCTCTTGCTTAACATCCCCAACATCATCGACCCCTCCGTTCCCATCGGTCCAGACGACAGCGCCAACGTGGAGGTAGAGCGCTTTGGAGAACCCGTAACGCCTGATTTTGAGATTCCTTACCATACCGAAATCATGGAGCGTTTCAACGGCGTAGATATGGACGCCGCCGGACGTGTATCCGGAAACGGCTTTTACTACCTGATGGGCGATATTGCCCGTCTGCATTCCGCCGTACTGGCTTATGCCCGTGATTTTATGATAAACAAGGGATTTATCTACTGCATTCCCCCCTTTATGATCCACGGCAATGTTGTCGAAGGCGTTATGAGTCAAACCGACATGGACGCCATGATGTATAAAATTGAAGGAGAAGACCTGTATCTGATCGGCACCTCCGAACATTCCATGATTGGAAAATTCATAGACCAGATCATTCCCGAGGAATCTCTTCCCCAAACGCTCACCAGCTACAGCCCCTGCTTCCGCAAAGAAAAAGGCGCTCACGGCATTGAAGAGCGCGGCGTCTACCGCATCCACCAGTTTGAAAAGCAGGAGATGATCGTCGTCTGCAAGCCGGAGGATTCCATGTCCTGGTATGATAAGATGTGGCGCTATTCCGTGGAGCTCTTCCGCAGCATGGAGATCCCCGTACGTCAGCTCGAATGCTGCTCCGGCGACCTGGCCGATCTCAAAGTAAAATCTTGTGACATCGAAGCCTGGTCTCCTCGTCAGCAAAAGTATTTTGAGGTCTGCTCCTGCTCCAACCTCGGCGACGCACAGGCTCGCCGTCTCAAGATGCGCGTCAAAGGCGCCGACGGCAAGACCTATCTGCCCCATACGCTCAACAATACCGTTGTCGCTCCGCCGAGAATGCTGATTGCCTTCCTGGAAAACCATTTGCAGGCAGATGGCAGCGTCACGATCCCCGAGGTTCTCTGGCCGTACATGGGCGGCAAAAAAACTCTTGTTCCCAATAAGTAATTCATATATTAGGAGGAAAACATAATGAAAAAGTTCTTTGAAGAGTTTAAGGCTTTCATCTCTCGCGGCAACGTGCTCGATATGGCGGTCGGCGTGATCGTCGGCGGCGCCTTCGGCGCGATCACAAGCTCCCTCGTTGCCAACATCATTACCCCGCTTCTTGCCTGGATTTTCGGCACACCCAACACCGACGCACTGAATATCACCCTGCGCGCAGCAGATGAAGCGGCAGGCACAGAAGCCATCGTTTTGGGACTGGGTACCTTTGTTGGAGCCATCATCAACTTCCTTGTAATTGCCCTGGTTCTTTTCTCCGTTATAAAAGCCTTTAACAAAGCGCACGAGCTGGCTGAAAATCTCAAAAAGAAGGAAGAGGAAGAAGCCGCCGCAGCGGAGGCCGAAGATCCCAAGCCCAGCACTGAGGAACTGTTGAGCGCCATTCTTGACGAACTCAAGAAAAAATAAGCATCAGTCAACACCTGGAAAGCTAAATCATTCTCGATCGTCACCGTTAAAAAGCTTTCGCGCTCCTGCATAGACTGTACAAAACTTCAAAATTTTAATAAAAAAGAAATGCTTCCAGAGGGGCTGTGAAAAAACAAAGTTTTTTCACAGCCTCAGTTTTTTAGTGCTTCGTTTTTGGCGTTTAGCAGAAATATTCAAGCTTTTCCGCGATTGTTTAGATAGGTATCTGCCTGTCATAGCAAGAAAAAAGCTTTTTCTCCTCCTTTGCTTTTTTGCTGTCTTTGCCTCTCTGTTTTCTTCCGGAAATTCCATATTGTATATGTTTTTCACCATTCGTTCGGATGCCTCCGGCGGCCCTATTTCTTTGGACGCCCAAAGAAATAGGGGAAAGAAATGCGCAGGGGAAGAGTCCCCTTGACCCCTCGCAGAAGCGGGGAGTCTAAGGGCGAAACCGGGGTCGCCGCTATTGCAAAATCGCGTTGCCGGGTGCGCCGCATACCGCTGCCGCTCAATTGTACTTCTGACATGGATCGTACCACGCAGGAAACCGCGGCTCGCCGGGTGCTGGTCGTGACTTTACGGGCTGCCTCCCTATGGGCGATTTACCCATAAAGGGCACAATGCCCGAATCGCCCGTGCGTTCTTCGCCCAATGCGTTGTAGGGGACGACGCCCCGGCGTCGCGAGGCCACATCCATAGAGCCGAGCCGCCGTGTCGTGCTTTTGAGCGCTGCGTTCTGCACAACATAGCGGCAGCGAACACCCGGGCGCATAAGCCTGTCAAATCTTAGGACGGCGGCGACCTACGCTCAGACCTTAGGTTCCCCTTTTGCACGTGGGGTCAAGGGGACACTTCCCCTTGTTGCCTTTCTTTGGCATCAAAAACCGTTTCTTTCCCCAACGGGAAAGAAATGGGTTTTGCCTGCGCAGCTTCCCATTAATTCATGAACTCATGCGTGTTCTCTGAAGCGAACAAAGGGGGACTGTGAAAAAACTCCGTTTTTTCACAGTCCCAATTCTTGTGTAAACGCCGATCAGAACGTCTGCGGCGCCTCCCGGAAAAATTGCGCCCTACCGCAAGCGGTATGCAGAGCTTCGAGATGCGAAACGCAGGAAGATCGTGTGATTTCGTCACTTTTTCCTGCAATACACAATAAAATGAATTATGGTTCCGAATGTTTTTCTCGCTCTGCAATCAGCCTTGCCAGGGTTTTGTACAGCTTTTCCGGCTCAATGGGTTTGCCCAGGTGAGCGTTCATGCCCGCCTGAAGGCGATGATGGGGACGCTCTGCGCGTCCGGGCGCGCCAGAGCGCGAATGCTGCGCGTGGCTGCCAGACCGTCCAGCACCGGCATGCGCATATCCATCAGGACGGCGTCGTAATAGCCCACGGGGCTTGCGCGGAACAGCTCCACGGCGAGCTGCCCGTTCTTCGCGCAGTCTGCCGTGACGCCCTCAAGCTCCAGCAGATCGCGCAGAATCTCGGCGTTCTGCTCAATATCCTCCGCTACCAGCGCGCGTTTCCCCGCAAGCGTGCTTTCGAGAACGGGCGCGTCCGGCGCCGCTTCGGGCTCTTCGTCTGAGACGGCGAGCGGCACTGTCACCGTAAAGGTGGAGCCGACGCCCTTTTCGCTCTCCACCGCGATTTCGCCGCCCATCAGATCCACAAACTTTTTGGTAATGGTCATGCCGAGACCGCTGCCGCCGTATCGGTTGGTCTTGCTGGAATCCTCCTGAGAGAAGGACTCAAAGAGCTTGGGCAGAAAGTCCTTGTCGATGCCGATGCCGCTGTCGCTGATCGTAAAGCGGAGACCGTTGTCTGTGGACTCGACGGTGAGAGAGATCTCGCCGGGAGAATCGGTAAATTTGACGGAGTTTCCGAGAATGTTGATGAGCACCTGCCTGAGACGCAGATCATCCCCGTAATAGCGGTCGGGAAGCTCCCCGGGGCAGCGGCAGATATAACGCAGCCCCTTTTCCTGGCACTGACTCTCGACGATGACGTTGACCTGACTGAGCAGCTCCCGGAAGGAGAAGCGCTCTTTTTTCAGCTCCATCCGCCCGGATTCGATGCGGCTCATATCCAGAATGTCGTTGATGAGTCCCAGGAGATGCTTGGCGCTGTAGCCGATTTTTTCCAGCTGATCCCGTGCGCGCGGGGGAAGATCGGGATTTTTCAGCGCGAGAATGTCCAGCACGATGATGGCGTTCATCGGCGTGCGAATCTCATGGCTCATGCTGGAGAGAAAAACGGTTTTGGCGCGGTTAGCCTCCTCCGCAGCCAAAAGCTTGGCCTCCATCTGCTCGTTTGCCTGGATACGCTCAATGATGCGGCAGAGCATTTTGTACATGAAGAAGACAAATAGACTTCCGCCGACAAGAACACTGCCGATGACAAGATCGGGCTTCCCGAAAAAAGCGATAAACAGATAACCCAGCAAAAACAGGATCAGCATGAGCACGGGAAGGTAGAGCACCCGGCTGTCACCCCGCCAGGACTGTCGCATCCTGGTGTTGCGGCTGAAGCGGAGGAAACCCCAGATGTTATACAGCATCAGCACGCTGCCCAAATAAACCATGGCGTAGGGTACCCATCGGATCAAAAACGGTTCCTCCCTTCCGAAAAAATTCCTTGCTTCCTGCGCTATCTTACCATGCCTCCCGGCGTTTGACAAGGGAGAGCTCGCGCTTTTCTATTGCCGGAGTGCAGAAAATTTGTTGCGAAAGACTGTTCAAGAGGCGAATTTTGTGGTACATTGTTGATTCAGAATAAGAAAGCGAGGCGATCTTCTTGGAGCGGAGGCCGCAGGGAAGAGAAAAATATGTAACCAATCACAGCAAGGGCGTCAAACGCCGCGGCGAGGGGCTCAACATGGGCTCCGTCGGTGGGGAAGAGACACGCCCGGGCTTCGGCGCGCGGCAGCGCGCAAACGATAACGGCGGCAGACCGACGCGCGCAGGCGGCAGCCGCGGCCTGATCGGCATCATCGCGGCCGCCATTTTGCTGCTCGGCGGCGGGGGCGGGCTGTTTTCCTCCGGCGTCCTCGGCGGGGAGAGCGACAGCTACTCCTACTCCGCGCCCTCCGGCGGCTACAGCAGCGACAGCTTTGACAGCCTGTTTGGATCCTCCTACGACAGCTATGACCCCTACGCGAGCCTGTTTGGTTCGTCCGCAGGCGGCGGTACGGCTTCCACTTCCTCCGGCGGGACGAGTTATGTAAACACAAACTCCGCATCGCTGAGCAGCGATGTGGCCGCCGGCTCCCGCGCAAAGCGCACCGTCATCCTGGGGAACGGTCAGGACACGGTGACAGTCATGGTCTATATGTGCGGCACCGATCTGGAATCCCGCAGCGCCATGGCAACCAAGGATCTCATCGAGATGACCAAGGCCACGCTCTCAGACAAGGTAAATGTGATCGTCTATACCGGCGGCTGCACCCGCTGGAACAACCAGATCATGTCCAACAGCGTAAACCAGATCTACAAGGTGGAAAACGGGCAGCTGCGCCGCCTGGTGTCCGACGCAGGCAGCGTCTCGATGACCAAGCCCGAGACGCTTACTTCCTTCATCCAGTGGTGCGCGGAGAATTACCCCGCCGACCGCAATGAGCTGATCCTCTGGGATCACGGCGGCGGCTCGGTGAGCGGCTACGGCTACGATCAGAAGTTCCAGTCGAGCGGCTCCATGACCCTTGCGGGCATTAACACCGCGCTTCGTGACGCGGGCGTGAGCTTTGACTTTGTGGGCTTTGACGCCTGCCTGATGGCGACGGTGGAGACCGGCTTGATGCTCGATCCCTACGCCGACTACCTGATCGCCTCGGAGGAGACGGAGCCGGGCATCGGCTGGTACTACACAGACTGGCTTACGAAGCTTTCCGCCGACAGCTCCATGCCCACCGCGCAGATCGGCAAAAACATCGTGGACGACTTTGTCTCCACCTGCCAGAGCCAGACGCGCGGCCAGTCCGCGACGCTCTCGGTGGTGGATCTGGCGGAGCTTGCGCACACCGTCCCCGCAAAGCTCAAGGCCTTCTCGCAGTCCATCAGCGCGCTGGTGAATGAGGGGAGCTATCGGCAGGTCTCCACCGCGCGCAACAACAGCCGCGAGTTTGCCCGCAGCACGATGATCGACCAGATCGACCTGGTGCACTTTGCCAAGAATCTGGGTACGGCGGAGGGCAGGGCGCTGGCGGACGCGCTGCAGGGCGCGGTGAAGTATAACCGCACGAGCGCGGATATGAGCAATTCCTACGGCCTGTCCATCTATTTTCCCTATCGCAAGGCCGGCAGTGTGGATTCCGCTATCCAGACCTACAACGCCATCGGCCTGGACGCAAGCTACGCCCAGTGTATCCGCGACTTTGCGAGCCTTGAGGTCTCCGGCCAGGCGGTCACCGGCGGCAGCAGCAACCCCTACGCCTCCCTCTGGGGCGGCGGCAGCGGCTCAAGCTCCGGCTATTCCGCCTATGACGGCAGCGACATGATCTCCGGCCTGCTGGACGCCTTCCTCAGCGGCGGCTACGGCAGTATCGAGGGCTTGAACGGCGGCAACACGGACTTCTTCTTCGGCCGCTCCATGAGCACCGAGGACACCGTTGCCTATCTTGCAGACAACCGCTTTGACGCGGCCTCCCTCGCCTGGACGCGCAACCGCGACGGTGAGCTTGTGATCGCCCTGCCGGAGGAGCAGTGGGCGCTCGTAGAGGGGCTTGACCTCAATCTGTTCGTGGACGACGGCGGCGGCTATATCGACATGGGCTACGATAACGTCTATTCCTTCGACGCGGATGGGAACCTTCTTGCCCCCACAGATGATACCTGGCTTGCCGTAAACGGTCAGCCCGTGGCCTACTACCACGAGAACACCTCCGGCGAGGGGAAGGAGACGGTCATCACCGGGCGTATTCCCGCCCTGCTCAACGGCGACTATGTGCATCTTCTCGTGCGCTTTGACGCGGACAATCCGCGCGGCGCTATCGTGGGCGCCCGCAGCGTCTACCCCGAAGGGGAGACGCAGACTGTGGCCAAGAGCTGGCTCGACCCGGACAGCGAGGAGCCTGTCACACTGCGCGTAGGGGATCGGATCGACTTTCTCTGCGATTACTACCGCTATGACGGCAGCTTTGACAACAGCTATTTCCTGGGCGAGCCTATGACCGTGACGGCGAACATGGAGCTCTCCAATGTTCCCGTGAACGCGCCTGTGTCCCTCTGCTACCGCTTTACCGACCTCTATCAGCAGCATTACTGGACGCCTGTACTCAATGGATCATGAATTTTCTTTGCAATAAGCGGCGAAATTTCCGGAATTTGGTCAAAAGTTAAGAGAAATTATGTTTCCTTTTTTGAAAAGCTGTGTTATAGTAATATCTTGTAGAAAAGTATAAAAGTAAGGAACCATTACATACAGCAGGAGGTATTCCCATGAAGAGAAAGATTGCGCTGATTCTGGTTCTTGCGCTGGCTCTGGCGCTCTGCGCCTGCGGCGGGCGCAGTCAGCAGTCTGACCAGGCGCAGGAGCAGAACGCGCAGAACGCCGCTCTGGACGGCGCAAACGTCGGCGAGACGGCAACGCCGACACCTGTCGTCGTTACGCCCACCGTCGTGGTCACGGCCTTCCCCGTCCCGTCCTCCACGCCCGCGCCGACGCCCACCATCGCGCCGACGCCCACCGTTGCGCCCACCCCCGCGCCGGACGGCTACGCGGCTCCCACCGCCACCGCCACGGATAAGGAGAAGGAGAACGGCCACTACGCCTATGTCCAGGGCTCCGGCATCAATGTGCGCGCCGAGGCAAGCTCCGGCGATACGCCCATCATCGACGTGGTCAATCTGGGCGACCGCGTGCTGGTTCTCGGGGAGGAGAATGGCTGGAGCAAGGTCATCTTCAACAACAAGGTGGGCTATATCTATTCGCCCTTCCTCGGCGTCAACTATCCCGTGCAGAACCAGATCGTTCCCAATACGCCCGCCAATGAGGGCAACGCCACCATCATTGATCCCAACGGCAACGCAAGCCTGATTGGCGGCGACGACTCCGGCAGCGGCACCGGCGTGATCGTGCTCGGATAATAGAAGAAAAACGCCCCTTGACAGGGGCGTTTTTCTATGCTATCTTAACTGTGTTAGTAGTGTTAATACGGATAGGAGGGAGGAATGCCGGATGATCCAGATCAATTTCCGGGATGCGCGGCCGATCTATGAGCAGGTGCGGGACGGCTTTCGGCAGCTCATTCTCACAGATGCGCTGCCCGCGGACAGCAAGATGCCATCGGTGCGGGAGCTGGCAAGCCAGCTTACCATCAACCCGAATACCATCCAGCGCGCCTACCGCGAGCTGGAGGCGGAGGGCTATATCGTCTCGGTGCCGGGACGGGGGAGCTTTGTGCGCGAGCGCGGCGACGCCGCGGCGGCGCGGAAGAAGGAGCTTTTGGAGAAATTCGACGCGCTCACGGCGGAGCTCAGGCTGCTGGGCGTTACGGACGAAGAGCTGAAAGAACATATAAGGGGGGAGAGCCATGATTGAAGTCAGGAACGTCACCAAGCGCTTTGATGGTTTTACCGCGCTGGACGATCTGAGCATCACCGTGCCGACGGGCGCGGTCTACGGTCTTGTGGGGCCGAACGGCGCGGGCAAGTCCACGCTCATTCGCCACCTCGCGGGCATTTACCGCCAGGATCGAGGGGAAGTGCTCATCGACGGGGAGCCGATTTTTGATAACCCGGCGGTGAAGAGCCGCGTTGCCTACATACCCGACGAGATCTTCTATTACACCCAGGCCACGATCCGGGACATGATGCGCTTTTACCGGGATGTGTATCCGCGCTTTGACACGGCCTGCTTTGAAAAGCTGGGCGAGGCCTTTGCCCTCGATCAGAAGCGGCCTATGCGCAAGCTCTCCAAGGGGCAGCAGAAGCAGGCGGCTTTCTGGCTTGCCCTCGCCCAGCGGCCGGAGATCGTCATTCTCGACGAGCCGGTGGACGGGCTCGACCCCGTGATGCGCCGCCAGGTCTGGAGCCTGCTGCTGGCGGACGTGGCGGAGCGGGGAACGACGGTGCTCGTCTCGTCCCACAATCTGCGGGAGCTGGAGGATGTTTGTGACCATGTGGGGATTATGAACCGGGGCAAACTGCTCCTGGAGCGCAGCCTGAGCGAGCTGCAGGATAACATCGTGAAGCTTCAGCTTGCCTTCGCGGAGGATACGGAGCTGCCAAACGAGCTCACGATCCTGCATCAGAGCCGGACCGGGCGCTTACAGCAGCTCATTCTGCGCGGAAAAGCGGACGAAATCAGCGCACGCCTTGCGCTCTTAAACCCGCTGTTTCTCGACGTGCTGCCCCTGAGTCTGGAGGAGATATTTATTTACGAGCTGGGAGGTGCCGAGCATGAAGTCAAGGACATCGTTCTTTAATCCGGGCGTCGCCAAAAACCTGTTGCGCCGCTGCTGGCCGGTGTGGGCGGCCTATCTGGCTTTCCTGCTGCTGTTGTGGCCGATCGCGTCCCTGCAGCGGGTGCAGGACTATTCGGATACGCTTAACCGCGTCAATGTTTTGGACTATATCATGGCTACGATCGGCGAGTCGATGGTGGTGATCGCGTTTTTCGCCGCGATCGTCACCGTGATGCTGATGTACAGCTACCTCTACAACAACCGCGGCTGCGGCATGATGAACAGCCTGCCGCTCACGCGCACGACGCTGTTCTTCACGGCCTGGCTCACGGGGCTTGTGCCGCTGCTGCTCTGCGATGTGCTCGCAGCGGCGCTGTGCCTGCCCTTCGTGGCGGGGAGCTATCTCAGCCTTCGCATTCTGGGGCTGCTGCTTCTGGTGACCCTGTTCAGCAATATCGCCTTTTACGGCTTCGCGGTCTTCTGCGCCATGCTTACGGGCAGCGGCCTCATTCTGCCGCTGGTATACGCGGTGCTGAACTTTACCGCGGTTGTGGCGGAATCGGCGACGCGCTTTGTGCTCAGCAAGCTGCTCTTCGGCATGAGCCCGGACGGC
>CAJOCV010000095.1 GCA_905233785.1 uncultured Oscillospiraceae bacterium
CGTCGCGGTGAAAACGCCGCCTTCAAGGGACACACGCAGGGAGGAAGCGTCCTCCGCCAGCGTGGGTCGGATCGCCCAGCAGAGCCTCCAGTCCTCCGCACCGACGACGCACAGCGTCAGCATGTCGTTTTCGATGGAGATTCTTGTGCGCACGGTTCGCCCGCAAAGCTCCTTCTCAAATTCCGCCCAGCCGCGCCCGAAGCGGACACGGCAAAGACAGCCGTCGTTTGCCGCAAAGAGGCTCACCGCGCCCTCCGGCGTCTCTGCCCAGAGGGGCATGGCGCTCTCCACGCTTTTCATATCGCTGACCGGATCAACAAGCCGCATTTCCCGCGCGTTATCCAGCCAGAGCGCCCCCACCCCGCATTCGGTCAAGATCGCGCCCAGCCGTCTCCCCACGATGGGAAGCTGCCACAGCCGGGGCGGCAGGCTGTTTTGCACCGTGAAGACAAAGCAATCGTCCTGCCAGGCATGGTCCGGCAAGGCGCGGCTTCGCTCCCTGCTGAGCTTCGGGATCAAAAGCGCGGGCTTTTCGTCTTTCGGCTTGCCCACGACGTAAGCCGCCCTGCTCTCGATCACCTCCGCGGCAGCCAGAGGCGCGAAGTGGACACCGCCCGGGCTGCCCAGCAGAGCCTCCAGCCCAAAGGAGGACAGCTCCCGCCGAAGCTGTGTCTCCAGCGGGCGGCGGTATTCCAAACACCAGTTCGCCCTCCGCCCCGCAGCTTTTGAGCAGTAAAAAGCGCCGCAAAAGGGCGCTCGCCTCCTTCGCGTCCGCCCGGCAGCAGAGGATCGGCAGCTCGCCCGAAATCGCGTATTGCCAGAGGAGCCGCTTTGGCGCGGCGCCGGACAAGGGCGCGGTCCCGATCGGCAGCAGCGAGAAGGCCGCGCCGATTTCGCCCTGTGCCATGCCGAGGCGCGAGGCGGCGGCGGAGACCATATTGCCTTTTTGATCGTTTTGCAGGATGCGCCCCGCGCCCTCGAAGGCGTCATCGGCGCTTGACGAGACGCAGAGGGCGATGCGGCGCGTCTCTACCTTATCCGTCGGAGCGGCAAAAGAGACGCTGAGCGTAAGCTTCGGCGCGTCGAAGCGGCAGCTTGCCCCCATCACGCAGAGCCATAGCCCCGGGGTGCTTCCTCGCGGGAGCCGGTGCAGCAAAAGCGCCCCGTCCCGCTCTTGCTTTGTGATACCCAGTGACCAGTAGGCGGGGTGAGCCAGCCAGTCACGCTCCCGACAGAGCCGAAGCGCCAGCGTGAAGCGGAACGACTGCTGCCCGCGGGCGCTGAAAACCCAGCGCTCTCCCGTCTCACCGGCGGCAGCGGAGAGCCGGAAAACCCTTCCGTCTCCCTCCCAGACGGCCTGATCCTCGGAGAACGACCAGCGCTCGACGGGGAGACCTTCGGCCTCGTAGATCAGCAGCTCGCCGTATTTTGCGCAAAGCTTTCCGCTGCTCTCCGCCAAAAGATGCCATACGCCGTTGGAGAGCAGACAGGCAGCGCGATCCTCCGCGCCGCCGCTTGCCTGCCAGCCCTCGGCGCCTTGCCGGGGCGGGCGCTCCTGCGCGCGGCTCAGCTCCCGCCGCAGCACCGCGCCGCCTTCCGGGACACGCTCCTCCAGCAGCAGACGGAAAGCGCCCATCGCGGGGTCGGAGAGAAAACGGCGCAGGATGCTCCCCTCGCAGAGGGCGTTTGCCGCTGCAAGAACGCTCATGCCCACATGATGCGCCATCCAGCAGCGCACGACCTCCCCCTCGTTCCGGCGGCATCGACCGGGCGTGAAATCCACGGCCTCGTAAAAGCCGAAGCGCCCCCGGACGCCGAAGCGCTCCAGGCGGCGCAGGTTCCTGACCGCCGCCGGGGCGTTTACCGAGAGGGCAAGAAAGCTCGCGTAAGGGGCGATCACCAGATCCTCGTCCTGCCCGCGCTTGAGCGCGAGCGCGGCGCAGCCGCTGGCCTTGTAGCGGTAATTGAGCGCCGGGTCGAGAGCGAAAAAGGCGCTCTCGCTGATGCCCCAGGGTTTGCCCGCGTAAACCTCGCGCCGCTGCGCGTAGAGACAGAAGCGCGCGCTCTCATGCAGCAGGCTTCCCTGTGCGTAAGGCAGAAACAGCGCCGGCATCAGATATTCAAACATCGTACCCGTCCAGCTGGCAAGACCGCGAAAGCCGTCCTTCTGGAGCTGGGCGCGGCTCAGGCGCCGCCAGTGCTTTTTCGGCGCCTCGCCGCGCGCGATTGTGAGATAACTTGTGAGCATGGCCTCGCTTGCCATCAGATCGTACCAGCCGCCGACGCCGCGTTTTTCCGCCGGGTCATAGGAGATATAGAACAGCCCACGCTTCTCGTCGAAGAGGAGGCGAAAATCCATTGCGCCGCAGAGCGCTTCCACCTCGTCGGCAAGCTCCTTTTCACCGTAGGCCAGCAGCGCCTGACGCAGCGCGAGAAGCGAGGCGCAGAGGTTGCCGCTGTCCACGGTGGAGAGCATGGCGGGCGGGAGAGGCGTAAGGCTGCGCGTGTCATACCAGTTATAATAATGACCGGCATAGCGCGGCAGCTCCAGCAGGGTGGAGACGATGCGCCGGATGCTGCCCACGGCGTCTTTCTGCTCCAGAATGCCGAGATCGACGGCCGCCGCGAAGGACAGCAGACAAAGCCCGATGTTGGTCGGGGAGGTGCGATGGGCAACGCCGACGGGCGGCTGCTCCTGTACGTTGTCCGGCGGGAGAAAATGATCCTCCGCCGTACAAAAGTGCAGATAGTAGCGGAAATTCTCTGCCGCGGCCTGAAGCAGGTACGCCCGGTCGGCGGCAGTGAGCGTGCCCTCCTTCTGTGCCGGCAGGCTCAGCGCCCAGGCGCAGAGCGGCGCGAGCAGCCACACAAGCCCCGCCGAGTGCCCGATGACAAGCGGAGAGAGGAGCAGAAGCGCAAAGCCCAGCAGCGCCGTCTGCCACAGGGCGAGGATGTGCGAGGCGAGATCGCCGGAGCGCTGTTCAGCCTGCGCGGCGGTCTGCCATTGCAGCAGGCGCTTGTGGCTCACGCCCATGCGCCAGAGTGCGGTCACCGTCGCCGTAAGGCAGACCCAGGCCTCATACGGCAGCAGCCACAGCCGCAGAAAGCTCTGTACGATCGCGCCGCCAAGCCCCGTGAGCAGCCTTGCGTAGTGCCGCGGGCGGGGCTTTTCCGCCGGACGCAGCCCGTGCTCGGCGAGCGCCCGAAGGATACGCCCCGTGAGAGCAAGCAGCGCCGCGAGCGCCGCGACCTTGAGCCCCTGCCCGGGCAGCAAGAAGCCCGCCAGCATAGCCAGCAGCGTCATCGGCGCGAGCATGCTTCGCCGCAGGCTGTCAAAGAAGCGCCAGCGATCAATTGGGCTGAGCGAGGGAAAAAAGAGGAAGGGGAGATTCTGCCAGTCGCCCCGCACCCAGCGGTGCAGACGCTTGTAGTAGGGGAGCACCCGACTGGGAAAGGCGTCGGAAAACGAAACGTCGCCCACAAAGCCGCCGCGCAGCAGCGCGCCCTCCGGCGCGTCATGAGAGAGGATGCGCCCCTCGGGCAGCTGCTTTTCGCTGCAAAGCAGCAGGGAGCGAACGTCGATCAGCCCCTTGCCCGCAAAGCCGCCGTGCCCGAAGGCGTCCATATACAGCTCGCCGCACAGACTGCCGTAGGGGTCCGAGCCCCCCTGCCCCGCGAAAACGAGCGCGAAATCCGTGGCGTTGGCGCTGGCGAGATCGGTGTCCAGCCGGGGATGCAGGATGCCATAGCCCCGCGTGACAATGCCGCGCTCGGCATCCAAAACCGGACGGTTGAGGGGGTGGAGCATGGCGCCGATCAGTTCTCCCGCCGCGCCGGGGTACAGACGGGTATCGCTGTCGAGCGCGAGTAAGAAGCGCGTCCCGGCCAGCGCGTCCCGGTCGCCGGTGACGGTGAGGCTCGATGCCCGGTCGGACAAGAGACGGCTTACTTCCAGCAGCGCTCCGCGCTTGCGTTCCCAGCCGCTCCAGCGCTCCCCGTCAAAGCTGCGCTTGCGGGTAAAGCAGTAAAAGCCGCCGCCATAGCGCCGGTTCAGGCGGTGGATCTCCTCAACGGCCGCAGCCAGAATCGCGGCGTCGCTCTCCGTCTCCTCGGCGTCAGCCTCCTTGAGATCCGCCAGCAGCCCGAAACGCAGGTTTTCCCCCTCCGCGCGGCAGGCAAAGCGCAGCTCCTCCAGGCGCTGCGCCGCTTCCCGGGCGCTTTTCTCGTCCGTGAGCAGCGTGGAGACGACGCAGAGCGTCCGCCCCTCGGCGGGAATCCCCTTCGAAAAATCCAGCCGCGGCAGACGCCGGGGCGGGAGCATGCGCAGCAAAAGCGTGTCGAGAACGCGCTTGCAGAGCTCCGAAACGGGCAGCAAAAGCAGCAGCGCGGCCGTCCCGCTGTCCAGCGACAGGCCGAGGAAAAGACTCAGCCCTAAGGTCAGCGTGAGATTTGCGCCGATGTACAGCCCCTCGGCAATCGGCTTTGGATCGGGATAGAGATAGAAGCCGACGTGCTTTGCCTCGCTCTTGGCGATTTTGATGAGCCTTCGCGCGTATAGATGCTCCTCCATTCCCTCCCGGCGGGCAAGCACTTCGAGCCTGCGCAGATACTCCTGCCGGCTGTCCGAATCCATTTTCGGAAAGTCACCGCTGGGGTCGGCGGAGAGCACAGCGGCGCTCACATCCGCGCCCTGCAAAAGCTTTTCCATATCGAGCTGGGAGAAGAGCCGCAGCGTACCGAAGAGCTTTTCCAGGCGTAAGGCGCAGCCTTCCAGATCGGCGGAATAAGCCATCTCCCGGCATACGGAAGCGAGCTCCTCCAGACAGACGGCGCGCAGACACGCGGGAAAGAGCAGCAGCTCCGCGCGCCGCAGCACCGTGACGGATTGGAAGCCGTCCAGATATTCCCGACAGCGCTCCTCCGTCACCACGCCGAGCCCGGCTCGAAGAAGACTTCTGCACAGAGACAGGAGCATCAGACCTTCCTCGCACAGGCGGAGACGCTTTGCCGTACGCAGACTCTGCACACTCTCCAGGTACTCCCGCTTGGCGAGATACCAGTTATCCAGCAGCCACTCGCAGGCGGCGGGCATACGCGATCCATTCCGGTAACGGCGCTGAACCGCGTCGTGGCAGCGGCGGATCTCCCGCAGCCGCTGGCGCAGGGAACGGGCGGCCGCCTTGCCGCCGGATTGCCCCGTGGGACGCAGCAAACGCGCGGTAGAGGCAGCATAATCCCGCAGCCGCTCGTCTTCAATGTAAAGGGAGAGATTCTGTTCCATGGCGATCTCCTTGTATAAAATGGTCAAATCCTATTTTTGACAGGAAAGGGGATTTTATACTTGCGGGAAAATAGTGAAAAGTGAATAGTGAAAAGTGAAAAGATATGGTGTCGCTTCGCGACGATTACAATAAGTCCCCGAAGGGGACACCATAACTATTCACTATTCACTATTCTCTATTCACTTTGCAGCAGCGCCGATCAATGATCGGCGCTGCTGCAAAGAAAAAACACTTGACAGACGGCGAAAAGATGTGTATACTCTGTGAAGCTGCAAAACTTGACAGGAGGGATGCCGAATGCGGGAGGATCGGCTGATGCAGTCGATGCTGCTGGATTTTTACGGCGAGCTTCTGACCGAGAAACAGCGTGAGTGCTATGATCTGCACTTTAACGAGGATCTGTCTCTCTCCGAGATCGCGGAGCAGAGCGGCATTTCCCGTCAGGGCGTGTGGGACAACATCCGCCGGGCGGAGGCCTCCCTGCGCCAGATCGAGGAAAAGACCGGGCTGATCCGCCGCTTCACCCAGAACCAGAAGGCGCAGGAGCGCCTGCGGGACAAGCTCGAAGCCCTGCGCGTACGCTGCGAGGGGGAGAGCCGGGTACTGGCGGAGGAGGCGTTGGAGCTGCTGGACAGCTTCGCATGAGGAAATTGCAATGGCGTTTGAAAGCTTATCCGATAAACTGACAGCGGCCTTCAAGCGGCTGCGCGGCAAAGGGCGGCTGACTTCCGGCGACGTGAAGGAGGCCATGCGCGAGGTGCGCATGGCGCTTCTTGAGGCCGACGTGAGCTATAAGGTCGTCAAGGACTTTACCAAGTCCGTCACCGAGCGCGCCGTGGGTACGGACGTGCTGGAGGCGCTCAATCCCGCCCAGATGGTCATCAAGATCGTCAATGAGGAGCTGTGCAAGCTCATGGGCGGTGAGAATCAAAAGCTGAATATCGGCTCGAAGTCCCCGAGCGTTGTGATGCTGGTGGGTCTGCAGGGCGCGGGCAAGACCACAAACGGGGCAAAGCTCGCCGGATACATGAGAAAACAGGGCAAGCGCCCGCTGCTCGTTGCCTGTGACATCTACCGTCCCGCCGCCATCAAGCAGCTTGAGACCGTGGGCGCGCAGCTCAACATCCCGGTCTTCCAGATGGGGCAGACCGATCCGGTGGACATTGCAAAGGCCGCGATCGAGCACGCGAAAAAGCACGGCAACGACCTTGTGTTCCTCGATACCGCCGGGCGGCTGCACATTGACGAGCAGCTCATGCAGGAGCTCAAGAACATCCGCGACGCGGTAGAGCCCGCGGAGATCCTGCTGGTGGTGGACGCCATGACCGGCCAGGACGCGGTGAACGCCGCCACGGCCTTTGACGAGGCGCTGGGCGTCACGGGCGTGATGCTCTCCAAGCTCGACGGCGACGCGAGAGGCGGCGCCGCGCTCTCCATCCGCGCGGCCACCGGCAAGCCCATCAAGTTCATGGGCGTGGGCGAGAAGCTCGACATGATCGAGCCCTTCCATCCCGACCGCATGGCAAGCCGTATCCTCGGCATGGGCGACGTGCTGACGCTGATTGAAAAGGCGGAGCAGAGCTTTGACGAGAAGAAGGCGCTCGAGGCGGCGGAGAAGCTGCGCGCCAACCGCTTTACGCTCAGCGACTATCTCGAGCAGATGGGGCAGCTGAAAAACATGGGCGATCTGGGCGACCTCGCGGGGCTCATCCCGGGCATGGACGCCAAGGCGCTCAAGGGCGCGAAGATGGACGAGAAGGCGCTTGCCCGGCAGGAGGCCATCATCCTCTCCATGACCCAGGCGGAGCGCGATAACCCCGCCGTCTTAAACTCCAGCCGCAAAAAGCGCATCGCCGCGGGCTCTGGCACCTCCGTTGTGGATGTCAACCGCCTCATCAAGCAGTTTGAGGCCATGCAGCAGATGATGAAGCAGCTTTCCGGCAAGAACATGCGCAAGCTGCAAAAGAAGATGGGCAAGATGGGCGGAGGCATGCCCGGCGGTTTCCCCGGACTCGGCTTCTGA
>CAJOCV010000096.1:0-6653 GCA_905233785.1 uncultured Oscillospiraceae bacterium
ATCGACACCTTCATCAACGCCTACAGCAACGAGCCCCAGTTCAAACGTGCCATCATGGACAAGATCATGGGCCGGAGCGAGTTCAAAGCTGTAAGCCCCATTGACCCCTACTGCGGAAAGGACTATCTGAAGTTTTAACCATGCGCAATTCTTCCCTTGATATGACGCAGGGGGACGTGATGGGCGGCCTTGTGGCCTTCTCCGTCCCCTCGCTGATCGGCAATCTTCTGCGCACGCTGACGGATCTGGCGGCGCTGGGCATCGTCTTCCTGCTGCGGAAGCTCCTGCCCTTCGACTATACCTGGATGCTGATCGCCACGGCCGTGGCGCTGTCCATCGGCACCATCGTCATCAGCTACCGCATCGCGGGCAAAAAGTGAGGCTTTTCCCATGGGTGAGCACAAAATCCTGAAAAACAAGTGGTTTTTGTATCTGACGGAGTTTTTCGCGGGCGTGTCCGTGATGGCCGTCGAGCTCGGCGCGAGCAGGCTTCTCGCGCCCTATTTCAGCTCCTCCCAGATCGTCTGGACCATCATCATCGGCACGATCATGATCGCCATGGCGCTCGGCAACCTCTACGGCGGCCGGGCGGCGGACAGAGACCCCGACCCCGACAGGCTCTACCGCCGCATCCTGATCGCCGCGGTGTGGATCGCGCTGATCCCGGCGGTGGGAAAGTTTCTGATCCTCGGCATTTCGGCGCTGCTCATCTTCACGGTGAACGAAAATTACCTGGTCTGGGCCGCCTTCGCCGCCTGTATGCTGATCTTCGTCTTCCCACTCTTCCTGCTCGGCACCGTGACGCCCTCGCTTGCCAAGTACACGATGGAAAACCTCGACGATAACGCCCGCATCGTGGGTACGCTCGGCGCGGCGAACACAGTCGGCAGCATCATCGGCACCTTTGTGCCCACCTTCGTGACCATCCCCGCCGTGGGTACCTCGATCACCTTCCTGATTTTCGCGGGCATCCTGCTCGCCCTCGCGCTGCTGTACTTTTTCAGCGGCAAGGGCAAGAAAGGCGGCGCGCTGCTGGCGCTGATCGTATTTCTCGCAAGCTGCGCCTTCGGCTGGCGCTCCAACTTCGCGTTTTGGAAAACGGATCTCGTGTACGAGGGCGAATCCGTCTACAACTATCTGCAGGTGGAGGAGACGGAGGACGACGTGATCCTCTCCACGAACGTCCTGTTCGGGGTGCAGTCGATCCTGCCGAAGAACACGCGCTTTACCGGTATGTACTACGATTACGCCATGGCAGCCCCCTATATGGCGGGCGCTGCGGAGAAGGAGGGGCTAAGCCTGCTGGTGCTCGGCATGGGAAGCGGCACCTACGGCAGCCAGTGCGCCGCGTATCTTTCGAATGTCGTCGTCGAGGGCGTGGAGATCGACGGGAAAATCACCTCGCTTGCGCGGCGCTACTTCGCCATGCCGGAGGACTTGCCCGTGGCCACCTACGACGGGCGGGCATTCCTGAACGCGGTTGACAAGCAATACGATGTCATCATGGTGGACGCCTACCAGGACATCACGATCCCCTTTCAAATGGCGTCCGTAGAGTTTTTCACGCTGGTTCGCGAGCATCTGACCGACGACGGCGTGATGGTCGTGAATATGAACATGCGCGGCAGCCGAGAGGGGAACATCAACCAGTATCTGGCGGACACGATCTCCGCCGTGTTCCCGTCGGTCTGGACGGTGGACGTGGCGCGCAACACGAACCGGGAGCTTTTCGCCTCGCGAAACACCGACATGATCGAGCGCCTGCGTGATAACATCGCTCTCGTGGAGAACGACAGCCTGCGCGAGCTTTTACAGCGCGTGTCCGCGGGGCTGACGCAATATGAGGCCGGCGGCTATCTCATGACCGACGACCGCGCCCCGGTGGAGCTTTTGAGCATGCAGGTCATCGACGAGCTGATCCGCGACGAAGTCGCTTATTATAAGGACATTTACGAACAGCACGGGATCGAGGGCGTCATTGGAAGCCTTTGAGTGTCGTAGGGACGAGCATTGCTCGTCCGGAAGTCTTTGAGTGCCGTAGGGACGAGCATTGCTCGTCCGGAAGTCTTTGAGTGCCGTAGGGACGAGCATTGCTCGTCCGCAGCGGTGAAGCCAAATAGATAGAAGAAAAGCACGGCGAAATCGTAATCAACTGCGGATTCGCCGTGCTTTTTCTGCGAAATTGTACTGTTATGCTGCCTACGGACGAGCAATGCTCGTCCCTACACTAACTCTGCGAGCGCTGGGGTATTCGCCTCGACGCATTCGGCGGCGATGGCGCCCGCGCTCACAAGGCGCACGTCCAGCCCCAGCAGGCGCAGATTATGGGCGATGTTCCGCCCCACGCCGCCGGGGCGCAGCGTGACCCGCCCGGGGTTGGAGTCCCTCCGGCTTTGCGCCGATGTCCACATGCATGCCGCCCACCACGGCGATATCGTCCTGCATATTTCCTCCGAACGCACAGGGGATGTGAAGAAATCTTTCTTCACATCCCCGTGAATTATCACATCAGGTGCCAGATGTTTTTGGCATACTCCTTGATCGCGCGGTCGGCGGCGAAGATGCCGCTTTCGGCGGTGTTCATGATGGCGAGGCGGGCGCGCTCCTCATCGTCCTTGATGCGCTCGTACATGCGGCTCTGGCAGTCGGCGTAGGCGCGGTAGTCGGCGATCAGCATATAGGGGTCGCCGCCGTAGAGGAGGCCGGAGACCAGGTCGGAATAGCTCTTGCCGTCCCGGAAGCCCTCGCGGAAGCGGTTCATGATGCGCATGATCTCGCCGTCGGACTGCGCCATGCTGTTGGGATCGTAGCCGTGGCGGCGCCAGTTGGCGATCTCGTCGGTATGCAGGCCGAACAGGAACATGTTCTCGTCGCCCAGGCGCTCGTACATCTCGACGTTTGCACCGTCAAGCGTGCCGATGGTCACGGCGCCGTTCATCATCAGCTTCATGCAGCCGGTGCCGGAGGCCTCTTTGCCGGCGGTGGAAATCTGCTCGGAAACATCAGCGGCGGGCACGATGGCCTCGGCGGCGCTGACGCGGTAGTTCTCCACAAAGCAGATCTGCAGCCGATCCTTGCAGACGGGATCGTTGTTGATGTCGTCCTGCATGCTCAAAAGCAGCTCGATGATGCGCTTGGCGACGCGGTAGCCCGCGGCGGCCTTGGCGCCGAAGACGAAGGTGCGGGGCACGAAGTCCTGGTTGGGGTTGTCGTGCAGCTGCATCTGCAGGCTTGCGATGCGCATCGCGCACAGAAGCTGGCGCTTGTACTCGTGCAGACGCTTGACCTGCACGTCGATGATGGTGTTGGGATTTAAGTCCGCGCCCTGGTTGCGCTTGCAGAAGGCGGCGAGCGTCTTCTTGTTCTCCAGCTTGATGGCGTTGACCTTACGGCGCACCTCGGAATCGTTTGCAAAGTCCGCGAACTTGATGAGCTCCTCGGGCTTGGTGATGTAGCCGTCGCCGATCGTCTCGCACAGCAGGCCGTGGAGGCCGGGGTTGATCTGCGCGAGCCAGCGGCGGTGGTCGATGCCGTTGGTGACGTGGGTGAAGCGGTTGGGACGCAGGGTATACACGTCGTGGAACAGGTCGTCCTTCAAAATCTCGCCGTGCAGGCGGGAGACGCCGTTGACCATGTAGCAGGCGGCAAGGCACATGTTGGCCATGTGCACCTGGTTGTCGCGGATGATGAGGTTGCGGCCGACGCGCTCATCCCAGTTGAAGTTGTAAACCAGGAAATCGCACCAGCGGCGGTTGATCTCGCACATGATCTCCCACAGGCGGGGCAGAAGCTGCTGCACCAGGCTCTGCGGCCACTTCTCCAGCGCCTCGCTCATGACGGTGTGGTTGGTATAGGCCACGCTCTCCTTGACGATGTTCCAGGCCTCATCCCAGCCCATGCCGTACTCGTCCATGAAAATGCGCATCAGCTCGGGGATAATCAGGGTGGGGTGGGTGTCGTTGATTTGGATGGTGTGGTGCTTGGCGAAGGAGCGGATGTCGCCCCACTTGCGGATGTGCTTTCTCACGACATCCTGCGCGGTGGCGGAGACGAAGAAATACTGCTGCTTGAGGCGCAGGGTCTTGCCCTCGATATGATCGTCCGCCGGATAGAGCACCTTGGTGATGACCTCGGCCATGGTGCGCTGCTCCATGCTGCGCACATACTCGCCCTCGGAGAAGAGGTACATGTCCAGGAAGTTGCGGCTCTCGGAATCCCAGAGGCGCAGGGTGTTGATCTTCTTGCCGCCGTAGCCCGCGATCAGCATATCGCGCGGCACGGCCACCACGGCGTCATAGCCGGTGTGCTCGGCGTGGTAACGGCCAAAGTTGTCCCAATGCGGAGAAATCTGGCCGCCGAAGCGCACCTCCACCGCGTCCTCATAGCGGGGGATCAGCCAGCTCTCCGCGGCGGTGCGCCAGTTGTCCGCGATCTCGGTCTGACGGCCGTCACGGAATTTCTGCTTGAAAATCCCCAGCTCATAGCAGATGGAGTAGCCCGTAGCCTCGAGATTGAGGGTGGCCATGCTGTCCATATAGCAGGCGGCGAGACGGCCGAGGCCGCCGTTGCCGAGGCCGGCGTCGGGCTCTTCCTCAAAAATGTCGGACGCGTTGCGACCCATATCCTCGAGAGCGCCGACCAGGGCTTCGCCGAGGCCGAGGTTGAAGGCGTTCTTCATCAGGCTGCGCCCCATGAGAAACTCCATCGACATATAGTGCACTTCCTTCTCGGAGGAGCAGGGATCCTCCGCCGTGAGGAAGCGGCTCATGATCTCGCGGATCACGATTGCTGAGGCCTGGAAAATCTGCTCGTCGGTAGCGGCTTCGCCGGTGGTGGTGAAGTGGGCACAGAGCTTATCTTCGATGGCGCTGCGCATCTCGTCGCGTGAAATCTGTCCAATCATTTAATAAAAACCTCCAAAATCGCACGAATGCTTCTGTCTTCATGCCGTAGGGACGGCTGTCAGCCGCCTGACCGTGCCGGGCGGCTCGCAGCCGTCCCTACACGCCCCCGAAGGGGCGCGCAGGGGGTGGGAGTAATTAAATCTTCGTTCCCTTGGGTACGACGAGCGGAAGCTTTTCGCTGCCGGTCAGAACCGTACCGTTGGAGAAGCCGGTCTCCTTATCGGCGATGACGTAGCTGAGCTGGCTGTTCTCGCCCACGTCGCTGCCGCGCATAATGATACTGTCCTTGACCTTGGCGCCCTTGGCGATGCGCACCCCGGAGAAGACCACGCAGTCCTCCACCTCGCCCTCAATGCGGCAGTTGTCCGCGATCAGGCTGTGGCGGGCGACGGCGCTCTCGCCGTAGTAGGTGCTGACGTACTCGTGGATCTTGGTGCGCACGGGGCGCTCAGCCGGGAAGACCTCGCGGCGCAGCGCGGGATCGAGCATATCCTTGTTGGCGCGGTAGAACTCCTCCACCGTGCGGATGGCGTTGGCATAGCCCTGGTGGACGTAGACGTCCATCTTGCCGCCCGCGGAGAGGAAGAGGTTCAGCGCGTCCTTATGGAAGGCATAGAGGTTCATGGCCTCGCAGCGGTCCATCAGCTGCAGCAGGGTATCCTTGTGGATGATGTAAGCCTCCAGGCCGGGCAGACCCTCGCCGTCGTTGCGGCGGTAGAGGTCAATGCGGCGGACGTAGCCGTCGGGTCCGACGATGAAGCGGTGATGCTGACCCATGGGGGTGTTCACGCCGCAGATGGCGGTGATGTCGGCGTCGCCGGCCTCGTGCTTGCGGATGGCGGCGTCGAGGTCGATGTTCGCGACCATGCTGCCGAGCATCAGCACGACGTGCTTCTGCGGGATGTCGCGGATGTAGGTGGAGACGGCGTTCAAAGCCTCGATGGTGCCGATGTAGTTGCCGGTGTGGTACTCGGGCAGGCCGAAGGGAGGCAGCATGCGCAGACCGCCGGTGGCGCGGCTCATATCCCAGGATTTGCCGCTGCCGAGGTGGTCGAGCAGGGACTGGTAGTTGCGCTGCATGATGACGCCGCAATCGAGGATGCCGGCGTTGCGCAGGGAGGACAGGGGGAAGTCGATCAGACGGTATCTGCCGCAGAAGGGCAGAGACGCGGCGCTGCGGGCGCTGACGAGCTCGCGCAGCTCAGGCGTGGTCTGATAAGCGAAAATGATACCATGGTAATTTCTCATAACTCAGACCTCCTCTCCGGTGTAGATCATTGCCCCGGCGGGAACCGTGGCGTTCTTGCGAATGTGGATATTGGGGCCGCAGGTGGCGACGGACATATTGCCGCTCTCATCGCGGTCAGCGCCGACCTTGGCGTCGGCCTCGATCACGGTGTTCTCGCCGATGATGGCGTACTTGACCACCGCGCCGGGCTCGACCACGGCGCCGGGCATCAGCACGCTGTAAGCGACCTCAGCGCCCTTGGCGACCACCACGTTGGGAGAGAGGACGGAGTTTTCGACGTAGCCGTCGATCTCGCAGCCCTCGGAGACGATGGAGTGCACGACCTTGGCGTTGTCGCCGATGTAGTGCGGCGGGCAGACCGGGCTGCGGGAGGCGATGGGCCAGCTGTCGTCGTAGAGGTTGATGGCGGTGTTGGAGAGCAAATCCATGTTGGCGTCCCAGAGGGAGCTGATGGTGCCGACATCCCGCCAATAGCCGGAGAAGCGGTAGGGCCAGATCTT
>CAJOCV010000096.1:6735-7179 GCA_905233785.1 uncultured Oscillospiraceae bacterium
GTCAAAGATGTAGATGCC
Source organism: uncultured Oscillospiraceae bacterium (assembly GCA_905233785.1). Lineage (GTDB taxonomy): Bacteria > Bacillota > Clostridia > Oscillospirales > Oscillospiraceae > Limivicinus. The sequence continues at coordinate 6,754 of CAJOCV010000096.1, forward strand.
CATGGAGGCAAGATTGCTCTTCGGGTGGGCGGGCTTCTCCTCAAACTGCTCGACATAGCCGTCGGCGCCGGGGTTGAGGATGCCGAGGCGAGTAGCCTCCTCCATGGTGACCTCCTGCACGGCGATGGTCAGGGCGGCGCCCTTTTCCCGGTGCTCGCGCAGCATATCGGCATAGTCCATCTTATAGATATGATCCCCGGAGAGGATCAGAACCGTATCCGGATCGTAGTTTTCGATGAAGGCAAGGTTCTGATAGATGGCGTTGGCCGTGCCGGTGAACCAGGAGCCCTGCTCGTGTGCGCCGAGGTAGGGGGGCAGGATGTACACGCCGCCGTCGGACACGTCCAGATCCCAGGACTGGCCGATGCCGATGTAGCTGTTGAGCTGGAGGGGCTTGTACTGGGTCAGGACACCCACGGTGTCAAT
>CAJOCV010000096.1:7254-8022 GCA_905233785.1 uncultured Oscillospiraceae bacterium
CGGGAGCCCTGACCGCCGGCCAGGAGCATCGCAATGCAGCTTTTCTTCATAAGCAGCCTCCTTTATTAAAATTTTTTAATTTCGTTATGTACAGACGACAATGTCATCCGTTAAACAGGTTCATGGTGCGCTCGGCGCCGTTTTGAATATAGCATTCCACAGCCTGAGCCGCGCGCGCGGCGGATTTTAAAATGTCCTCCGCATCCTGATTCTGAAAGGCGGAGAGTACCCAGTCCGCCATATCATAATCCGGGTGGGGCGGCGCGCCGACGCCGATGCGGACACGGGGAAACTGATCGCTTCCCAGGCAGGCGATGATGCTCTTGAGGCCGTTGTGCCCGCCGGCGGAGCCTTTTGCGCGCACACGCAGCTTCCCGATGGGAAGGGCGATCTCGTCCGAGACGACGATCACGCGCTCCGGCGGGATTTTATAGAATTTGGCGGCCTGGGCGGCGGCCTCGCCGGAGAGATTCATGTAGGTCTGCGGCTTCATGAGCATGACCTTCTCGCCGCCGATCTCCGTCACGGCGGTCAGGGCGCGAAAGCGGGCTTTGTTGATGGCAAGCCCCTTGTCCTTTGCCATGGCCTCCGCCGCGAGGAAGCCCGCGTTGTGCCGCGTCATCTCATAGCGCGGCCCGGGGTTTCCGAGAAAGACGGCGAGCCAGGACACGCTGTTGGTTTTTGACTCAAACAACATGAATGTATTCTGCAAGTGAATAGATAATAGTGAACAGTGAATAGTTAAGGTGTCGCTTTGCGACGATCATA
>CAJOCV010000096.1:8094-13441 GCA_905233785.1 uncultured Oscillospiraceae bacterium
ATAATTCGTCCCCGAAGGGGACACCATAACTTTTCACTTTTCACTATTCACTTTTCACTGATTTCCTCAGTTCTCGAACATATTCGCGATGGAGACTTCCTCGTAAATTCTCCGAATGGCCTCGGCAAAAACAGAGGCGGTGGAGATGTAATGAATCTTATCGCAGGCAGGCTTGTCAGCGGGATAAGGGATCGTGTCGAGCAGCAGAAGCTCCTTAATGCAGCTGTCGTTGATGCGGTCAATGGCGGGGCCGGAGAGCACGCCGTGGGTCGCGCAGGCGTAAACCTCCTTTGCGCCGCCGATCTCCTTGATGGCCTTGGCCGCGCCGCAGAGGGAGCCGGCGGTGTCCACAATGTCGTCAAGCAGGATGCAGGTCTTGCCTTCCACGTTGCCGATGATGTTCATGACCTCGGACTGGTTGGCGCGCTCGCGGCGCTTGTCCACGATGGCCATGTTCACGCCGAGCTTCATGGAGAAGTTGCGGGCGCGCGCGGTGCTGCCCACGTCGGGGGAGACGACCATAATATCCTCATTGCCCTTGCCGAAGCGGCGGACATAGTGCTTGACGAAGAGGTTGCCGCCCATGAGGTTGTCCACGGGGATGTCGAAAAAGCCCTGGATCTGCGCCGCGTGCAGGTCCATGGTCAGCACACGGTCAGCGCCGGCGGCTGTGATGAGGTTTGCCACGAGCTTGGCGGAGATGGGATCCCGGCTCTTGGCCTTGCGGTCCTGACGGGCATAGCCGAAATAAGGGATCACAGCGGTGATGCGTCCCGCGGACGCACGACGCATGGCGTCGCACATAATCAGCAGTTCCATCAGATTATCGTTGACGGGCTTGCAGGTGGACTGGACAATAAACACATCCTTGCCGCGAACCGGCTCATAAACGGAGATGGAACACTCCCCGTCCGCAAACGCGGTGACGCTTGCATTGCCGAGCGACATATACAGCTCCGAGCAGATGCTCTTGGCAAGCTCGGGGTTTGCGTTGCCGGTGAAGACCTTAATTTCCTTACCGTGTGAAATCATTCTCTTTTTCCTCCGTAATGCCGTCAAGCCTGGACAGCCTTATTCGGCTAAGCAGTATATCATACTTTTTGTCCCTTGGGAAGAGGAAGTGTAAAAGATAATTCACAAAAATCAAGAGAAAAAATGGATTTACAATTGCGCCGGATTTGTATATAATATGAAAGATACGAGTAAAATGTCCCGTTCGGGAGCGACGGCGGGAATTGCTGCGATATGGGAGGATACCGGAATATGCTGGAATTTGAAGAATATAAAGCCAAACTGAACGCCGCCAAGCCCGCGCTGGAGCTTTTACAGGGCGCGCTGAAGCTGGAGAGCGCTCGCAAGGAGATTGAGGAGCTTGAGGCCGCGAGCGAGCGCGACGGCTTCTGGAACGATGTGGAAAACTCCCAGAAGGTGCAGAAGCGGCTGAAGACGCTCAAGGCCAAGGTGGAAAATTATGAGAAGCTCTGCGCGGCCTGGGACGATATGTGCGTCATGTGCGAGATGGCGATCGAGGAGAACGACGACTCCATGCTCGAAGAGCTCAAATCGGAATTTGATCGCTTTTCCGAGAATGTGGAGTCCACCCGGCTCTCTACGCTCCTGACCGGCGAGTACGACGCCAACAACGCCATTCTCACCTTTCACGCCGGCGCCGGCGGCACCGAGGCGCAGGACTGGGCCTCCATGCTCTATCGCATGTACAACATGTGGGCGGAGCGCCACGGCTACAAGGTCAAGGTCATGGACTATCTGGACGGGGACGAGGCCGGGCTCAAGTCCGCCACGATCATGATCGAGGGCGACAACGCCTACGGCTTTTTAAAGAGCGAGCACGGGATTCACCGGCTCGTGCGCGTCTCCCCCTTCGACGCGGCGGGCAGGCGGCACACCTCCTTCGCCGCCGTCGAGGTCATGCCCGAAATCACGGACAACAGTGAAATCGAGCTGCGCGACGACGATATTGAAATGCAGGTGTACCGCTCCTCCGGCGCGGGCGGTCAGAAGGTCAATAAAACCTCCTCCGCCGTGCGTCTGATTCATAAGCCGACGGGCATCGTGGTCTCCTCTCAGGTCGAGCGCAGCCACTTCCAGAACCTGGAGAACTGCAAGAACATGCTTCGCGCAAGGCTTGCCGAGATCAAGGAACGCGAACATCTTGAAAAAATCAGTGACATCAAGGGCGTGCAGATGAAGATCGAATGGGGCAGCCAGATCCGCTCCTACGTGTTCATGCCCTACCAGCTTGTGAAGGATCACCGCACCGAGTTTGAAAACGGCAACATCCAGAACGTCATGGACGGCGACCTGGACGGCTTCATCAACGCCTTCCTGTCGATGAAAGCGGCCAATTGAGTGAAAAACGAAGAGTGAAAAGTTAAGGCGTTCCCCTTCGGGGAACATATTGAAATCGTCGCGGAGCGACACCAAAACTATTCACTATTCACCATTCACTGTTCACTCTTCTCACCGCTCACTGACTCTCGCCTCCACATCGGCAAAGATCAGATCGTCAATGTCGAGATCCATCGAAATCCCTCCTCCGTTTTTTCCGCATGGGAAAATTATATGAGCTTCTTTTTTATAATATGACTTGCAAGCAAAAAATGTTTGCGCTATAATGTGTAAGCTTTACGCAATTACTGAGAAAAAGGACGATTCAAGATGAGCGCATCAACCGACAGAAAACAGCGTCAGCAGGCGATCGCCGCCGGGACTGACAAAAAGACCCTCGCCGCGCAGGAAGCGGCCAAGAAGCAGGCGCAGAGCAAGCTGCGCTGGACGCTCGGTACCATCGCCGTCATCGTTTTGATCGCGGCTGTCATCCTGCTCGACTCCCCCCTGATGATCAAGAGCACCACCGCCCTCAAGGTGGGCGACGTCAAGCTCTCCCCCGCCGAGGTCAACTATTACTACGGCAATGAGTATGTCAACTTTGTCAACAGCTATGGCAGCTACGCCTCCATCTTCGGGCTCGACACCTCCAACGGCATTTCCGGTCTGAAGGATCAGGACTGCTCCATGATCGAAAACGGCACCTGGCACGACTACTTCCTCGAAGCCGCCGAGCATGACGCGGCTCAGATCATCGCGCTGAATCAATACGCCGCCGACAACGGCATCACCCTCACCGACGAAGAGCTTGCCGACGTGGAGGCGAGCTTTGAGGGTCTCGACGAGACCGCCAAGGCGCAGGGCTACGCCGGCGCCGACGCGCTGCTCGCGATGAACTACGGCAAGGGCGTTACGCTGAAGCTGGCGAAGGAAGCCGCGCGGCAGAGCGTTCTGGCCGGGAAGGCGTACAACAGCGCGGTGGACGAGTTTGTCTTCACCCCGGAGGAGATCGCCCAGTACTACGAAGACTTTAACGGCTCTCACGACTATTTTGATTTCCTGGTCTATGATGTGAAGGCCAGCGTGGAAGAGGGCGAGGAGAGCGCAAGCGAGACCGCTCTGATGGAGGCCCGCGCCACCGCCGACGCCATCTCCGCGGCCTATCTGGACGGCAGCGACATTGAGGACATCACCGAGCGCTTTGAGACTGCCGTGGAGTCCCAGACCGAGTCGCTGCCCTCCAACCGCTCCAAGGTTCAGGGCAGCAGCCTGAGCGCCGATTACAGCGCCTGGCTCATGGGCGAGCGTAAGGCCGGTGACGTGACCGTCGTCGCCGATTCCGATAACAGCGGCAGCAGCGTTGTGGTCTTTCTCGGCCGCGACGACAACCACTACAACACCGTGAGCGTGCGCCACATTCTCGTGAAAGCCGAGGCTGACGAGAACGGCGTTTACACCGACGAGGCCAAGGCCGCCGCCAAGGCCAAGGCTGAGGAGATCCTGGCCGAGTATCAGGCCGGGGACAAGACCGAGGAGAGCTTTGCCGCGCTGGCCGAGCAGTACTCCGAGGACGCCGGCTCCAACACCAATGGCGGCCTCTATGAGAACGTCCCCAAGGGACGGATGGTCGCTGAGTTCGACGCCTTCTGCTTTGCCGGTCACAAGAGCGGCGACACCGCCATCGTCTACGGCGAGAGCGCCAGCTATGCCGGCTACCACGTCGTGTACTTCGTGGGCGAGGGCGACCTGTACAGCAACGTCATCGCGGAAAACGAACTGCGCAGCGAGAGCGCGTCCACATGGCTGGAGGAGCTGATGCTTCCCTATGAGCCCGTGGAGACCTTCTGGATCCGCTGGGTCGGGTGATTTGAAAAATGCCTGTGAAAGCTTTGCTTTCACAGGCATTTTTAGTGGTCAGTGGTCAGTGGTCAGTGTGCAGTGTGCAGGCGATGGAACTTTTTTGTTTCGTGTGCGTCTGAATAGCATATCCGACACTATATATACGGAGGATGATCTTATGAAAAAAACAGTCTCGGTCCTGCTTGTTTTCGTTCTGATGCTCTCCCTCTGCGGCTGCGGCAGCGCGAAAAGCGCGGCCTCCGCCCCGTCGGAGGCAGGGTATTATAACGCATCCTACGATGGGGACGTGTACGCCGCCGAGGAAGCTTACGCGGAAGCGCCCGCGATGGGGCTTGCCATGACAGGCGCCGCCAGGAACAGCGGCACAGAAGAATCGGCGCCGGAAGCAAACCCCGAAAAAATCATCTACTCCTCGGACGTGAAGGTGGAGACGACCGACTTCGAGGGCAGCATCGCCAAGGTGGACGAGCTCTTGAAGGCTGTCGGCGGCTGGATGGAATCGAGCAGCGTCAACGGCGCAAACTTCTACAACCAGTCCCGCGGCTACATCAGCTCCCGCAGCGCAAGCTATACCCTGCGCATCCCCAGCGCCCGCTTTGACGAGCTGATGAGCTCCCTCTCCGACCTCGGGAACATCCCCTACACCCATACTTACACCGAAAACGTGACCTCCCAGTACTACGACACCGAGGCGCACCTGAAGGCCTATCAGACCCAGGAGGCGCGGCTGCTGGAGATGATGGAGGTCGCGGAGACTGTGGAAGACATCGTGATCCTCGAGGATCGGCTTACGGAGCTGCGCTACCGGATCGAAAGTCTCCAGTCCACGCTCAAAAGCTGGGATCGCCGTGTCAGCTACAGCACGGTCAGTCTCACGATCCAGGAGGTGCAGGAATACACCCCCGAGCCGGAAACGAAGGTCCGCTACGGTCAGCGTCTGTGGCACAGCCTGCGGGACGGACTGCTCGGCGTGGCGGAGTTCTTTGAAGAGCTGCTGGTCTGGTTCGTCGGCGCGCTGCCGACGCTCTTGATCCTCTCGGTCTTGCTGCTCATTCTGCGTCCGGTGTTCAAAAAATGGATCGCCCGCCGCCGGGAGAAGAAGGCGGCAAAGAAGGCCGTAGTAAACGATGATTAATCC
>CAJOCV010000097.1 GCA_905233785.1 uncultured Oscillospiraceae bacterium
GGATTTTCATCCTTATCCATTTCCCTGCACGGCGTCCACGAGCGCGTCATCGCCGCGGACAAACCAGCCGCCCTCACTGTAGATCAGGCGGAGGGTGAAGGTGTGGTCGCGATAGAAGGCAGAGGCGTCGGAAAACACATCGTTCGTCGCGGCGCTGATAGCCTCCTGCACGATTTCCGGGCGGTAAAAGCCATTTTCGTCGCAGAGCTCGGGGTAGCTTCGTTCTTCTGTGATGCGTTCAAGCTCTGCCGCGGCGCATTCGCGCAGCGCCTGTTCCGCGGCGGGAATGCTCAGTGAGCGGAGATACACCTCCTGCTCCCCGAGATCGCCCTCCACGCGGCTCTCGCCCTCCAGACGGTAGGAATAGCTTTTTTGCAGGGCGTCCAGCGTGAGCGCTTCCAGCGAGTCCTCCGGCGGCGTCTCCAGGCCGAGGCTGCTGTAGCCGTCCAGCATGGCGTAAAACTGTTGATAGTTTTCCAGCTCCAGGGCGTCGAAAAAGCCCATCAGAGGCTCCTGCGGATCCGGATGCCCCAGAAAGGGCAGCACCGTGCTGACCGACATGGCGGGAAGCAGGCCGCCCTCGACGGAGGGGGAGAGATTCATCACCGCGATGCCGCCGACGCCGAGCGCCAGCAGCAGAGACAGCACGCTTGCGAGCAGGCGCTTGCGGCGCAGCCGATGCCGTCCGAATGCAGAGAAGACGAACAGCAGCCCGAACAGGAGCGCGATCCCGATCCAAACAAGCGGCGGGACGGCGACGGCGGGCACCGCCGCTTCGGGCGTCGGCGACGGCGCGGCAGTGGGCGTCGGCTCCGGGACGGAAAGCCCCGGCTCCTTCTGCGCGCTGAGCCGCGGCAGCTTGAGATCGCGCAGCGCGAGCGCTGCCGCGCCCTCGGCGGGCTTGCGGTGCGCAAGCTCATACTGGGCGTAGTCGCACATCAGCGTACAAAACTCCGCCAGCACCTGGTAGGCGTTGTGCAGCCCGTCGGTAAAGCAGACGATCAGGATCGGCTCGTCGGTATAGACGATGGCGCAGTCGTTCATGTGCAGCGTCTGATCCTCCCAGTAGCCATACTTGTGGGCGATCTCAAAGCGGCTCTCGCTGCGGCGGAAATACTCCGAGGGCTCGGCCTGCTTCATGCAGTCAATGACGCCAGGGTATCGCTCCTGATTGTCGTAAAGCTCTGTCAGACAGTGGATCATCTGACGCGGCGTGAAGAAATTGTTCACATAGTACTGGGGATCCACCGTGTCCGCGTCCTCCCCCATCAGCGGGGCGATATAGCGCCGGTAGCTGCGGTAGTTTCCGTGGCCGATGTACATCCAGAGCACACGGGCATACTCATTGTCAGAGTGGATGATGCTGCCCTCCTGGAGCTGCTTGTAGGTCAGGCCGCCGATCTGCGTTTCAAAGGAGATCTCGCCCTCGTACACTTTCTCGGCCACCGCCATATTGAGCGGCACCTTGTACATACTGGCGGAAACCATATACTGATCGGCATTAAAAAAATGTTCCTCGCCGGTGACGGTGTTGCGATAGCCGTAGCCGACGTTTCGCTCGCCGATGCCAAGGCGAGCGTTAAAATCCGCCACCACCTCGTCCCAGCTTTTCCCGGCAAAACGGGGATCGTCCTCGGCGCAGGCAACCGGGGCAAGCGACAGCAGCACACATACAAGCAGCGCGGCGGACAGCATCGTTTTCAGCAGCTTCATGGCCTTCTCCCAAACAAAACAGGTAAGTCCATTCTACCACGCTTCGACCGTTTTGCAAGGAATTTCGACAGAGAATCGTGAATCGTGAATCGTTATGATGTCCCCTTCGGGGACATATTGGAATCTGTCGCGAAGCGACACCGCAACTGTTCACTTTTCACCATTCTCTATTCACTCTCCGCCTTGCCGCAGGCAGCTTCTTATGCTATAATCATGCCACAAAAAATTTGCTTTGGAGGAAAACAATGGATCACAAGAGCATTCCGACCCGCGATCAGGTGCCGGAGGAATTTACCTGGAACCTCAAGGACATGTACGAGAGCGACGACAAGTGGCTGGAGGAGTATGAGGCGCTCAAGCAGATGCCCGAGCGCCTGAGCGCTTTTCAGGGCAGGCTGGGCGAGAGCGCGGAGACGCTGCTGCGGTATTTCCGTCTGGAGGACGAGCTGGAAGTGCGCCTGAGCATGCTCTACGGCTACGCCGGCTGCAAGGCGGATCAGGACAGCGCCAACGGCTTCTATCAGGACATGCGCGGCAAAGCGATCTCCACGCTGGTGGCGGTCTCCAGCGCATCGGCCTTCGCCGCGCCCGAGATCATGGCGATCGACGAGGATCGGCTCAATCTCTTCTATATCGCCCAGCCGGCGCTGGAGACCTATCGCCGCAGCCTCTACCAGATCCGCCGCCGGGCGGCGCACATTCTCTCTCCCGCGGAGGAGCGGCTGCTGGCCGCCGCCGGGGAGATGTCCGACGCGCCGGACAACATTGGCAACATCCTGCGCGACAGCGACATGAGATTTCCCGATGCGGTGGACGGCGAGGGCAATCTCCACCCCCTCACCAACGGCTCCTACGGCGTCATGATGGAGAGCGCCGACCGCGCCCTGCGGCGGGACGGCTTCGAGAAGCTGTACGGCCGCTATGGCGAGATGAAAAACACCCTCGCCGCGACGCTGGACGCGCAGTTTAAGTCCCTGCGCTTCTTTGCCCAGGCGCGGGGCTATCAGACCACGCTGGAGGCCTCCCTTGACCGCACTGAGGTTCCCACCGCGGTCTACACGCAGCTTATCGAGGCCGTGCACGCCAATCTTGACAAGCTGCACCGCTATGTTTTGCTCAGAAAGAGGCTCCTTGGCGTAAACGAACTGCACATGTACGACATCTACACGCCGATCGTTCCCGACAGCGCCCGCAGAATTCCCTTCGACGAAGCCAAGCAAACGGTGCTGGAGGCTCTCGCGGTGCTCGGCGAGGATTACACGGCGCTCCTGCGCGAGGGCTTTGAAAACCGCTGGATCGACGTGTATGAAAACGTGGGCAAGCGGGCAGGCGCCTATTCCTCCGGCACCGCCCGCCCGCACCCTTATGTGCTTCTGAATCAGAAGGACACGCTCGACAGTATGTTTACCCTCGCCCATGAGATGGGTCACGCCCTGCACAGCTATCACAGCAACAAGTACCAGCCCGTCTGCACCAGCGACTATGTGATCTTCGTGGCGGAGGTGGCCTCCACCTGCAATGAGGTGCTGCTTATGCGCCACCTGTTGTCCAAAACCACGGACAAAAAGGAGCGCGCTTATCTGATCAACCACTTCCTTGACCAGTTTAAGGGCACCGTCTACCGTCAGACCATGTTCGCGGAGTTTGAGCTGATGATGGGCCGCATGTCCGAAAACGGTGAGACCCTGACCGCCGAGAGCCTGAGCGAAAAGTACCTCGCCCTCAACAAGCGCTACTACGGCCCGGACATGGTCTCCGACGATGAGATTGCGCTGGAGTGGGCGCGCATCCCGCATTTCTTTTATAACTACTACGTTTTTCAGTACGCGACCGGCTTCTCCGCCGCCGTCGCCATCGCCAATCGCATCCTCTCGGAGGGCGAGAGCGCGGTGCGCGATTACAAGCGCTTCCTCTCCGGCGGCAGCAGCGCAGACCCCATCGCGCTTTTGAAGATCGCCGGGGTGGATATGTCCACGCCCGCCCCGGTCAACTCCGCCCTCGCGCTTTTCGGCCAACTGCTGGAGGAGATGGAGGCGCTTACCCGCTGAGCGGCACGCGGCCGGGGAAGCGCGGGAAGCGCGCTCGTGTCGCTCCACGGCGATTTACCGGCCGCTGCGCTCGAAAAACGCAATCAATCGTTCAGGCTCAGCATATAATTCCCATTGTCGCTCAGCACCGTGCCGGGGAGCTGGCCGTTCCACTGCTTGATCCAGTAGTAGTCAATGAGCTCTTCCGTCAGGGACTCGGAGATGCGCTTATTCATCTCGGCCTCTTTTTCGCCGGCGTAGAGAGCGGCTTCGGCCTGCACCTTGACGACCTCAAGCTCGGCATTGGCTGCGATGACGGCCTTTTCCGCCTCAGCATTGGCGGCAATGACGGCGCGCTTTGCGGTGGCCTCCTCCTCCATGGTCTTCTGCGCCTGCTCGGTCTCGGCAGTGAGCTTATTCTGCGCGGCAACCTGCTTGGCCTCGACGGCAGTGGTGAAGGCGTCGGTAAAGTCAATGTCCTCGATCGCGATGGATACGATCGTGATGCCGTAACGGCGCATATCCTCCGCTGTGCTCTCGGCGATCATGTCCGACAGATCGTTGCGCTTTGCGATCAAATTTTCCGCCGAGTAGCGGGAGAAGACCGCCTTCGTGTTCTCGAGGATGCGCGGATACATCACGTTCTCGTAGTAGTGGATGCCGACGGTACGGTAGAGCTCCTGTGCCGTTTCCTGGTCGATACAATAGTTGACGGAGAGCTGCAAATTCACCTGTTGAATGTCGCTGGAGAAGGCCTCCGTGCTGATTTGCACTTTCTGGGTGCGGTTGTCCATCTTTACAACCTCCTGCCAGGGCAGGATCAGATGAGCGCCAGCGCTGATCGTCCGCTCCTCCACACGCCCGAAGGTGGTCAGGATGCCGGTGTAGCCCGTCGGTACCACCGTGACACAGGAGAGCAGCACCGCAGCCAGCAGTACCGGCAGCGCCAAAAACTGCGCCGGGCGCGCACGCCAGACGCGGCGGATTACGGTCTTTCCGTTCTCCTCCATGATAGACTTTCCCTGAAAGCCCAGCAGCACATACAGCGCGCCGGATGCGATCAAGCCCAATACCAAAGCAAACATTCTCAAAACCTCCTCATTTTGCCTGATGACCGTAGGACGAAGAAGCGCGAAAAAGGTTCCCGTAAATTTGGTTTTCCCGCTCTGTGTCCATCTGTTTTTCTTTGACGCGGCGGCAGCCATGCGCTATACTGATAAAAAACGACAAGCGGGGTGAGTGAATGCGGCGATTGTACAGTGACGCGGGGCGGAGCCTGCCCGAAATCCCCTGGGCGCGCTATCCGAGGCCGCAGCTGCGGCGCGACGAGTGGATGACGCTCAACGGGGAGTGGGCGCTGCGGATCAATCAGGGCTATCGTGCTTCCCGTGACTGCAAAATCCGCGTACCCTTCTGCCCGGAGAGCCTCCTGAGCGGGGTGGAGCAGCCGCCAAAAATCGGCGATCAGTTGGTCTACCGCCGCGCCTTCACGATCCCGGAGACCTGGCGCGGCAGGCGTATCCTGCTGCACTTCGGCGCGGTGATGCGCTCCTGCCGCGTCTGCGTGAACGGAAAAGAGCTCTGCCGACACGAAAACGGCTATCTGCCCTTTACCGTGGACATTACGGATGCGCTGCGGGAAGGAAATAACGAGCTTGCGGTTTTCTGCGAAAACGACCTGGATCATACCTACCCCTGGGGCAAGCAGAGCGTCCGGCGCGGCGGTATGTGGTACACGCCCTGCTCCGGCATCTGGCAGACGGTGTGGCTCGAGCCGGTGCCGGAGAGCTACATCCGCGCGCTGCGGATCGAAACCGGCGCGGACTACGCCGTAATCACGGCGGAGGGGGTTACGGACGGAGAAGTGCTGCTAAACGGCGAACGCTATCCCCTGCAAAACGGCAGCGTCCGCGTCCCGGTAAAATCGCCCCGGCTCTGGAGCCCGGAGGACCCCTACCTCTATGATTTCACGCTTCTCTCCGGCGAGGACAGGGTGGAAGCCTATTTCGCCCTGCGTACTCTCACGACGGAGACGGTGAACGGCATCCCACGCCTCTGTCTCAACGGCAAGCCCTATTTTTTCAACGGTCTGCTCGACCAGGGCTATTGGAGCGACGGACTCTATACCCCCGCCGCGCCCGAGGGCTTTGAACAGGACATCCGCGCCATGAAGTCCCTCGGCTTCAACACCCTGCGCAAGCACATCAAAATCGAGCCGGAGCAGTTTTATTACGACTGTGACCGCCTGGGCATGGTCGTGTTTCAGGACATGGTCAATAACGGCGACTACGCCTACATCCGCGATACGGTGCTGCCCACGCTGCATTTTCAGAAGCGGCGGGACAGACACCTGCACCGCGATCCCGAGAGCCGCCGCGTCTTTCTCCAGAGCATGGAGGAGACGGTGCGGCTTCTTGGCAGCCACCCCTGCGTCTGCCTCTGGACGATCTTCAACGAGGGCTGGGGGCAGTTTGAGGCGGACAAAGCCTACAAAAAGCTCAAGGTGCTCGACTCCAGCCGCTTTATTGACGCGACCTCCGGCTGGTTTCATCAGAAAAAGAGCGATGTGGACAGCCTGCACATCTACTTTGACGCGCTGCATCTGGGCAAAAAGAAGCTGCCCCAGTTTTTGAGCGAGTTCGGCGGCTACGTCTGGAAAATCCCCGAACACAGCTTCAACACCGAGAAAACCTACGGCTACCGCAAGTATGAGACCCGCGAGGCCTATGTCGCCGCCCTGCGGGAGACCTACGGCGAGGTTCTGCCGAAACTTGTGCGCAGCGGCCTCTGCGCCGCGATCTACACCCAGGTTTCAGACGTGGAG
>CAJOCV010000098.1:0-11787 GCA_905233785.1 uncultured Oscillospiraceae bacterium
GCAGGGGTGTAGAGGATCGTCTCGGTCTGCCCCATGCGGGTCTTGACGTTGCAGACCGTGGTCTTCCCGCTCACAAGCTGCAGGCTGTCCTTATCGCCGGTGACGATCACGCAGTCCCAGCCCTCGCGCTCGCAGATCGAGGCGGCGGTGCCCAAAATGTCGTCCGCCTCATAGCCCTCCAGCTCGTAGCGGCGGATGCCCATGTCGTCCAGCAGCTCCTTTAAAAGCGGCATCTGCACCGCAAGCTCCTCGGGCATGCCCTTGCGCTGCGCCTTGTAGCCCTCATAGGCCTTGTGCCGGAAGGTGGGCGCTTTGAGGTCAAAGCTCACACAGAGCGCGTCCGGCTTCTGCTCGTCGAGCAGGCGCTGCAAAATGGCGAGAAAGCCATAGACGGCGTTCGTGGGCGTCCCGTCCGGGGCGTTTAGCTGCCGGATGCCGAAAAAGGCGCGGTTTACGATGCTGTTGCCGTCCAATATCATCAGTTTCATAGTTTCCTCACTTCTCGCCCCGCAGGCGGATGATCTCATCACGCAGTTCGGCGGCGATCTCGTACTCGAGCATCTTGGCCGCCTTGCGCATCTTGTCTTCCAACTGCGCGATCAGCTCCCTGCGCTCCCGGTCGGTCATGCGCACGCCGTTTGCCTTGGAGGCGGTGCTTACGTCGGCGGAGATCTCGATCAGATCGCGCACGCTCTTGACGATGGTTTTCGGCACGATGCCGTGCGCCTCGTTGTAGGCCATCTGCTTGGCCCTTCTGCGCTCGGTCTCGTCGATGCAGGCGCGCATCGAGGGCGTAACGCTGTCGGCGTACATGACGACCATGGCCTCCGCGTTTCTCGCGGCACGGCCGACGGTCTGGATCAGGCTCGTCTCGCTTCTGAGAAAGCCCTCCTTGTCCGCGTCCAGGATGGCGACCAGTCCCACCTCGGGAATATCCAGACCCTCGCGCAGGAGGTTGATGCCCACCAGCACATCAAATTCGCCCAGGCGCAGGTCGCGGATGATCTCCATGCGCTCAATGGTGCCGATGTCGTGGTGCATATAGCGGCAGCGGATGCCGATGTTGGTCAGATAGGTGGACAGATCCTCCGCCATCTTCTTGGTCAGCGTCGTGACCAGCACGCGCTGGCTTTTCTCGATCTTGGCGTTGATCTCCCCGATGAGATCGTCGATCTGTCCCTCCACGGGGCGCACAAAGATTTCCGGGTCTAAAAGTCCCGTGGGGCGGATGATCTGCTCGACGATCTGCCCCGCGCGCTGTCGCTCGTATTCGCCCGGGGTGGCGGAGACGTAGACGCGCTGGTGGATACGTTCGGTAAATTCGTCAAACTTGAGGGGGCGGTTATCGAAGGCCGAGGGCAGGCGGAAGCCGTACTCTACCAGGGATTCCTTGCGCGCCCTGTCGCCCCGGTACATCGCGCGCACCTGCGGCAGCGTCGCGTGGCTCTCGTCTACGAAGAGCAGAAAGTCCTTCGGAAAATAGTCCAGAAGCGTCAAGGGCGGGCTTCCCGGTGCGCGGTTCGAGATCACGCGCGAATAGTTCTCAATGCCGCTGCAATAGCCCAGCTCCTGCATCATCTCGATGTCATAATCCGTGCGCTGGCGGATGCGCTGGGCTTCGATGAGCTTGTTGTTCTCTTCAAAATACTTCACCCGCTCGTCGCACTCGGTACGGATGCGCTCGATGGCGGCGGCAAGCTTTTCCTTCGTGGTGACATAGTGGCTCGCGGGGTAGATGGCGGCGTGGTTTAAGATGCGCGTCGGCATGCCGGTGACGACGTTTATTTCGCTGATGCGATCCACCTCGTCCCCGAAAAACTCCACGCGGATCGCCCGGTCGTTCGAGTAGGCCGGGAAGATTTCCACCGTGTCGCCCCGGACGCGGAACATGTTGCGCTCAAAGGCCACGTCGTTGCGCTCGTAGCGGATGTCGATGAGCTTTCGCAGAAGCTCGTCAAAATCCCGCTGCTGCCCCGGGCGCAGGGAGATGACCATATTGGCGTAGTCGATCGGGTCGCCCAGACCGTAGATGCAGGAGACCGATGCCACCACGATCACGTCCCGCCGCTCAAAGAGGCTCGCGGTCGCGCTGTGGCGCAGTCGTTCGATCTCGTCGTTGATGGAGGCGTCCTTCTCGATGAAGGTGTCCGTGTGCGGGATATAGGCCTCGGGCTGGTAGTAGTCGTAATAGCTCACGAAATACTCCACCGCGTTTTCCGGGAAAAACTCCCGAAACTCGCTGCAGAGCTGGGCGGCCAGGGTCTTGTTGTGCGCCAGCACCAGCGTGGGGCGGTTCAGGCGCGCGATCACGTTCGCCATCGTGAAGGTCTTGCCCGAGCCGGTCACGCCCAGCAGCACCTGCTCGTCGAGACCGTTTTCGATGCCCATCACCAGATCGTCAATGGCCTCCGGCTGATCGCCGGTGGGCTTGTAGTCGGATACCAGCTTAAACTTGTCCATGGCAGTCTCCCCATTCAGAATCGTATTATTATACCACTATATATCGGAAAGCACAAGCTTAGGATCAAGCCCCGCCACAGTCTTTTGAGAATCTTGACGAATTATGTAACCTTGCGTATAATCGAATTGCTACCGACACTTTCGGAGTGAAGGGAGGTGAGTAGCGTGTTGCCTCTTGAATCCTTCCTGATCTCCGTCTTGGCAAGTGTAGTCGCCTATTACATTTGCAAATGGCTGGACGAGAGATAGGTAGCAGCAGCCTCGGTATAGTCAGCCGTAAATGATAGAAGCCCCCGGAAGGTCGCATCTTCCGGGGGCTTCGCCTTTGTATAGCGTGTTGCCTCTCCCTCAGAGTGAAGGAGCGCCATCTCCATCATGGCAAATTCATTATAGCAGAGTTGACGAAAAATGCAAGTGCAATTGTCCCTTCCGGCGACGTAAAGACCTTGCGAAAAAACAATTTTCCATGCAAATCGCCAGTTGCAGTTTTGGAAAAAGAATGTTACTATGTATAGTTGAGAAAGAAGGGGCTTGTCCCTGTAGATCGTTTCAATTTTTTGATTCTTTCCGTCTTTCTTATATACACCAACGAGGAGGAACGCATGAAGAACGTTCAATTCACCGAGACCGTGCTGCGCGACGCGAACCAGAGTCTGATCGCCACACGCCTCCCCTTTGAGAAGTTTGAGCCCATCCTGGAGACCATCGACCGGGCCGGCTTCTACTCCGTGGAGTGCTGGGGCGGCGCGACCTTTGACGTGTGCCTGCGCTTCCTGGGCGAAGACCCCTGGGAGCGGCTGCGCAAGATCCGCGCGAAGATGCCCAACACCAAGCTGCAGATGCTCCTGAGAGGTCAGAACCTCCTGGGCTACAAGCACTACAGCGACGACGTGGTGCGCCGTTTTGTGCGTGCAAGCGTGCGCAACGGCATCGACATCATCCGGCTGTTTGATGCGCTTAACGACATTGACAACCTCAAGGTCGCCGTGGAGGAGACCGTGAAGTCCGGGGCGATGGCCTCCGGCGCGATCTCCTACACCACCTCGCCCGTGCACACGCTGGACAAGTACGTCACGATGGCGAAGGAGCTCAGGCAGATGGGCGTTTCTTCCCTCTGCATCAAGGACATGGCGGGCATCCTCTCCCCCAAGAGCGCTTACGATCTCGTCTCCGCCCTGAAGGACGCGGTCGATCTGCCCGTCGTCATGCACACGCACTGCACCACCGGCCTTGCCTTTATGACCTATCTCAAGGCCATCGAAGCGGGCGCGGACGTGATCGACACCGCGATCTCTCCCTTCTCCGGCGGCACCTCCCAGCCCGCGACCGAGACGCTGGACTACACCCTGCGCGAAATGGGCTATGAGACCGGCCTGAACGGCGACGCGCTATTAAAAATGGCGGATTTCTTCAAGCCAGTACGCAACGACGCGATCGCGGACGGAACGCTCAACCCCATCTCTCTCGCCACGGACACCCAGTGCCTGACCTATCAGATCCCGGGCGGCATGCTCTCGAATCTTCTGAGCCAGCTCAAGATGCTGGGCGCGCTCGACAAGTTCGACGAAGCCCTGCTGGAGACCCCGCGTGTGCGCAAGGACATGGGTTATCCCCCGCTCGTGACGCCGACCAGCCAGCTTATCGGCACGCAGGCGGTGCAGAACGTCCTGGCCGGGGAGCGCTACAAGAACGTCGGCGCCGAGATCAAGGCCTACTGCCGCGGCGAATACGGCAAGACGCCCGCGCCCATCGACCCTGAGGTGCGCGCGAAAATCCTCGGCGGCGACAAGCCCATCGAGGGGCGCTACGCCGACACGCTGCCCAAGGACATCTACGAGAAGGCCGCCAAGGAGCTGGGCGACACCGCCCGCTCGGAGGAGGACGTGCTCAGCTACATCGCCTTCCCCCAGGTGGCGGAGAAGTTCTTCGCCGAGCGCAAGGCGAAGGAAGAGCGCGTGTGCAAGTACAGCATCGTATCGGTGGAGGAATAAGGCATGAGGATGACGTTTCTTGATGCTTGTCTGTATTCCCTGACGGGTATGCTGGTGGTGTTCTTCGCGCTGGTGCTGCTCATGTGCATCATCAAGCTCATGACCGCCGTGGGCGACGCCGCCCAGAAGCGCAAAACGCCCGCCGCAAACAAGATCCCTGCGCCCGAGAGCGACGGCGAACGCTTTGTCATTCGCCAGACCGGCCCCATGGCGCCCGGCACCGCGGGTGAGGTAAAGCTCTACGACACCGACCCCCGCACCGCCGCCATGCTCATGGCCATCGTCGCAAACGAAACGCAGACGCCCCTGAACGAGCTGCGCTTCCTGTCGATCAAAGAAGTCAAGGAATAACGGAGGATATTGAACGATGAAATATAAAATCACCCTGAAGGGTCGCACCTATGAGGTCGAGGTGCAGCGCGGCGAGGCCATGCTGCTCGATGAATATGACGCCGCGGCTCCCGTTCCGGCGGCTCCCGCCGCCCCGGCTGCCGCAGCCGCCGCGCCCGCTGCCGCCGCGCCTGTGAGCGCCGGCACGAAGGTCGAAGCCCCCCTGCCCGGCAACGTGCTGAATGTGAAGGTTTCCGTCGGCCAGGCCGTCAAGGCCGGGGACGTGCTCGTCATCATCGAGGCCATGAAGATGGAAAACGAAGTCGCCGCCCCCTGCGACGGCGTGGTCAAGCAGATCGTGGCCGACAAGGGCGCGGTCGTCGCCACCGGCGACACCCTGCTCGTGATCTGAGGAGCTGCCAATGAGTATCATGGAAACCCTGGGCAGACTCGCCCAGACCTCTGGCTTTTATATGCTGGCCTTCAGCTGGCGGCAGCTCGTGATGATCGTTGTGGCCTGTGTGCTGCTGTACCTGGGTCTTGTGAAGAAGTTTGAGCCGCTGCTGCTGGTGGGCATCGCCTTCGGCATGCTGCTGACCAATCTCCCCGGCTCTGAGATGTACCACCCCGAGCTGTGGGACGCTTACATCGCGGGGCAGCTTCGCCTGACGGACATCATCCACGACGGCGGCCTGCTGGACATCCTCTACATCGGCGTGAAATCGGGTCTCTACCCCTCGCTCATTTTCATGGGCGTCGGCGCGATGACCGACTTCGGCCCCCTGCTCGCCAACCCCAAGTCTCTGCTGCTCGGCGCGGCCGCGCAGCTCGGCATCTTCGCCGCCTTCCTGATGGCCATCGGCATCTTCGGCTTTGACCCGAACGTCGCCGCCTCCATCGGCATCATCGGCGGCGCGGACGGCCCCACCGCCATCTGGCTCACCTCCAAGCTCGCGCCGGACTACCTCGCGCCGATCGCCATCGCGGCCTACTCCTATATGGCGCTTATCCCGCTGATTCAGCCGCCCGTGATGCGCCTGCTCACCACCAAGGAAGAGCGCGAGATCAAGATGGAGCAGCTTCGCCCCGTGTCCAAGAAGCAGAAGATCCTCTTCCCCATCGTGGTCACCATCTTTGTCTGCCTGCTGCTGCCGTCTGTTGCCCCGCTGCTGGGCTGCCTGATGCTCGGCAACCTCTTCAAGGAATCCGGCCTCACCGACCGTCTCTCCGATACCGCGCAGAACGCCATGATGAACATTGTGACGATCTTCCTGTCCACCTCCGTGGGCGCGACCGCCGTGGCGGATCGCTTCCTCAACCCGCGCACGCTGTTTATCATCGTGCTGGGGCTGATTGCCTTTGAGTTTGCCACCGTGGGCGGGCTGCTGCTCGGCAAGCTCATGTGCAAGCTCTCCGGCGGCAAGATCAACCCGCTCATCGGCTCCGCCGGCGTCTCCGCCGTCCCGATGGCCGCCCGCGTCAGCCAGCTTGAGGGCGCGCGCGCCAATCCCTCCAACTTCCTGCTGATGCACGCGATGGGTCCCAACGTGGCCGGCGTCATCGGCTCCGCCGTCGCGGCGGGCTTCCTGCTCGCGGTGTTCGGCGGCTGACGTCAGAAGAAACTCGCTCCATTCCGCTTCCATGGTTTCCGTAGGAGCCATGAAAGCTCCATATCCGCTCCTTCCTTCTTCCTTTTCACAACAAACCCGCTTCGCTGGGCTTTGTTGTGAGGACGGGAGTGTTCCTACTTTAAAAGTTACAATAAACAGGAGGCCATGCCCATGAGAAAGACAAAAATCATCGCCACCATTGGTCCTTCCAGCGAATCCCCCGAGGTTTTCCGGGAAATGTGTCTGGCGGGTCTGAACGTCGCCCGTCTGAACTTCTCCCACGGCACCCATGAGGAGCACCAGAAGAAGCTCGACATGATCAAGGCCGTGCGGGAGGAATTAAAGCTCCCCATCGCCATCATGCTCGACACCAAAGGTCCCGAGTACCGCATCCGCACCTTCAAGGACGGCAAGATCACCCTCAACGACGGCGACGCCTTCACCTTCACCACCCGGCAGATCGAGGGCGATGAGAGCATCGTGGCCGTAAGCTACGCGGGGCTCATTGACGATCTCGAGGTCGGAGACCGCATTCTCGTCAACAACGGCCTTGTGATTTTTGAGGTGGAGTCCCTTGAGGGCGGCACCGAGGCACATTGCCGCGTGGTCACCGGCGGCGTTCTCTCCAACCGCAAGAGCATGAGCTTTCCCGGCAAGGTCATGCACCAGGCCTATATGAGCGAGCAGGACAAGGCCGACCTCCTGTTCGGCATCCGCAACGGCGTGGATTTTGTGGCGGCCTCCTTCGTCTCCTGCAAGCAGGATCTGCTTGACCTCAAGGGCTTTCTGCACGAGCACGGCGGCGACGGCATCGACGTGATCGCGAAGATCGAGAACCAGCACGGCGTGGACAACATCGACGAGATCTGCTCTGTCTGTGAGGGCGTGATGGTCGCGCGCGGCGACCTGGGCGTGGAGGTTCCGTTTACCGAGCTGCCCGCCATCCAGAAGCACCTGATTACCAAGTGCCGCATGCTCGGCAAGCGCGTCATCACCGCGACCGAGATGCTCGAGAGCATGATCAACAACCCCCGTCCTACCCGCGCTGAGATCAGCGACGTGGCCAACGCCGTCTATGACGGCACCAGCGCCGTGATGCTCTCCGGCGAGTCCGCCGCGGGCAAATATCCGGTGGAGTCCATCCGCATCATGGGTGAGATTGCAGAGGAGACCGAGCGGCACATTGATTACGCCGAGCAGTTCCACCATCAGCATTTCACCATCCACAGCCGCGTGGACGCGATCTCCCACGCCGCCTGCACCATGGCCATCGACTTAAACGCCAAGGCCATCGTCGTGACCTCCCTGAGCGGCCTCACCGTGCGCATGGTCTCCCGTTTCCGGGCGCCCATCACGATTCTCGGCCTCGCCACCAGTAAGGAGGCTTGGTATAAGCTCTCCCTCTCCTGGGGCGTGCTGCCCATGCTGACGGAGCAGTTTCCCAGCATGGAGGTGCTCAACTACTATGCCGTCCGTGCGGCGAAGAAGGTTCTTGGGCTCCAGCAGAGCGATACCATCGTCATGACCGGCGGCGACACCAGCGGTCACAGCGGCAACACCAACGTCATCCGCATTGAGAATATTCCCTGAGTGAAGGCGAAAATCGGGGGCTGTGAAAAAACGCAGTTTTTTCACAGCCCCCTTTTTTTGATTATTTTATTGTCTATCAGTCTACCCCAAACCGGGACAGTTCAGAGGCGGCTCCCCCCGCTGAGCTTTCCCTTGATAATGGCTCAGACTGAACAGATAAAAGCTTAGCAAACGATGATTCCATCGGCAAGAGCGAAGCCCGAGAAAATTTAAGCGTAGAGTCTGTTGAGACTCGCTTCGTCCGCTTCCGCAAGCTCATTCTTTCCAAGCTTTCGATATAAGCCGGCGCGTTTTTCCAGCGCATCCTGATAATCCGGAACCAACTTGATTGCCCTTGTGTAATCTGCGACTGCTTCCTCGTAGCGCTCCATCTCCTCATAACAGCGCCCACGGTAATAGTTGTTGAACGGGTCTGATGGATCGAACAGAACCGCTATATTGAAATCTTCCAGCGCGGCTTTGATTCGCCTCTGGCGGCGGTAGCACAGCCCCCGCATGGCATAGGCGTCAGAATAATCGGGATTGAGCCGGATCGCCTCTGTATAATTCTCGATCGCCTCGTCAAAGTCCTCCCTGCTGAAGGCCTCCTCCGCCCGGTCATAATAATCCATGAAGGTCATCTTCCCGCTTTTTTCACGGATCTCAGCCTCTTTCTGCTCCTCCTGTTTCAGTGGCTCCACGACTTCTTTGAGCTCGTCCACCTTTTTCAAGCGGTTAAACTGTTCATAATAGCGGCTCATGCGCTTCTCGTACTGAGCCTTGAGAAACCTGTCCGCGCCGGTGGGGATCACCTCGTCTCCGTAAAGCGCTTGCCCGAGGGCGAGCATGAGGCCGTCAAAGCCCTTCGTCTCCACGAAGCAGCCGTCCTTTTTCCGCACAAGCTCCTGAATGCGCTCAGGCGGCTCCCTCCCCTCGCGGATGCACCAGTAGACGCCGTGCTTCATCCGAGTGCTCTCCTCCTCCAGGAAAGGCATGAGGCTCCCATCCCCGCCGCCATAGCCGATCACGATAGGCGCATAGCGTTGGAAGACGTTGGAGAGCGCCTCTCGCCATTCTTTACGCAGAGCCTTGGTCTCCTCGGGGTTGTTGAAGGGCTCGAAGAAGAGACCCCGGTGTACCTTAGCGACAATGGGTCGCTTCGTGTCCAACTCGATAAAGCCCGCAAGCGATTCATGCGCCACAACCAGGGGCTTCTTGTCCGTATAGATCGCGAGCGCATCCTCCACCATGCTGTCAAAGTTTGTCGTGATGAGCAGATTGTTGAGGTCGGTGCGCGTCAAGAGCAGGGAGAGCGTGTGGTAGCCGATGCTGGGGATCGCCCGCTCCATGATCTGCTCCATATAGCGGTATCCGTTGGTCTTGTCCGGGTAAAAGCGCAGGCGGTAGAGATCGAAATAGTACTCGCTTGGCAGGGTCTTCCCCTGCTTCTCTTTCGCCTCGCGCCAAACGCGCTCGAGCTCGTCGAAGCCGTGCTGCAGGCGCTTGTCCGCCTTCATCGAGTCCGCCTTACGCCGTGTCCTCTCCGCGCGCCTGGGATCGGGACTGCGCCCCTCCCCCATGAGGTAGTTCATCCAGCTCATTTCCAGCTCGCCGCCGCTGCGGATGCCGGATTCCACCGACGCGCCGGAACCGAGGATAAAGCAGAAGCGCGCGCCGTTCAAGTTTGATTCCCGGATCAGATCGGCCAGGTCAGCCGCCGATAGAATACGATGGGCAGGAAAATCCATATTTTCACCCGCTTTTCATGTGTTTCTGATCTAATGACGAAATCGGGGCGCAAATTTTCCGGAAGATGCCGAAGTCGATTGATTCAGCGTTTTCTTTATTATACAAGCGGGAATCCCCGCGGTCAAGCGTAAAAACACCGGGGAGTCACGGCTTACGCAGGAAGGAAGAAACTGTACATGATGCGTCTTGCCTCCCCCTGAGGGGGAGGCAAGCGCAAAAGGTCATGTTTTCGCAAAATTGTTATTCTCTGGCCGGGGAGCAGACTACGGATTCAGAAGGCGCTGCCCATCAGCGCCAGCACGGGAAAATACGCAATGGGCAGGAATATCGCCGGAAGCATATTGGCGACTTTGATGCGCTCCTTCCCGAGTCCGAGCATATTGATCGCCATGCCCAGCAGGATCACGCCGCCGACGGCGGACATCTCCGTAACGGTCGAGGCGCTCAGCACCGGCGCAAGCAGGCCGGACAGCAGGGTCAGCCCGCCCTGAAACAGCAGGATGAACACGACCGAGCAGGTGACGCCGAAGCCCATCGCCGCGCCAAAGGCCATGGAGGAGACGAAGTCCAGCGTGCTTTTGGCGTAGATGATGCTGTAATCATGGTTGATACCCGCCTCGAGCGAGCCCACAATGGTCATGGAGCCGATGCAGAAGAGGATACAGGCTGAGACAAAGCCCTCGGTAAAGCGGCTCTCGCCGCCGCCGTTTTTGAAGAGCTTTCCCTTGATCCAGTCCCCCGCGTGTTCAATGCCGTCGTCAATATGCAGCGCTTCCCCCAGCGCGGTGCCGATCACCATGCAGACGATCACGCACAGCACGTCTGCCGTTCCGACAGCGCTTTGAATGCCGATCAGCGCCGTACAGAGCGCGAGCGCCTTTATCAGCGCCTCCTGCAGGCTCTGCTTTAAGCGGTTTTTCAGCAGGATGCCGAGAAGGCTCCCCACCAGCACCGTCGCCATGTTCACAAACACCGCGATCATGCCTTTGCGCCCCCTATGTAGTCGCGCAGAAAGAAGATCGCCTGTCGGTAGCCCTCAAAGCCGAGACCCATATAGGTCTTGACGCAGGCCATGCCAGCGTAGGAGATTTGACGGAAGCTTTCACGCTTTGAAACGTCGGAGAGGTGAACCTCCACCGCCGGGAGCGCCACGGCCTTGAGCGCGTCAAGGATCGCGACGCTCGTGTGGGTATAGGCCGCGGGGTTGATGACGATCCCGTCAAACACGCCCCAGGCCGCCTGGATCTTATCCACGATCGCGCCCTCGTGGTTGTGCTGAAAAAGCTCCACCTCCACCCCGGCTTCCCGCGCGGATTCCCGGATAAAGCTTTGCAGCGCCGCAAAATCCTGTTTGCCGTAAATATCCGGCTCCCGCAGACCGAGCAGGTTCAGGTTAGGGCCATTGATGACCAGAAGCTTCATGCCAGCACCTCCAGAATCTTCTCCGCCGTCTCCACAAGCGCGCCGTTGTTGTCGATCACAAGATCGGCAAAGCGCTCGTACAGGGGGCGGCGTTTTTCATACATTACGCGCAGATCGTTTGTAAGCGACAGGGGTCTCCCCTCCTTGGGAAGCTTCCCAATGTCCCGCTGCAGCCAGACGATCAGGCCGTTCTGGTGCAGCAGCGCATAGTTTTCCTCCCGCGTCACACAGCCGCCGCCCGTGGAGATCACCGCGCCGGAGCGCTTGCCCAGCTCGCGCAAAACGGCGGTCTCGACTTCCCGAAAGCCCGCTTCTCCAGAGCCTGCAAAGATTTCCGGGATCGTGCGGCCCGCCGCCTTTTCGATCTGCGCGTCCGCCTCCAGCAGCGGGCGCTTCAGCTTTTCGGCGAGCAGCGCCCCCACCGTGGACTTGCCGCAGCCTGGCATCCCGACGAGGACGATGTTCTGCATGGAACTCGACAAGGTATGCTCAATGCGGTCGATCTCGGAATCTGGGATGCTTGCCCCGGTGAAGAGCTCGCTTGCGCGCTTGGCCTGCCCGACCAGCATATAAAGCCCGCCCGCGTGGGGAATATGAAGCTTCTCGGCCTGTAACAAAAGCGCCGTTCGCGCGGGGTTATACACCACGTCCAGCAC
>CAJOCV010000098.1:11941-12614 GCA_905233785.1 uncultured Oscillospiraceae bacterium
TCCCGGCGCCAAGCGCCCTGAGCACCGCGACCGCCATGACCGACGCGCCGCCGCTTCCGAGCACCAGCGATTTCTTGCCGCGCACGTCCATCCCGCAGTGGGCGATCATCTTCTCAAAGCCGTAAGCATCGGTGTTCTCTCCGTAAATCGTCCCGTCCGCGCGGCGAACGAGGGTGTTGACGCTGCCGATCTCTCGTGCAAGCGGCGACAGCTCGTCACAGAGCGGCAGAACGGTTTTCTTGTACGGGATCGTGACGTTCAGGCCGTCCCAGGCGCCGTTTCGGATGAAATCCTCCACCTCATCGGGCGCTTTCTCATAGAGCTTGTAGGCATAGTCCGCCAGCATCCCATGGATGACGGGTGAATAGCTGTGCCCCAGCTTCTCCCCTAAAAGGCCGCACTGCATTCAAATCACCTCGCTGTAGCTGCCGAGATAGCTAAACTCCTCGCAGATTGTATCCATCTCCCCCATGAGCTGCAAAAGCCCGGGAGAATAGACTGGCGTGTCCAGATCAAAGTAAAACATGAACTCGAAGTTCCGCTCGGGCAGCGGGCGGCTTTCAAGCTTGTTGAGATTGAGTCCCAGCGCGTAGAAGCGCGAGAGCACCTTGTAGAGGCTGCCCGGCGTGTGGGGCAGGATCATCATGAGACTCGTGCGATCCGCGCCCGGGTA
>CAJOCV010000098.1:12685-13971 GCA_905233785.1 uncultured Oscillospiraceae bacterium
TAGAGCTTCATGCACGCGCGGGAGGAGAGTGCCGCCACGCTGCCGTCGGACTCAGACGCCAGCTTCGCCGCGACGGCGGTATTCTCGCAGGGGATGATCTTTACGCCCGTAAGGCTCTGCAAAAACCGCGCGCACTGACTGATGGCCTGCTCATGGGAGTAGATTTCGCGCACATCGGCAAGCTTCGTGCCGGGCTTTACGAGCAGATTGTGATCGACCTTGAGGCGCACGCTGCGCACAATGCGGAAGTTGTGCTTCATCATCAGGTCGTAAACCGCGTTCACAGAGCCCGCGGAGCTGTTTTCCACCGGCACCACGCCGTATTGGCAGAGCCCGGAATCCACGGCGGAGAACACCGCCTCAAAGTTTTTGAAGTAGAAGATATTCGGAAGCTTGAAGAGCTTGTCGCAGGCAAGCTGGGCATAAGCGCCCTCCACGCCCTGACAGGCGACCATCGCGCTCTGGGGAAAGAGCGCGGGCGTATCCCGGATAGCGCTCTCGATCTGCCGCGTCAGCGTGGAGCTTTCCCCCATAAGGCGGTTCTGACTTGCGCGGCTCAGTTCGAAAATCAGCGAATAGAGCGCAACGGCGTAATCGCCCATGCCCTCGGGGCTTTTCTCCGCGATTTTGAGCAGGATCTCGCGCTCTCTCGCGGGGTCATAGACCGGGAGATGATGCTCTTTCTTGTACGCGCCGATCTTCGCGGCGATCTCCATGCGCTCGGTAAACAGGCGCAAAAGCTCCCCGTCAATGCCGTCGAGCGCTTTTATCTCTCTTCCTTTCTGCGCCCAAGCAGCGCGTCATATACGGCAATCGCCGCCGCACTCTCCACCACCGGCACCGCCCGCGGGACGATGCAGGGGTCGTGGCGGCCGACGATGTTTAAGTTCTCTTCTTCCATCGTTTGGAGGTTCACCGTTTTTTGGCTTCGCGCAATGGACGGCGTGGGCTTGAAGGCCGCGCGGAACACAAGCGGCATTCCGTTTGTGATGCCGCCGAGAATGCCGCCGCAGCGGTTCGTCTCGGTGACGATTTTTCCGTCTTTGAGGGCAAAAGCGTCGTTGTTCTCGCTTCCGCACAGGGCGGCTGCAGCAAAGCCCGCGCCAAACTCCAGCCCCTTCACGGCGGGGATACCGAAGACGATCGCGGCGATGCGGTTTTCCATGCCGTCAAACATCGGGTCGCCCAAACCCGCGGGCAAGCCCAGCACCGAACACTCCACGACGCCGCCGACAGAATCTCCCTCGGCCTTTGCCTGCGCGATCCGTTCCCGCATTTTTTCACCC
>CAJOCV010000098.1:14012-15812 GCA_905233785.1 uncultured Oscillospiraceae bacterium
CTCCCCCTCGTCCTGAACGCCCCCGATGGCCGCGATGCGGGAAATGACCGTGATCCCTTCACGCGCGAGCAATTGCAGGCAGATCCCGCCCGCGATGCAGAGCGGCGCGGTGAGCCTGCCCGAAAAGTGCCCGCCGCCCGCAAAATCCTGAAAGCCGTGGTACTTGACTTCGGCGGTAAAGTCCGCGTGACCGGGGCGCGGCGTGATCTTCAAGGCCGAATAGTCCTTCGAGCGCGTGTCGGTATTGCGGATGATCGCGGTCAAGGGTGTGCCGCAGGTGGTATTTCCCACCAGGCCGGAGAGAAACTCCGGCCTGTCTGCTTCCTTTCGCGCGGTGCTCCAGGCGTTCTGACCCGGGGCGCGGCGGCGCAGAAAGGCCGCGAGCGCGTCAAAATCAAGGTTCTCCCCCGCCGGGACGCCCTCGAGCGTCATACCGACGGCGGGCGAATGCGACTGCCCGAAAATGGTCAGTCGTAAGTTTTCACCAATGCTGCTGCTCATAGAATAATGCCTCCCGTAATGACTAACTCCACCTGGTACGCGGGGGGAATTCAGAGGGGAAAAGCCTCTGATTTTTCGCCTCGAAAGGCGAAAAACAATCAAAAATATGTTTTTGACGAAGCTTTGCCTCGGCAAAAACACCATAAGCCGAGCTATGCGAGGCCTCATGCCGACCAAACACGGCGTGTCTCCCGTGCGCCGTGTGCGATAAGCATGAGTGTCTCATTCATCAGTCCCCCTCAAGGGGACTGATGAATCAATGCCTCCCAATCAGCCCAGAAGCGGGGATAGGATTTTTTCACGCACTCGCTGCCGCAGACCGTGACTTTCCCTTCGCAGAGGCAGGAGGCCACGGCGGCGGACATGGCGATGCGGTGATCGCCGCAGGCATCCACCGTGCCGCCCGTGAGTCTCGGTTTTCCGTGAATCACAAGACCGTCCGCCGAGGGCTTGCAGCATGGCGGCGGTACTCTTGAGACGGTCGGACTCCTTGAGGCGCAGCCGCGACGCGTTCACGATCCGTGTCTCCCCCTCCGCCCCGGCGGCAACGACCGACAGAACCGGGATCAGATCGGGGATCGGTGCGGCGTCAATGGTTTGGCCATGCAGCGCTCCGGCGCGGATCAGAATGTCTCCGTTTTCTTCCGCGATCTCCGCCCCGAAAGCGCGAAGAATGTCCAGCGCCGCCCGGTCGCCCTGGGACGACGCTGGGTTTAAGCCCATGACCTTTATCCCGCGCGCAGACAGGGCGCCGACCGAGAGGAAGAACGCGGCGTTCGACCAGTCGCTCTCCACCGTGAGCATATCGGGAAGCCTGGGCTGCTGATTGCCGGGAATGCGGTATTCCCAGCCGTTTTTGGTAAATCCGATTCCGGACAGGCGCAGCGCGTCCTCGGTCATCGTGATGTAGGCGGCGGATTCCACCGCGCCGGTGACAATCAGGCTGCTGTCGCCAGGAAGCCGCGGCAGCGCCAGCAGAAGGCCGGAAATGTATTGGGAGGAGACATTGCCGGGCAGGCGGTACGCGCCCGGCCGGAGCTCTCCATCGCAGTACAGGCGCTCCCCTTCCTGCCGAATGCCCATACCGTGCGCGCGAAGCTCCGCGTCCAACGGCGCGAGGGGGCGCTTTGGCAGTCTGCCCTCCATTTGAAACACCGCCTTAGCGCCGAGAGCACCCACCACGGGCAGCAGAAAGCGCAGGGTGGAACCGCTCTCCCCGCAGGGAAGAACGCACTGTTCCTTGGGCACTTCACGGATCGGCTGAACCAGAATGCGATCCTCCGACGCCCTGATGCCCGC
>CAJOCV010000098.1:15909-23899 GCA_905233785.1 uncultured Oscillospiraceae bacterium
CAGCCGCAGCGCTCACCGGGCTTTATCACACGGTTCATTCAGCGCCTCCCGCTCTGAGCCAATCGAGCAGCTCATCGGCCGGAACCGAGAGCACCCGGCATTTTCCGACCGTCTCCGGCACCACGAGGTGCATGGTGCTGCCAGTCATCTTCTTATCGCTCAGCATGGCCTTTGCCAATTCTTCTGCGCTGTAATCGCAGGCGGTCGGAAGACGATAAACGTTCAGAATATCCAAAAGCTGTTCCAGCGCTTCGGCGTCACAATATCCCTTTTCCACGGCGGCACGGGTCATCATCGCCATGCCGACGGCCACGGCCTGTCCGTGCAGGATCGAAAAGCCGCTGCACTTCTCCACCGCGTGACCGAAGCTGTGCCCGAGATTCAGGAGACGGCGAAGCCCGGTATCAAACTCATCCTCATGCACAAGATCGCGCTTCATCGTCACGCAGTGCTCAATGACCGCTTCCAGTTGATCGCGGACATGGGTTTTGCGCAGCGAATTGAAAAATGCGGCGTCACCCAGCATGCCGTATTTGATGACCTCCGCACAGCCGCAGCGAAATTCCTCGTCCGGGAGCGTTTGCAGCGTCTCGGGGTCGCAGAGCACGAGCAAAGGCTGATAGAAAGCGCCCACCTGGTTCTTTCCGCCGGGCAGATCCACCGCCGTCTTGCCGCCGACAGAGGAATCCACCATCGCGAGCAGCGTCGTCGGCAGCTGCACAAAGCCGCAGCCGCGCTGATAGGTAGCGGCGGCAAAGCCCGTCATGTCCCCGGTGACGCCGCCGCCGAGGGCGATCAGCACGTCGCTTCTCGTCAGGCGGTGGTCGCAGAGGAAATTCACAAGCCCTGTATAGGTCTCCAAGGTCTTGTGCTGCTCCCCGTGGGGAAGGATGTAATGCAGAACACGAAACCCGGCGTTCTCCAGGCTTGCCTTTACCCGCTCACCGTAGAGCGGCCAAACAATGTCTCCGGAAACGATCACGGCGGTTTCCGCCCTGCTGACGTTTTTGATCTCCTCGCCCGCGCGGTCGAGAAGCCCGCTTTCGATCTTCACCGCATAGTCGCGCGAGGCGTGGACACTCACCGTTTTCATCGTCCGTCCACCTCTTCCTTGCGGCGCTTGCCCTCGTCGAGCAGGTGGGTCAGGGTAGCCTGATCGTCGTTTTCCATCGCGGTCTTATAGGCCGTGAGGTTTTCTATGAGGATGTTCAGCTCCTCGAGCAGGAAGTCCTTGTTCTCCATGAAAAGCTCCGCCCACATCGGCGCGTTGAGCCAGGCCACGCGGGTCAAGTCCTTGTAGCTTCCGGCGGAAAAGCCCTTGTGCATCGAGGCGGTGGGGCTTTTGATGTAGGCGTTGGAGACCACATGCGTCAGTTGGGAGGTGAAGGCGATCATCTGATCGTGCTTCTCGGCGGTCGTCACCGAGAAGTGCCCAAAGCCCGCGGGAGCAAGCAGAGCCTTCGCCCGATCCAGCAGTTCAATATCGTCAAACACCGGCGGTACGATCACCATCGGCGCGCCCTGGTACAGGTTCGCGCGGGCGTATTTGAGGCCGGAGTTGTGCGTGCCCGCCATGGGGTGCCCGCCGAGGTAGGTAAAGCCGTAACGCTCGGCAAGCGGGAAACAGGCCGCACACACCACGCGCTTCGTGCCGCAGCAGTCGATGACCACAGGCTTTTTCCCGATATGGGGTGCCATCTCCGTAAGCCAGTCGATGGCCGCCTGCGGATAGACACACAGGAGCAGCAGGTCACAGTCGCAAAGCTGATCCTTTGTCAGCTCCCCGTCCGCGTCCCCGGAGAGGACGGCGAAATCGAGGACGCTTTTGCTGCGGTTCCAGGCGAGGACCGTGTGTCCCGCCACTTTGTACGCCTTGGCAAAGGAGCCGCCGATCAGGCCAAGGCCGACAATTCCGACTTTCATGCCTTCACGATCTCCCTGACCGCGAAGACCTTCTTCGCAAGCGCGTCAAACTCCTCAGGACGCAGGGACTGCGCCCCGTCACAGAGGGCGTGCATGGGATCGTTGTGCACCTCGATGATGAGGCCGTCCGCTCCGGCGGCTGCGCCCGCGAGCGCCATCGGCGGCACCAGGCGCGCAATGCCGGTGGCGTGGCTGGGATCGACGATCACGGGCAGATGCGTCAGCTCATGCAGCATGGGCACGGCGGAGAGATCGAGGGTGTTTCGCGTGTAGTCAGAGAAGGTACGGATGCCGCGCTCACAGAGCATGACGCGCTCGTTGCCGCTGGCCATGATGTACTCCGCGCTCATGAGAAGCTCCTTGAGCGTGTTGGCAAGGCCGCGCTTTAAGAGGATGGGCTTGTCGAGCTTGCCAAGCTCCCGCAGCAGGTCAAAGTTCTGCATGTTGCGCGCGCCGACCTGAATCACGTCCACGTCCTCAAAAAGCGGGATGTCGTTGATATTCATGAGTTCTGTCACGATGGGAAGCCCGGTCTCGGCCCGCGCGATCTTCAAAAGCTCAAGACCGGTCGCCTTGAGCCCCGCGAAATCGTAAGGAGAGGTGCGGGGCTTGAACGCGCCGCCGCGCATTAGATTTGCGCCGGATGCCTTGACCGCCTTGGCAACCGTGACGATCTGCTCCTCGCTCTCCACCGAGCAGGGGCCCGCGATCATGGCAAAGTGGCCGCCGCCGACCTTCACATCCCCGATCTCAACCACCATGTCGTCCGGGTGGAACTTGCGATTGCAGCACTTGAAGGGTTCGGTGACGCGCTTGACAGAATCCACAATATCAAGGCTCGCCACAAGATCCATGTCCACCCTCGTGGTGTCGCCGATCAGGCCGAGGACGGTTTGATACTCCCCGTCTGACACATGGATACGGAGCCCGAGATTTTCAAGCCACGCGATGAGTTGTTTCTTCCTCGCGTCCGATACGTTATGCTTTAATACGACGATCATGGTTATCTATCTCCTGTTCTGAATCAATTGATTACCACAAAAACAAAGCCGCACAGGATAACCTGTGCGGCAAACATACAAAGCAATCAGCTTTTTCTTGCACCACAAATTATCCTTACCGAACAGCGACGGTAAAGTAAAAATAGGTGCCAAAGAAAGAAGCCTTCATGTTCCCGGTTCCTTTCGGAAAAGTCTGGAATCAATATAGCGCTTTCTGTCAAGATTTTTCGTGATATTTTACAAGTTTTTCCCTGGTTTTTCTTGCAGAATCACGATTCAAGTCTCTCCCGCAGACGCTCCACGGCGCGTTTTTCGAGGCGGGAAATCTGCACCTGGGAGACGTGGAGCACCCGTGCGCAGTTTTGCTGGGTCATGCCGTGGTAATAGCGCAGGGCGATGACCTGTCTTTCCCGTTCGGGAAGCTCTTCGATCAGCGCGCGCAGCGTCACCTGCTCGAGCATGCGCTCCTCCGCGCTGTAATCGCCCAGCACCAGCTCCAGCGTAAAGCCGTCCTCCCCGCTCTCGCGCTGCAAACTCTCCGTCGGGCCGGAGGCGGCCTCCGCCATGGCGATCTCCTCCGCGTCCAACCCGGTTTCCGCGCAGAGCTCGGAGATGTGCACTTCCCGGCCGAGGCGCTGCTCCAGGCGCTGGCGGGCAAGAAAGATCTTCGCCGCCTGTTCCTTGAGACCGCGACTGACCTTCACCGCGCCGTCGTCGCGCAAAAAGCGGCGGATCTCCCCGGCGATTTTCGGCACGGCGTAGGTGGAAAACTGTGTTCCAAACTGCGGGTCAAAGCCCTCGACCGCCTTGAGAAAGCCCACGCAGCCGAGCTGGTATAGATCCTCCGGGTCGGTGCCGCGCCCGAAGTAGCGCCGGGCGATGCTCCAGATGAGCCCGCTGTTCTCCTGTATGAGCCGTCCCATCCGCTCCCGATCCCCGGCTTTTGCCGCGAGCAAATCGGACAGCTGATTCTCGTTCATCCGATCCGACTCCGACGAAAGATGCGGCGGCGCATGGAGACGGTGGTGCCCTTCCCCTTCTCCGATCTGACGTGCAGGGTATCGGTAAAGCTCTGCATGATGGTAAAGCCCATGCCGCTGCGCTCCTCCCCGCCGGTGGTGAAAAGCGGCTCCATCGCCTGCTTGACGTTCTCCATACCCACGCCCCAGTCGCGCACGGTGATGTCCAGCGTTTCTTCGTCCAGAATCCGCAATCGAAGACGGATACGCCCGATCTCCCGCGGGTAGGCATGCACGATGCAGTTGGTCACGGCCTCGCTCACGGCGGTTTTGATGTCGCCCAATTCCTCCAGCGTCGGATCAAGCTGAGAAGCGAAGGCCGAGGCCGCCGCACGGGCAAAGGCCTCGTTTGCGCTGTTGCTGGGAAAGTCCAGCGTTATGTAGTTTTTGATGTTCATGTCGTCCCCCCTATCGCGGCCACCTGCACCAGCCGCTCGATCCCGGCAGCCTCCAGTACGCGCCGCGTCTGGACGCTCGGGTTTTCGATCCAGATTCTGCCGCCCAGCTCCCGCATTTTGCGGTTCAGCCGTACGATCAGTGCGATCCCGGAGGAATCCATGAAGCGCAGCCCGGATAAATCCATCGCGCACTCCCGGGGCAGGTACTCGTCCAAAAGCTCCGTAATGCTCTGCAACGTCTCGCGCGCCTCGTGATGGTCAAGCTCTCCGATCAGTCCGATCGTGAGACGTCCGGAGGCGTAGGCGCTTGTGATGTTCATGTGTTTTCTCCTTGATGGTAAAAAATAACACCGCACACAGCTCGTGTACGGTGTTATTGTATCGGTATTCTGTTGCGAAATTTGTCAAATATCAGAACTGGGCAAGGCTCAGCTTCAGGTTTTCGATCAGGGCTTCCAGCTTGACCTTCTTCTCGCGCTCGGCGTTGACGACGGCCTCGGGCGCGCGGGTGACGAAGTTCTGATTGGAGAGCTTGCCGATCTGTGCCTGCAGCTGCTTTTCCGCGTTTTGCAGCTCCTTGGTGATGCGCGCCTTCTCCTTCTCGAGATCGACCAGCTCCGCCATGGGCATGAACATACGGGCGTTGTCGGTGACGACGGAGACCATGCCGTTCGTGTCCGCGGGGGCTTCGCCCACCACGGAGACCTCGGAGGCGTAGGCCAGCTTGCAGATATAGCTGACGCCGGCCTCGAAGGCGGCCTTTTTGTCCGTGGCGATGATGAGGTGCGCCTTGCGGGAGGGCGGCACGTTCATCTCGCTGCGGCGGGCACGGACGGCCTTGATGGCGGTCATGACCATCTCAAAGTTATACTCGGCCTCGGGGAAGCTCAGGCTCTCGTCATAAGCGGGGTATTTTGCGACCATGAGCGCCTCACCCTCGTGGGGCAGCGCCTGCCAGATCTCCTCGGAGATGAAGGGCATGAAGGGATGCACCAGCTTGAGGATCTCGGTCAGCACATACAGAAGCACCTTCTGTGCCGCGATCTTCGATTCCTCGTCCTCGCCGTTGAGGCGGGGCTTGGTCAGCTCGATATACCAGTCACAGTAGGAGTCCCAGATAAAGTCGTAGATTTTGCCCGCGGCGACGCCCAGCTCAAAGGCGTCCATGTTCTCGTTGACTTCCTTTCGATCTCGAGCTTTTCAGGCAGCTCGTTTTTGTCGATCGAGAGATTCATCATCACAAAGCGGCTCGCGTTCCAGAGCTTGTTGCAGAAGTTGCGCATGGCCTCGCACTTTTCCACATAGAAGCGCATGTCGTTTCCGGGGGAGTTGCCGGTGATGAGGTTGAAGCGCAGCGCGTCCGCGCCGTACTGCTCCACCATTTCCAGCGGGTCGATGCCGTTGCCGAGGGACTTGGACATCTTGCGCCCCTGGCTGTCGCGCACGAGGCCGTGGATGAAGACCGTCTTAAAGGGCTCCTTGTCCATCTGCTCCATGCCGGAGAAGATCATGCGGGCGACCCAGAAGAAGATGATGTCATAGCCCGTGACCATGACGGAGGTGGGGTACCAGTAGTTGAGCTCCTCGGTCTTTTCCGGCCAGCCCATCGTGGAGAAGGGCCAGAGCGCGGAGGAAAACCAGGTGTCCAGCACGTCCTCCTCGCGGCGGATGTTTTTGCTCTTGCAGGCTTCGCACTCGCAGGCGTCCGTGCGGGAGACGGTGATGTGCCCGCAGTCGTCACAGTACCAGGCGGGAATCTGATGCCCCCACCAGAGCTGGCGGGAGATGCACCAGTCGTGCACGTTCTCCATCCAGTTGAGATAGGTCTTGGTAAAGCGCTCGGGCACGAAGCGGATGCGCCCGTCCTTGACGACCTCGATGGCCTTCTTGGCAAGCGGCGCCATCTTCACAAACCACTGGGGGCTGGTGAGCGGCTCCACCACGGTGCCGCAGCGGTAGCAGCAGCCGACGTTGTGGTTGTAGGGCTCCACCTTCACGAGATAGCCCTGTTCCTCCAGATCGGCGACGATGGCCTTGCGCGCCTCATAGCGATCCAAGCCGTCGTACTTGCCGCCGTTGATGATGCGTGCGTCCTCGTCGATGCACTGGATCTGCTCGAGATTGTGGCGCAGGCCGACCTCATAGTCGTTGGGGTCGTGACAGGGCGTCATCTTCACCGCGCCGGTGCCGAAGCCGAGCTCAACGTATTCGTCCGCCACGATGGGGAGCTTTCTGCCCACAAGCGGGAGGATCGCGTTCTTGCCCACAAGGTGCTTGTAGCGCTCATCGTCCGGGTGGACGGCGACGCCGGTATCGCCCAGCATGGTCTCGGGGCGGGTGGTGGCGATGATGAACTCCTCGTCGGAGTTTTCCACGGGATAGCGGATGTGCCAGAAGTGACCCGGCATGTCCTTGTATTCGACCTCCGCGTCAGAAAGCGCGGTACGGCAATGGGGGCACCAGTTGATGATGCGGCTGCCCTTGTAGATAAGTCCCTTCTCATAGAGGTCGCAGAAGGTCTCGCGCACGGCCTTGGCGCAGGTCTCGTCCATGGTGAAGCGGTTGCGCTCCCAGTCGCAGGAGACGCCCATGCTCTTCTGCTGCTCGATGATGCGGTTGCCGTACTGGTGCTTCCAGTCCCAGACGCGTTCAAGGAACTTCTCGCGCCCGAGATCGTAGCGGCTGAGGCCCTCCTTCTCGCGCAGCTCCTGCTCGACGCGGATCTGCGTGGCGATGCCCGCGTGATCCTGCCCCGGAAGCCACAGCGCCGCATAGCCCTGCATCCGCTTATAGCGCGTCAGAATGTCCTGCAAAGTCGCGTCCAGCGCATGACCCATGTGGAGCTGACCTGTGACATTGGGGGGCGGCATGACGATGGAGAAGGGCTTTTTCTTGGGGTCGATCTCCCCCTTGAACCAGCCGCCGTCCATCCAGAAATCGTAGATTTTCTTCTCGACCTTTTTCGGTTCGTACACCTTCGGAAGCTCTTTCATTGCTCCCACCTCCTGATAATGAGTATCCGCCAGACGATCGGGCGCTGTGCTCGGAATCGCCGACAGTACAGGAAACGCCCTGAGACGTCTCCGTCTCAGGGCGATAATATTCTACCGCGGTACCACCTGAATTCCGCCTTGCGGCGGCACTCTTTCGGCTCTTAACGCGAGCCGCACGCCGGGACTACGCAGGCTTCCCCTTCCCCCCGGGCGCTCGGAACCGACCTTCGATGGTGCTTGGCAGGGACTTGCACCAACCGTCCCCTCTCTGAGCCTTGCAGACCGATCTACTCCTGTTCGTCATTGCGCTGATAACAGAAGAATTATAGTATAGTTTTCCTCGTTTTGTCAAGATTTTTATCACTATTCTTCCATGGCTATTCTTCCATAAGGCGCTGTGAGGGATTCCTGAGGCGGATTTGCGTCAGGCAAGGCAGTGCCCGCGGGCAAGCCTTTGTGTATGGTCAAAAAGCGATCACAAAGCATGGCGCAAATCTGAGTGGAAAGCTTCCTTGCGGTCTACGGAAGGATCATAGCAAGCTCCGTCCTACTGCGAGTGTAACGATTCAGTCCCGTTCCGGGACTAAATCGTTAGAGGGGATGCACCCCGCTGCGCGCACTCGCGGCGGGGGAACGCTCGCACACTTGCGGGGCGA
>CAJOCV010000099.1 GCA_905233785.1 uncultured Oscillospiraceae bacterium
GCGATCATGGTTCCCAGAACCTTGGCGTACAGAGCGTCCTTGCTCGGAAGCTCTGCCATCTCCGCGATCTCAGACTCATTCAGGACCTTACCCTCCATGAAGGCGGCCTTGATGTTGAAGCGATCACCCAGCTTCTTGCTGTAATCGCTCACGATGCGGAAGGGAGCAATGGGATCCTTCTCGGCGGTGGCCAGAGAGGTGGTGCCGTTGAGGACGTGATCGAGCTCGCTCATCCCCAGCTTGTCCAGAGCCTTTCTGGTCAGAGTGTTCTTGACGACGGTGTATTCCACGCTGTCCTTGCGCAGCTCGGTACGCAGCGCGGTGTCCTCGGCCACGGTGATACCCTTGTAGTCCACGAGGATGCCGGCGCTGGCGTTCTTGATGCGCTCGGCGAGTGCTTCTACGATCGCCTGCTTCTCGCTAAGAACCTTTGCGTTAGGCATGTGTGTTTTTCACCTCCACACGATAGATCAGTCGCGCCCAAAAAGAAAAGCCCTGCATCCGTGAAGACGCAAGAGCACAAAAACAATCAAAGCTTGTTGATGTCCTCGGCAGGATTTACGGGCAGAACCCACCTGCTGTCTTCGGAGCGCTCAGACAGTATAACTCAGCCTCGGGCGCTTGTCAAGCTTTTTTACAAGGGAAGCGCTGATAAATCCGCGCTTTCTTAAAAAACGGGACGGAATCGTTACAAAAAACGGATTGCCGCGACTGTACTGCGCCGGCAATCCGTTCTGATGATATACGCGATCTGCTACCGATCCTCGCGGAAATAGGCAAGGCCGAGGGAGGCGGGGGGCTGGTTCTCGCGCTTGTTGCGCATGGAGGAGATCACCAGCACGACGATCGTCACCACATAGGGCGCCATCTTGTAGAGCTCTTTGACGGCAAGGTTCATGCCGCTGGGGATGTACATATGCAGGATGTACAGTCCGCCGAAGAGGAAGGAGGCCAGCACGCCCACGTTGGGACGCCAGATCGTGAAAATGACCAGCGCGATGGCGAGCCAACCGCGGTCGCCGAAGGCGTCGCTCGACCAGATGCCCTTGGTGTAGTCCATGATATAGTACAATCCGCCGAGACCCGCAACCACGGAGCCCGCGCAGGTGGAGACGTACTTGTACTTGGAGACGTTGATGCCCGCGGCGTCGGCGGTCGTGGGGCTTTCGCCCACAGCGCGCAGATGCAGACCCACGCGGGTGCGCTTGAGGAGGTAGGAGGCGGCCAGCGCGATGAGCACCGCCATATACGCCAGAAAGCCGTAGCTCATAAAGAGCTTGCCGAACCAGCCCAGCTTGTCCGCGCCGGGCAGGGTAGCGCTGAAGTAGCGGCTGGTGTTGCTCAGCACGATGGCGGGCACCTCCGCCCCGGCGAGCTTGATGAGCGAGCCGCCGAAGAAGTTGCCGAGGCCGACGCCGAAGGTCGTCAGCGCAAGGCCGGTCACGTTCTGGTTTGCGCGCAGCGTCACCGTGAGGAAGCAGTAGAGAAGTCCCATCAGCAGCGAGCCCAGCAGGGAGCACACAAGCGGGATCGCCACATACAGAAAGCCGCTCGTGCCGCCGCTCTGCTCATAAAAGAAGGCGCCCACCACGCCGGAGATCGCGCCGGCGTACATGATGCCGGGGATGCCGAGGTTTAAGTTGCCGGATTTCTCGGTCAGGGTCTCGCCGGTGCTGCCATAGAGCAGAGGAATCCCCTGCATGATGGCGCGGGGGATGAAGGAGATCAGATCAAACATGGCTCAGGCCTCCTTTTCCCCGGATTTCCGGAAGTTGATTTTGTAGTTGATGAAAAACTCGCTGCCGAGGATGAAGAAGAGAATGATACCGGTGAGAATATCACCGAAGGAGGTGCTCAGGCCGAAGCCGGAGGCCACCTCGCTGCCGCCCTTGCTCAGGAAGACCAGCAGGAAGCTTGTCAATACCATCCAGATGGGGTTAAACTTGGCAAGCCAGGAGACCATAACGGCGGTGAAGCCGCGGCTTGCGGTGATGGTGGTGGTCAGCGTATGGTCGGTGCCGCCGACGAGCAGCATGCCCGCAAGGCCGCAGATCGCGCCGGAGAGCAGCATCGTGCGGAGGATGACCTTGCCGACCTTGATGCCGACGTAGCGGGCGGTGCGCTCGCTCTCGCCGACAACCGAAATCTCATAGCCATGCTTGGAGTAGTTGAGGTAGAGATACATGAGCACCGTCAGCACCGCGACGATGATGATGTTCAGCAGGTATTTGGAGGGGCCGATCTGGGGAAGCCAGCCGGCGTTGGTCTGCTGGTTGATGATGCCGATCTTGCCCGCGCCCTTGGGCACCTCCCAGACAATGATGAAAAAGGCCACAAGCTGCGTCGCGATGTAGTTCATCATCAGGGTAAAGAGCGTCTCATTGGTATTGTACTTTGCTTTGAAGGCGGCCGGGATCAGCGCCCAGACGGCGCCGGCCAGCATACTGCAGACCACCATCAGCGCAATGAGCAGCCAGTTCGGGAGCTTGTCGCCCAGCAGGATCATGCAGGCCGCCGTGGCGAGGCAGCCGACGAGCATCTGCCCGTCGCCGCCGAGGTTCCAGCAGCGCATCCGAAAGGCAGGCGTCACCGCGAGCGCAACGCACAGCAGGATCGCCACATTCTGCCCCAGCACCCACATCTTGCGGGCGCTGCCAAAGGAGCCCTTCCAGATCGTGACAAAGACCTTGACGGGGTTTTCGCCCGTGAGCAGGTTCGTGACGAGCGCGCTCACCAGCAGCGCGAGCGCCACCGCGCCCACGCGGATGCCCCAGCTCAGATACCAGGGCAGCTCTCCCCGTTTGGAGACATGGAAGAGGGGCGTATGCTGTTTCTTATTCATCGCTCTTCCCTCCCAGCTTCGTCATCATCAGACCCACATCGCGCTTCTTCGCGCCGCGGCCGGGTACGATGCCCGAGACCTTGCCGCCGCACAGGACAAGGATGCGGTCTGCCAGCTCCAGCAGCACGTCCAGATCCTCGCCCACATAGATCACCGCCACGCCCCTCATTTTCTGGGCGTTGATGGTGTCATAGATCAGATAAGAGGAGTTAATATCCAGCCCGCGCACCGCGTAGGCCGTCAGCAGCACAGAGGGAGCGTTTGCGATCTCACGCCCGACCAGCACCTTCTGCACGTTGCCGCCGGAGAGCCGCCGCACCGGCGTTTCCACGCTGGGGGTGGCGATCTCCAAAAAGTCCACCATCTGGTGGGCAAGCTTGTAGGGGGCCTTGCGGTTGGTGAAAATGCCGCGTCCGGAGCGATAGGAGCGCAACATCATGTTGTTGCCGATGTCCATGTTGCCCACAAGCCCCATGCCCAGACGATCCTCCGGCACGAAGGACAGGGCGACGCCCATCTGCTGGATGCTGAGGGGGTCTTTCCCGATCAGCTCCTCGCGTCCGCCGTTGTCGTCGATGTAGCTGATGGAGCCGGCCTCCACGGGCTGCAGACCCGCGATCGCCTCCAGGAGTTCCTTCTGGCCGCAGCCGGAGATGCCCGCGATGCCGAGGATCTCGCCGGAGTAGGCGGTAAAGCTCACGTCGTCAAGCTTGAGGATGCCGTCCATGCTGCGCACGGTGAGTCCCTTGACCTCGATGCGGGGCTTGGGGTTTTCCGGCTCGGGCCGGTCGATGTTCAGCGTCACGGCGTGGCCGACCATCATGTTGGTCATTTCCTGGGCGTTGGTCTTTTTCGTGGGCATGTCGCCGATGAACTGACCGTGACGCAGGATAGCAACGCGGTCTGAAAGCGCCTCCACCTCGTGCATCTTGTGGGTGATGATGACGATGGCCTTGCCGTCGTCGCGCATGTTGCGCAGCACCGTGAAGAGCTTGTCGATCTCCTGCGGCGTCAGAACGGCGGTGGGCTCGTCCAGGATCAGGATGTCCGCCCCGCGGTAGAGTACCTTGACGATCTCCACCGTCTGCTTCTGGGAAACGGACATATCATAGACCTTCTGATCGGGGTCGACCTCGAAGCCGTAGGCGTCGCAGATCTCCCGGATCTTCTGCGCGGCAGCCTTGAGATCGAGCTTGCCGGGCAGACCGAGCACGATGTTCTCCGCCGCGGTGAGCACGTCCACAAGCTTAAAATGCTGGTGGATCATGCCGACGCCGAGGTCGAAGGCGTCCTTCGGGGAGCGGATCACGACGTCCTTCCCGTCGATCTGGATCTCGCCCTCATCGGGGAAATAAATGCCGGAGAGCATGTTCATCAGCGTCGTCTTGCCGCTGCCGTTCTCGCCCAGCAGCGCCAGAATCTCGCCGCGGTAGATGTCCAGCCATACCTTGTCGTTTGCGAGGGTGGAGCCGAAGCGCTTGGTAATGTCGCGCATGGTGACTGCGGGAATTTTGTTGTCCAAAGTCACAACCTCCTGATAGCAATATGCTGGAAAAGGAAACGCGGCGGCTGAGCGGTCGCCGCGCTTTCTTTTGCAGCATATTCTTTTTACGATGTTGAGACGGGAAGCCCCGGCGAAAACCGGGACTTCCCGAATGATGATCTTAGAACGCGGTGTCAAGCAGGGTGATGCCGTCGATCTGAACGTCGAAGTAGGGAGCGGAGCGGAACGCGGACTCGTGGAAGAAGCCGTCGGAAACGACCTCGGTGTCGGGGGTGTAGGCGGGGTCGGTGTCCACGTCGGCCAGGTAGCTCTCCTGCGCCTCGCCGCCGACGGTGTAGGCGTCGGTCGCGAAGACATGCAGCTCACCGGCAATCAGGGCTTCCTTGGCGGCTTCGAGCGCCTCGGCGGTGCCGTCGGCGGCAACGGCCTCGTTCAGCTCGGCGAGCTCGACAGAGCCGGTGGAGAAATTGCCGGTCCAGTCGGCGTCAATGGCTTCGCCATTGGCAACAGCCTTGATGATGTAATCGAAGTAGGGAGCCCAGTTGATGCGGGAGGAGATGATGTAGGTGTTGGGGCCGGCATCCTTGGTGGAGCCGTTGTAGGAGACGTTGGGCACACCGGCGGCCTCGCAGGCGGAGGGAGCACCCATGGAGTCGGCGTGCTGGCTCACGAGAACGCAGCCGTCGTCAATGAGTTTCTGCGCGCCCTCGGTCTCAAGGGCGAGGTCGTACCAGGAGCCGGTGAAGGTGACTTCCATGGTGGCGCTGGGGCAGACAGAGCGGGCGCCAAGGAAGAAGGAGGTGTAGCCGGAGATAACTTCCGCGTAGGTGAAGGCGCCGACATAGCCCATCTTGGCCTGCTCGGCGGTGATCTTGCCGCTCTCGATCATCTCATTGAGCTTCATACCGGCGGCAATGCCGGCCAGGAAACGCCCCTCGTAGATGGAGGCGAAAGCGTTGTGGTAGTTGTCAAGACCCTCGGTGTGGGCGCGGGTGCCGGTGGCATGGCAGAACTGCACGTCGGGGCACTCCTTGGCGGCCTCGATCATGTAGTCCTCATGGCCGAAGGAGTCAGCGAAGATGATGTTGCAGCCGGCGTCAACGAGATCCAGCGCGGCCTCGTAGCACTCCTGACCCTCGGGAACGCCAACTTTGAAGAAGTAGCTCTCGTTCTCGACAAGGCCCAGAGCCTCACAGGCTTCGCGGGCGCCGTTCATGAAGTTGAGGTCGTAGGTGGACTGCTCGTCGTGCAGGAAGATGAAGCCGATTTTCACATTGTCGACCTTCTCGTTGTCGGCAAAGGCGGTGACGGAAAACAGGGAGACGCACAGAATCAGGGCAACGAGCATTGCGATGAGCTTTTTCATTCGATTCTCTCCTAAATATAATTTTTTTATCAGCACCGGGGGGAGACCCCCCGGCACACCTAAACCGCTATTGCGGAAAAGGGCAAGGGCGTCAGAAGAAGCTTGCTCCATTCCGTTTCCCCGTTTTCCGTAAGAGCCGGGAAAACTCCATATCCGCAATCTCCTTCTTCCTTTCCAAACCGAACCCGCTTCGCCGGGCTTCGGTTTGGGGGAGAACGCAAAAGAGGCTTCGAAAATGAAGCCTCCTGTGAAAAGAACAATACGAGAGGGTCAAAACTGCGCCGACCCCTGTTTGCTTTTCGATAGTCCGGTCATTTACGGTGCCCGGGTAGAAACTTCAAATCCCTATTATTTGCGATATATCGAACGCTATGAAATTATGGGTGTATAATATCAGCACCGTCGCAAAATGTCAAGCCAAAATTTGTGTATTTTCAACATTTTTTGCTTCAAGAAATTGTATAAAATGTTAGAAGAATTTGGAATCACAGGTTTCGATCTTCTCCGGATTTCCAAGCCCTTTTCGGCAGATGCCGATACCGGACGGAACGCGGATAAAACTTGTCTTGCTTGTAACGATTCAGTCCCGTTCCGGGACTAAATAGACAATATGAAATGACCTCCAATTTGTAGTTTCGTGGATTTACCTGTATACTACTGATTGGAAAAAATCAAGGTAACAGGGATTACCGCATACAAATGGAGGTCACTAAAATGAATTATAGCACAGTTTACGTAGGAATGGACGTACATAAAGAAAATTT
>CAJOCV010000100.1 GCA_905233785.1 uncultured Oscillospiraceae bacterium
CGCAGAGACAAGCTTCGAAATGGAGGACGGAAGGGTCTCATGAAAAACCTGCAAACCAAGCGGGAACGGGAAAAGCGTATGGTCAGCGAAATGATCGCATTACAGCCCCGTTACGTTGTCAAAGCCCTGGAGATCGTAGACGTCCTCCACCTCACACTCCATCGTGACCTTGGCTCTGTCGATCATCGGCGCGCCTTTTTCACCGATGGAATAGGCGAAGGCCGCGGACTTGTCGGTTTTGTTGCCGCTGACACAGCCCATACGGTCGGCCTCCTTCAGCCAGGAGGCGTCCACGACGTTGACGGAAACTACTTTGTTCTCCCGGATGCCCTTGTTGGTATAATGGGCCTTGACCATGGAGAGCATCAAATGGCTGTGCGCCATGACGCCCGCGTGGGCCACCAAGGTCCAGTTCGGCTTTCCGTCCACCATCGCTCCCACTACGATCACCGGAGAGGGATACAGCGCCAGCTGCGCGCCTGCTCGTACAGGGCAAAAAATTTTTCCGCGTTTTCGATCATAACGGATTCTCTCCTTTGCGTTAAGCTGAGAACATTATAATAATGGCGTGAATGGCGTGGCGCTTTGTCAAAGGATAGTGGTTAGTTCTCTGCCGTGGCTCCCCCTCCGGGGGAGCTGTCGAGCAAGCTTGCGAGCGAGACTGAGGGGGCTTGACCTGATAGGGATCGGGGAAGGACGCACTCTATTGCTCTTGGTGTATAAGACGGAACAGCTACTGGGAAAGATGGGGTAGTTTTGCACTGACCGGATATCCTGCTGTGAGTATGCTGATAAAGAAGATGGGTGTGATGGAAAAGCATAAAAAACAATACTATTGGGCAGATTATTGGGAGAATAATCGTATTCAATAGTATTGTTTTTGCTAAAGAAATATATTCTTTATGACCAAAGCGCCTTCATTATAGTCTGATAGGCTTCATCCACAATGTTTACGGTGCGCTGAACAAAAGCACAACAGATTGCACCGCAATTATATTCATCAACATAAGAATCAGATGACACGGCAATATCGCCGTCTTTATCAAGAGAAAACTGCACCCAACGATAATGCGTGTTCAATTGATTGCACACGATTATCCCGTTGATTCTCTTATCTTCTGGGAAGGTACAAATATCCCAGCATTTGAATGAGACATCTGGAGAACCATTATCGCTGAAGAACACAACAACCGTTATTGAGCGAAGATTTGTGCCAGTATAAGTTACTTTTATGATGTTCTCTGCATGGTCAAGATATTTAATTCCGTGCTCATCCATATATTTCATGCAGAGGTTCTTGTAATTTGCCATGGTAGACCTCTCATCAATAATCTATGGTGTATACGACATTACCCCAGGAACTATCGCCCTGACGAACTTTGTTTCCGTCAATGGTGTATACGACATCCCCCCAAGACCGATCGCCCTGACGAACTTTGTTTCCGTCAATGGTGTACACGACATCACCCCAAGAGCTATCACCTTGACGAATTTTCATAATACGTTCCTCCTCAAAAAAATTTTGCAACAAATTGCCTTGAGTAGTATTTTATACTACTTTATCTCACCTGTCAAGACTAAGTGGAATTTAGGAGTATAATTAAACAGGTGATTAAAATGAAGCCTTTGAAAGAGAAAATCAGCATTACAATAGACAGTGATATAGTGGAAAAGTTAAGAGAAGCGGCAGAGATTGATGACCGTTCACTCTCCCAATACATTAATTTGATCTTGAAAGGGCATATTAAGGAAAATGAAAGTGAAAAGGAGAGCAGTGGTTTATAATTATTGGTATAAGCGGTTCGGATGTTTTCTTGCTA
This sequence comes from uncultured Oscillospiraceae bacterium, assembly GCA_905233785.1. Classification (GTDB taxonomy): domain Bacteria; phylum Bacillota; class Clostridia; order Oscillospirales; family Oscillospiraceae; genus Limivicinus. The sequence continues at coordinate 1,821 of CAJOCV010000100.1, forward strand.
ATTGTTATGGAAGAGAACGCCGCGGCTTACTTTACAGTTGACACCGTCAACGCGGCGTGTTAAAATCCCATCTGTCAAAGGCTTTGACGGAGAACGTCGGCGTGGGATGCGCGCAGAGAGGGCGGGCCATCGGCTGCAAGCCGCCCCGTGTACCACGGCGAAGGACCGCTCCCGAGCCGGGCGGAGGCAATGCCGCCCCGGGCTGATCCGCGTTACAGGATCGACGAGTGAAACACAAGGTGGAACCGTGTAATTTTTTGCACCCTTGGCTATGATGCCAAAGGTGCGTTTTTTGTTTGGGAGGAAAAAGCGATGAAGATCATTTACAAGGACGGTACGGTCGGCGAGTGCCCGCAGGAGGAAGAGCTGCACGTTCTGCGCCACACCGCCGCCCATATCATGGCGCAGGCCATCAAGCGCCTCTATCCCCAGGCCGACTTTGCCTACGGCCCGGCGACCCAGAACGGCTTTTACTACGACGTCGATCTAGGCGATACGAAGCTTACAAGCGAGGATCTCGAGAAGATCGAGAAGGAAATGAAGAAGATCTGCAAGGAAAATCTTCCCATCAAGTCCTTCATCCTGAACCGTGAGGACTCTAAGAAGCTCATGGAAGAGCGCGGCGAGAAGTACAAGCTCGAGCATATGGAGGACTTGTCCGAGGAGACGGAGTTCAGCTTCTACCAGCAGGGCGAGTATGTGGACATGTGCCTCGGACCTCACCTGACCTACACCAAGGCGCTCAAGGCCTTCAAGGTCACGCAGCAGTCCGGCGCGTACTGGAAGAACGACAGCGAGAACAAGATGCTCACGCGCATCAACGGCGTCGCCTTCCGCACGGCCGAGGAGCTTGCCGAGTGGGAAAAGCAGCAGGCTGAGGCGCGCGAGCGCGATCACCGCAAGATCGGCAAGGAGATGCAGCTGTTTATGACCGACGACCTCGTGGGCCGCGGTCTGCCGATGTTCCTGCCCAACGGCTACGTTGTGTGGCAGGAGCTGGAAAACTACATCAAGGCCAAGGAGCGCCGTCTCGGCTATCAGCACGTCCTGACCCCCTGTGTGGGCACCGTCGATCTCTACAAGACCTCCGGCCACTGGGATCACTACAAGGACAACATGTTCCCCGCCATGGAGATGGAGGGCGAGGCTTACGTTCTGCGCCCGATGAACTGCCCGCACCATATGCGCATCTTTGCCAACCGTCCGCGCTCTTACCGGAATCTCCCCATCCGCATCGGCGAGATCGCGCACGATTTCCGCTATGAGTCCTCCGGCACGCTCAAGGGCATCGAGCGCGGCCGCCACTTCTGCCAGAACGACGCCCACCTCTTCGTGACGCCCGAGCAGATCAAGGACGAGGTTGCCTCTGTCTGCAGCCTGATCTTTGACGTATACAAGGACTTCGGCATCACCGATTACCGCTGCGTCCTCTCCCTGCGCGACCCGGCGGACAAGAAAAAGTACCACCAGGACGACGAGATGTGGAACACCGCGGAGAGCGCTCTGCGCGAGGTGCTCACCGAGATCGGCATCGACTTTACCGAGGAGATCGGCGAGGCCGCCTTCTACGGCCCCAAGCTCGATGTGAACGTCAAGCCCGCCGTCGGCGCGGAGTACACGCTCTCCACCTGCCAGCTCGACTTCTGCCTGCCCGCGAAGTTTGACCTGCGCTATATCGACAAGGACGGCACGGAGAAGTGCCCCGTCGTCATCCACCGCGCGATCCTCGGCTCCCTCGACCGCTTCATGGCCTACCTCATCGAGGAGACCAAGGGGCGCTTCCCCCTGTGGCTTGCGCCGACCCAGGTCAAGGTGCTGCCCGTCAGCGAAAAGACCCTCGATTACGCCCGCGAAGTGTACAATACCCTCGAGGACGCGGGGCTTCGCGTCGTGCTCGATGAGAGCAATGAGAAGATCGGTTACAAGATCCGCCTTGCCCAGCAGGAGGATCGCGTGCCCTATATGCTCATCATCGGCGCCAAGGAGGCCGAGGCCGGCACGATCTCCGTCCGCACCCGCGGCGGCGAAGACCTCGGCGCGATGAGCCTGAGCGCTTTCATCGAAAAGGCGCAGAGCGAGATCAGAAGCAAGGCGCGGTAAGGGCGCCGAGCCAGTAGGGGCGACCCTTGCGGTCGCCCGCGCGGCATAAACCAAAGATCGAATAAAATTCGGGCGACTTCGCTGCTATGTGCGAAGCCGCCCGTTCCTCGTTTGTACTATCAGCCCATTGATTGTAAAACAAGACACAGAATAGGGAATGGACTATTATGTTTTTTTGTATCTCATGTCACTAAAGACAACATCATATGGCTTTGAGCCTAAATGCAAGATGGAATTTTGAACGGTATAATAGTAGTCTATCGTTCCCCATACTCCGGCGATAATTAAACGATCATCGTCAACTTTCCAAGTCATGGACATTCCATCAATGGTGCCTTTTCCGTTTCGAGAGAAGCTAATGGAAGATGGATATTCGTCATAGAGAATACTACCATCGTAGTTGCTTGTTATGATCCAATTTCCGTAAAGCTCCAGCTTTGCACCTATAGCACCTATAGCAGTATAGAAAATCACAATCGAGACAAGAGAAAGAGTAAGCCCAAGTAAGATAATCCGTGAGAGATGTTTCAAAACGATGCCTCCTTCAGTATAGCAATGAAATTGCTAAAGCCACGAAAACAAAGGAATGTGCATATACCAATACGGGATATAATAAATATACCATTCTGGTATTCTCTTGTCAAGAGGGTGATCGGAATAAAAAACCGCTTGAGACAATTGAGAGAAGAACGCAAGCTTTCACAGGTAAAGGTTTCCATGGATTTGTTCTTAAACCAAAACAGCATCAGCCGCTATGAGACGGGAGCACGTGAAGCGGGCTATGAACTGTTGATTCGCTTTGCTGACTATTACGATGTTTCAATCGACTACATTCTATATAGAACAAATAACCCGAAAACCAATTGCTGAAACTGAATAAAAACTTGTTCCCCTCACAAACTATCAAAAAGCTTGTGGGGGGATTTTTATGTCCGCGGAGCGGAAGAAACTCGTTTTGATGCTCGCGATTTTGTTCGCGGTGAATATTTTCATCATCGCCCTGGCGCAGAGCGCCTCGGCGGATCTGTATAAGAAGGGCAGCAGCGGCGTCACTGTGACCGAGATCCAGAAGCGCCTCAAGGCCTGGGGCTACTACACCGGCGCGGTGGACGGCGTCTACGGCAGCAGGACCGAGGAGGCCGTGCGCTACTTCCAGCGCAAAAACGGCCTGACGCCGGACGGCCAGGTGGGAAACCTCACCCTCGCCGCGCTCGGCATCCCGGCCACCGGCTCCGGCGGCGGGGGATCGGGCGATCTGCAGCTTTTGGCGCGGCTGATCTCCGCCGAGGCCAGGGGCGAACCCTATCTCGGTCAGGTCGCGGTCGGCGCGGTGGTCTTAAACCGCGTGGAGCACCCCTCGTTTCCCAACAGCATCTCCGGCGTCATCTATCAGCCGGGCGCCTTCTCCTGCCTCGACGACGGACAGTTCGACGAGCCCGTGAGCGAGAGCGCCTATCGCGCCGCCAAGGAGGCGATGAACGGCTACGATCCCAGCTACGGCGCGATCTACTACTTTAATCCGGTAACTGCCACCAGCAAATGGATCTGGTCACGCCCGTTGATCGTTACGATCGGAAACCACCGCTTCTGCTCTTGAAACAGGGAACATTTTCCGCTATAATCAGTCTATCCCTTGTAAGGAGTGGACGATCATGGCTTATTGCAAACAATGCGGCGCCTATATTCCCGATGGGCTGACAGCCTGCCTCGCCTGCGGCTACGATGAAAACCTCGCGGAAAAGGAGCAAGCGGCCGCGCAGCGGAAGTCGGCGAGCGAGCTGATGCGCGAGAAGCTGGAGGAGCAGCGCAAAGCCCGGCAGGAGGAGAACCGCCGTTGGGCTGAGCAGGAGCAGCAGAGACGGCAGCGGCAGGAGCAGAGCCGTCAGTGGGCGGAGGAGGAGTTTGCCCGCCGCCAGGCGGAGCGGCAGCAGGCCGCGCAAAGCTACGCCTACCGGACAACGAGGAATCACGCGGAAAACACCAAGAGCGCGGAGCCGAACAAGCTCTTTGCCGCGTTGAGCTATTTGAGCTTCCTCTTTGTCCTGCCCTATATCGTGACGCCGAACGATTCCTTTGCCAAGTTCCATGCTAAGCAGGGCATGAAGCTGTTCCTGTTTACCCTCGTTGCGGATACCATCGGCGCGCTCACCGGCTTCGGCTGGGTGCTGACGCTGCTGCGTTTCTATTTTATATATAAAGGAATGATGAATGCATTCAACGGGATTGAGGAGCCTTTGCCCTGGATCGGGAACATCGGGAATTGATCCAGCTTGTGGAAATTGCTGAGGCTTGATCTAAGTTTTGTATTTTTCGCCGCAGGAAATCCACAAGATTTAGCGGTGAAAAAATTTATCGAAAAAAGCGAAAAAAGGTGTTGACAAAGTGAGATTGAGGTGGTATATTAGCCAAGCGCTCGAGAGAGCGGCACGAAGATCGAAAGTCGAGAGAAAAAAAGTTTGAAAAAAACGAAAAAAACTCTTGACAAACGATTCAAAGTGTGGTAAAGTAAACAAGCTGTCACCGAGAGGGAAACAGCGAAGCGTGTAC
>CAJOCV010000101.1 GCA_905233785.1 uncultured Oscillospiraceae bacterium
GAGTTCAGAGGGGGAACGCCTCTGATTTTTCGCCTCGCAAGGCGAAAAACAAATGGAAATCCGTTTTTGACGGGGCTTTGCCTCGGCAAAAACACTTTATGCCGAGCCGTGCGAGGCCTTGCGCCGTCGTCAAACGAAACTCACTCCATTCCGCTTCCGCTTTGGGGCGAAAGCTCCATATCCGTTCCTTCCGTTTTCCTCTCAAAATCAAAGCATCTGCTTTGATTTTGGAAGGAAGAAGGAGGGAGCAGAGCGCAGTTTTCGTCACGCTTGACGGAAACGGAGCGCCGCGAGCTTCTTCTGACGCGGAGGCGCGTCCCCCGTGCGCCTCGTGCGATGAGCGCAAGTTTCCCCCTAACTATTCAGTCCCCTTTCAAGGGGACTGAATAGTTACGATCTATAAATACGAAAACTGGGGATGTGAAAAAAGGTTTTTCACATCCCCATCGCTTATTCCGCTGTGATTCCCGAACACTTGCGGATGGCCTCAAAGGTCTCCGGGCTCAGATCGTGTTCGATTTTACAGGCGTCCTCCCGCGCGGTCTCGGGACTCACGCCGAGTTTCATCAGGAGCTGCGTCAGCACCTTGTGCCGCTCGTAGATGCTGGCGGCAATGGTCATGCCCTTTTCCGTCAGCGTAATCAGCCCGTCATGGCTCATGGTGATATAGCCGTTTTCGCGCAGGCGCTTGGTGGCATAGCTGACGCTGGGCTTGGTAACGCCGAGTTGCCCTGCGATGTCGATGGAGCGGATGTAGCCGTGCTTCTCCTTCATCATCAGCATGGCCTCCAGATAATCTTCAGAGGCTTTCTGAATCTTCATGTGGGATCACCACCTGTTCATGTTGCTATGGCAACACCGCACAATACGCCTGCGGCATCTTCCGGAAAAACCGCGCCCTGATTTCGTCACTTTTTCTTGCAATACACAAAGTATTCCTGCTCAATGAGTCGGAATCTGCTCTTGCCGCATTATGCGCTATTGCCCTAAAGCCAGTGTACCAGCTTTCCCCGAAAAAAGCAAGCCCGATTGGCAGATCATGTCATATCCAGCTTATGGAATATAAAACAGGGCGGTGTAGCCGCCCAGCAGATGCTCCGCGCCGAAGCGCGCCATCGTCATGCGGCAGTCCTCCAGCCCGTCGGAGACGTTGAAAAAGCGGAAATCTCCCGCCGGCAGGCGCATATACATGACAAAGTGGGGCTCTCTGCCTTCCCAGTAGCGAAAAATCCCGGCGTCGCTGGCTGCGGCGGCAACGAGCGCGTCCTCGCGTCCGATGCTTTCGCGCGCTTGGGGCAGATGCTTTGCCAGATACAGCCGCAGCGCGCGCATGGAGGTAGGCCCCGGCAACTTACTCCGGTGCAGGCTCTCCAGCTCCGCGCAGATCTGTGACAGCGGCGCGTCCCGCCCCAGGAAGCGGCGAAGATTAAAGACCGCGATCGGACCGCAGCCGTTCCATGAAACCGGCATCCCCCGGTAACGAAAATCGGTGAAATAGTCCTGATCGGCGATAAAGCCGTCTTCCGTCAGACCCCTATGCTCCAATCGGCCTCAGCTCCCTTCCCGCTGACAGCTTACCACGAACGCGGCGTTTTTACAAGATGCGGAAAAGGGCTTTGCAATAGGGAAAATGTGTTGTATAATAATCAAATCGACATAAACGAGGTGTTCTCTATGGATCGCAATCAAAAAATCGTGCGTACCAGTATCCTCGGCATCGGGGCGAATCTGGTGCTGGTGGTCTTCAAGCTGATCGTGGGTCTGGCGGCCAACTCCATCGCCGTCATTCTCGACGCGGTGAACAATTTGAGCGACGCGCTCTCCTCTCTCATCACCATCGTCGGCACGCGCCTTGCCGGGCGCAAGCCGGATAAGAAGCACCCCTTCGGTCACGGGCGCATCGAGTACCTGACCGGGATGCTGATCGCGGTGCTGGTGCTTTTCGCCGGTTTGACCTCCCTCAAGGAGTCGGTGGAGCAGATCATCCACCCGGAAGCTACCAGCTACACCGCCGTCTCCCTCGTCGTGATCGCGGCGGCGGTGCTCGTAAAGCTGCTGATGGGGCGCTATGTGAAGAAGGCGGGCGAGGAGCTCAACTCCCAGGCGCTCGTCGCCTCCGGGTCGGACGCCTCCTTTGACGCGGTGCTCTCCATCGCGACGCTTATCGGCGCCGCGGTCAATATGCTGTGGGGCTTCAAGCTGGAGGGCTGGCTCGGCGCGGTGATCTCGGCCTTCATCATCAAGGCGGGCGTGGAAATGCTGCTCGAGGCGCTCAGCAGCATCACCGGCGAGCGCCCGGACAGCGAGCTGAGCGAGGAGCTGCGCGAGGCCGTGTGCGGCTATGAGCAGGTGCGCGGGGCTTATGACCTCGTGATGCATAACTACGGCCCGACGAACATCATCGCCTCGATTCATATCGAGGTGGACGACGATATGACCGCGCGGGAGATCCACCGTCTGACGCGGCAGATTGCCTCCGACATTTACCGGCGGTTCGGCATCATCCTGACCGTGGGGATCTACGCCTCCGGCACCGGCAGCGACAAGAGCACCGCCATGCGCGCCCAGCTCGCCAAGCTCCTGCAGGAGTACCCCGCGGTGCTGCAGATGCATGGCTTCTTCGTGGACGAGGAGAAAAAGCGCGTCATGTTCGATCTGATCTTCGACTTCTCCGCCGACGCGAAGGCGGTCTGCGGGGAAATTCACGAAAAGCTCAAAGCCCTCTGGCCGGAATACCAGATCGACGTCGTGCTCGATACCGACTTCAGCGACTAAAGGAAACACGCTATGTACAAACCTCTTGCAGACGAGATTCGCCCCGCGTCGCTGGACGATGTGGTGGGGCAGCGGCACATCCTCGGGCGAAACGGGATGCTGCGGCGCATTGTGGAGAGCGGGCAGATCCCGAACATGATCTTCTACGGCCCCTCCGGCACGGGCAAGACCACGGTCGCGCGCATCATTGCCGAGCGCACAAACCGCACCCTGCGCAAATTAAACGCCACCACCGCCGGCATCGCGGATGTCAAGCGCATCATCGACGAGCTGGACACCTTTCTGACGCCCGGCGGCGTGCTGCTCTACCTCGACGAGATTCAGTACTTTAACAAAAAACAGCAGCAATCTCTGCTGGAATTCATTGAGGACGGGCGCATCACGCTCATTGCCTCGACGACGGAAAACCCGTATTTCTATGTTTTCAACGCGATTTTGAGCCGCTCCACGGTCTTTGAGTTCAAGCCCATCACGCCCGCCGACGCGGAGAAGGCGGTTTTGCGCGCGGTGGAGATCATGAACAGCCGCCGGGAGACGCCGCTCGCGCTGGAGGCGGGCGTCACGGCGCGCATCGCCTCCGGCTGCGGCGGGGATGTGCGCAAGGCGATCAACGCGGTGGAGCTGCTGTTTACCGCCGCCTGGGATCGGGATACGATCTCCCTCGACGACGCGGAGACCATCTCCCAGCGCAGCGCCATGCGCTATGACCGGGAGGGGGACGACCATTTTGACATCCTCTCGGCGCTGATGAAGTCCCTGCGCGGCTCCGATCCCGACGCGGCGCTGCACTACCTCGCGCGGCTTTTGGAGGCGGGCGACCTGATCGGCGCCTGCCGCCGCATCCTCTGCTCCGCCAGCGAGGACGTGGGGCTTGCCTGGCCGCAGGCGGTGCCGATCGTGAAGGCCTGCGTGGACTCGGCGCTGCAGCTCGGTCTGCCCGAGGCCAAGCTTCCACTGGCCGAGGCGGTGATCCTGCTCGCCACCGCGCCCAAGTCCAACACCGGCGTCATGGCCATCGACAAGGCCTGGGCGGACGTGAAGGCCGGCAAAACCGGCAGCATCCCGCGCGAGCTCCAGAACGTCCACGCCGACGGCGCTGGCTTTGAGCGGGAGCAGGGCTACAAATACCCTCATGACTACCCCGGTCACTGGGTACGGCAGCAATACCTGCCCGACGAGCTGCGCGGCGTGAAATACTACGACTACGGCGACAACAAGACCGAACAGGCGGCAAAGGCATACTGGGAAAGGATCAAAAAGTGAATAATGAAAAGTGAATAGTGAATAGTTAAGGAGTCCCCTTCGGGGACAAATTAAAAATTCGTCGCGGAGCGACACCATAACTTTTCACTTTTCGCTCTTCACTTTTCACTATACAAAGTCATGGATATTCAGATCGGCGACATCTTGACCATGAAAAAAGCCCATCCCTGCGGGAGCAGGGAATGGGCGGTGCTGCGCATCGGCGCGGATTTCAAGCTCCGCTGCCTGGGCTGCGGGCATGAGATCATGGGGGCGAGGTCGAAGTTTGAAAAGAACGTAAAGCAGGTCAGGCGCGAGGCATGAACGTCTGCTACATGCTCCGCTGCGCGGACGGGAGCCTTTACACCGGCTGGACAAACAACCTGGAAAACAGGCTTCGCGCCCATAACGAGGGGCGCGGCGGGAAATATACCCGCAGCCACCGCCCGGTGACGCTCGCGTGGTTCGAGACCTTTGAAACCCGCGAGGAGGCCATGCGGCGCGAATGGCAGGTCAAGCGCCTGGATAAAAAGGAGAAGGAAGCCCTCGCCGCGTCTTTTTCGCAAAAACTGTTGACTGTTGGCGCGGAGAATGGTAGCATACGATCGGGTGTTGAGGATTTGAATCCGCCCCCATATACAGGAGGAGAACGACATGATTGATATTACTGCCATCGGCGAAATCCTGATCGACCTGACCCAATCCGGCCTGACGGAACAGGGCATTCCCCGTTTTGATGCAAATCCCGGCGGCGCACCCGCCAATCTTGCGGTCGCGGCCTCCCGTCTCGGCGCGAAGAGCGCCTATATCGGCCGCGTCGGGCGTGACAGCTTCGGCGATTTCCTGCGCCGCACGCTGGAGGAGAACCGTGTGGACGTTTCCGGCATGAGTGTGGACCCGGTGCAGCATACGACGCTGGCCGTTGTCTCCCTGGATCCGAGCGGCGAGCGCAGCTTCAGCTTCTATCGCGATCCCAGTGCGGACGTAAACCTCCGCTTTGCGGACGTGCCGGCGGCGCTGCTGGAAAACACGAAGCTTTTGCACTTTGGCTCCGTGAGCCTGACCGCAGAGCCGAGCCGCGGCGCCACGCTGCAAGCCGTCGAGGCTGCCAAAGCCGCGGGAGCAATCATCAGCTACGACCCCAACTACCGCGCAAGCCTCTGGCCGGATGAGAAGACCGCGGTGGAGCAGATGCTCGCGCCGCTCAAGCTGGTGGACATTTTGAAGGTCTCCGATGAGGAGCTGCCGCTGCTGACCGGGACAGGCGATCTCGAGCAGGGCAGCGCACAGCTTGCCGCAAACGGCATCCGCCTCGTGCTGGTGACGCTCGGGCCGGACGGCGCGTTCTACCGCTTTGGCGAGAAGACCGGCAGGGTGCCCGGCGTGAAGGTCAAGGTGGGCGACACCAACGGCGCGGGCGACACCTTCTTCGGCGCGGCGCTCTCGCAGCTCGTGAAGGAGCAGTTGGATTCCCTTACGGCGCAACGACTGGAGGGGATTTTGGCCTTTGCCAACAAAGCCGCCGCCATCACCACCAGCCGCCACGGCGCGATCCCCGCCATGCCCACGCTGGAAGAGGTGCAGTAAAAAATCTGTGAAAACCCGCGGGTTTTCACAGATTTTTTTGAGTTTTTAGTGTATAGTTTTTAGCTTTTATTAGAATCTAAACGGCCAGCGCCGCCGCGGTGAGGGACGCGACCTTGGCGTTGTTGAGCACCAGACGGATGTTGGATTCCAGGCTGTCCCCGCCGGTGAGCTCCACCACGCGGGCAAGCAGGAAGGGCGTGGTCTCCTTGCCGTGTACGCCCTGCTCTTTGGCCTCCTTCAGCGCCTGCTCGATGGCGGCGTCGATCACGGCCTTGTCCATGGAATACTCCTCGGGGATCGGGTTTGTCACCAGCATCCCGCCCTTGTAGTCAAGCGCGCGCTGCGCCGCGAAGATGGCGGCCAGCTCCTCGGGCGAATCCACCCGGTAGTCCACGCCGAAGCCGGATTTGCGGGTGTAGAAGGCGGGCAGCTCCTCCGTGCCGTAGCCGATCACGGGCACGCCCTTGGTCTCCAGGTACTCGAGCGTCAGCCCCAGGTCGAGGATGGACTTGGCGCCCGCGCAGACCACCATCACCGGCGTCTGCGCCAGCTCCTCCAGGTCGGCGGAGATGTCCATCGTCACCTCCGCGCCGCGGTGCACGCCGCCGATGCCGCCGGTGGCGAAGATTTGGATGCCCGCCATGTGGGCGATGATCATCGTGGTGGCGACGGTGGTCGCACCGTCAACGCCCCGCGCGACCAGCGCGGGCAGATCGCGGCGGCTGGCCTTGGCAACGCTGCGCCCGGCCTTGCCCAGATGCTCGATCTCCTCGTGGCTTAAGCCCGCTTTCAGCCGTCCGCCGATGACGGCGATGGTGGCAGGCACGGCGCCGTTGTCGCGGATGGTCTGCTCCACCAGCAGCGCGGTCTCCACGTTCTTGGGATAGGGCATGCCGTGGGAGATGATGGTGCTCTCCAGCGCGACGACGGGCTTGCCGTCCTTCAATGCCTGCGCCACCTCGGGCGCGATGTCCAGATATTGGTTCATGTTGTTTCCTTTCTGAAAATGCCGGGGATGTGAATGTTCACATCCCCGATTGCTTTATTTGACTCGGTATTTACCTTTTGCGGAGGCAAGCACCTTGATTTCGGTGCCGTTGGCGATGCGTATCAGGTTTGCCCGGTGCTTGTAGATGATGATCAAGGACGCCACGCACAGCAGCAGCGCCACCGCGTAGTGGTGGTTGATGGCGCAGAAGACCGGGAAGGAGACGACGGTGGTCATGGTGCCGACGACGATGTAATCGGTGATCAGCACCAGCAGTATGATCGCCACCAGCAGCCCCAGCGCGAAGCGCCAGTTGAGCGCAAGCGTCATGCCCAGATACGCCGCAAAGCCCTTGCCGCCGCGAAAGCCCATGTAGAAGGGGTAGATATGCCCCAGCACACAGCTCACCCCCGCCGCAGCCCCGACATAGGGGACGGTGGGGAATATCTTCGTGCAAAGCCACACAGCCAGGATACCTTTTCCAATATCGTGCGCCCCCACCAGAACACCGATCTTCCAGCCCATCAGCGTCAGCGCGTTCGAGGTTCCGGGATTTCCGGAGCCGCCCGCGCGAATGTCCACGCCCTTGAGCTTTGCAAACAGCATCGCGAGGTTCAGCGAGCCCAACAGATAGCCGATCAACACGATCAGCGGATACGCGACAGTGAGACTCATAACGATACCTCCGTTGTCGAGAGCCGGCGGCCAGTGAT
>CAJOCV010000102.1:0-1041 GCA_905233785.1 uncultured Oscillospiraceae bacterium
GCATCCTCCAAGTGGTATATCTGACGTGCAGGGGAGAACAGAGACGGCCAGTTCCGCTACCGGTACAGAAGGTATCGGGTTGAGAAAAAATGCGATTATGCCGTGACAGTAGAATAGACTCTTGTAATAAGTCATACTTCCACTCATGTAGTTCAAGGAATGATTTTAGTCATTCTAAAGAATTACATGGAGGTACAAACAAATGGAAAGCACAATGATCTCTCAGCGCATTCGTCATTACAGGCGAATGGCAAAACTATCCCAGGAAGAGCTGGCGGACAGAGTCGATGTCTCCGAAACCTACATTCGGAAGCTGGAAGCAGGGGACCGCTTCCCGTCCTTGGACATGGTAATCAAACTATCCCAGGCGCTGAATACTACGCTAGGTCATCTCCTTCTCTCCAGCAGCGTGCTGGGACAGAACAAAAGCTCTGGGGTGCTGGATCTCCTCAGCGACTGCACACCGACTGAGTTCATTATCCTGTATGAGAACATGGCTTCACTGAAGAAGCTGCTCCGCGACCACGTGTAAAAGCAATAGCCGGTGATAGGCTCAAGGGCTTATCACCGGCAAACTAAATTTAAAACTCGTATGCTTCTGCATATAAAAATGTTCACAAATTGTTCACGTGGAAATTAGCACTCTCGGCTTGACAGTGCTAAAACTGGTGCTATAATCATAATCGAACAGAGGAACGAAGATCGAATAGATGACCTCCATCCCCCTTGCTCAGGTAACAAACAAAATGATTGCAGTATCGAAGGAGGCATGACTTATGTTACCGAGTATTTTTGGAGAGAGTTTGTTTGATGACTGGATGGGCTTCCCGTTCAGAGGCTTTGAATCCGATGTGGATCACAAGCTGTATGGCAAACATGCGGCTCATGTGATGAAGACCGACTTGAAGGAACACGATGAAGGCTACGAGCTGAAGGTGGACCTGCCGGGCTTCAAGAAGGATCAGATCGATCTGCAGCTGCAGAATGGTTACCTGACGATCACCGCGTCCAAGGGCCTCGATGAAGAGGGCAAGGACAAGA
>CAJOCV010000102.1:1099-7910 GCA_905233785.1 uncultured Oscillospiraceae bacterium
AAGACGTCCAGGCCAAGTTTGAGGACGGTGTCCTGACGCTTGACTTCCCGAAGGAGAAGCCGGTGGCGCTTCCGGAGCGCAAGACCATTCAGATCCAAGGATAATCATTACTACTCCAGCGCCCTGCTAAATGCGGGGCGCTTTCTATTTCAGAGGAGATGTTTGAAATGAAAGAGAATTTGATTCTGGCTAATTACAAAGTTGAAAGTGAAGCGTACCAGGCACTGTCTGAACTGAAGCGCGAGACGACAAATGCCAACTATACGATTTCGCAGGCAGTCATCGTGAAGAAGGAAAATGAAAAACTCACCATTATGGACGGCTTCGTCAATGGCGCGATGAACGGTGACGACACCTGGAAGGGCAGCCTGATTGGAAGCCTTGTCGGCGTGCTCGGCGGTCCTCTTGGCGTATTGCTGGGCGGCAGCATGGGTATGCTGATCGGCGGAGCAGTGGATGCCAACGACATGGCGGACAACGCCTCTTTGCTGGAAAAGGCCGGTGACAGTATCCTCAATGGCGAAACCGCAATCATTCTGCTTGCCCAGGAAGAATACGAAACGGCTCTGACTGCAAAGCTCAATAACTTCGATGTGTCCATTACCCGGTTTGATGCTGCCGAGGTCGCAGCGGAAGTCGAGCATGCGCGGAAACTTGAGAAGCAGATGGCAAAGGAAGCGCGGGAGAAGATGCGGGAAGAAAGGACCTCAGAATTCAGAGAGACGGTTTCTAAAAAGAGTGAAGAACTGAAAAACTGGTTTTCGCACCTGGGCAAGGGCGAATGAGGCGAATATCAATCGGAAGTATCTTGGGATTTCGCTATCCCTTCAAAGGCTCTTTTGATACTTCATACGCAGCGGGGGTCTGGTCATCACGACTTGCGCCAACAAGCAGATCGGATTTCCATCGCAATTCAAGGTTTTTCCGCCCTTCTCTTGTCCGGTGATCGGGAAGGAATACTGTAAAAGGAATATGCCGATGCGATTATGAGATCAGCAAAGCCCCAACTTGAATTGGTCACTTGGAAACAGGTGGCCTTTTCTTTTTTCGGTAGATTACTGGCCGCCTTTAAGGAGGGCGTCATCGCAGTCCTCTCCGGGATGAGCACGCTGGAGCAGGTTCTTGATAATACGAAGACCAGCAGTGAGGCGCAGCCGCTGACCGATAAAGAGAAAAAAGCCCTTGCGGAGGCCATGCGCCTCTATCGTGAGAGCGCGCCCATCAAGCAGAGTGAGATCGACCGATACAAAGGAATCCTATATCACGGTGTTCCCGTCAGCGCGATCCTGCAGGCCTACAGCATCTGCCAGATTCAGCCTGACCCGGGCTTTTCCGATGACAACAATTACCTGAAAAATGCTTTTGCTGAGGCAGCGCACGTGGACTTCCACAACGGACTGACAAAGCAGAGCGTTTTTGCAGCCGATGGCACGGATATCACAGAGAAAGTCGAGGCGGCCGTTGCCTGGCTGACAGAAAACAGCTTCTAAGGCTTCCCCTGCTCTGTTGGTGGTGATTCTCATAAACAAAAAATCCCGCTTGAGTATTATTCTCTAGCGGGATTGTTGGCTCACATATTCATTGCTTTCATCGCGAGCCTAAAAGGCGTTGTTTAATTTCTGTTTAATAAGCGCTATTTGCACAGCTCTTATCATTTTCGTTTGAGCAAAATGTTCCAGGTTTTGCCCTAAATGATCGTTATTCGCAACTTTTTCGTCAAGGGCTTTCATTTGTGGGCTTCATGGTCGGGAATAGCAACACATCGCGGATGGAGGGAGAATCGGTGAGAAGCATGACCAGACGGTCGATGCCATAGCCGATGCCGCCCGTGGGGGGCATACCGATCTCCAGGGCATTGAGGAAGTCCTCGTCGGTGTGGTTTGCCTCGGAGTCGCCCGCTGCGGCCAGCGCGTCCTGCGCGGCAAATCGCGCGCGCTGATCAATGGGGTCGTTCAGCTCGCTGTATGCGTTGCACATCTCGCGCCCATAGATGAAAAGCTCGAAGCGCTCCACCTTGCCGGGATCAGAGGGCTTGCGCTTGGTAAGCGGGCTGATCTCCACCGGATGATCCATAATGAACACCGGCTGGATCAGCTTCTCCTCGCAGTAGGTCTCAAAGAAGAGGTTCAGAATGTCTCCCTTCTTATGGCGCTCCTCATATTCGATGCCGCGCTCCTTTGCGAGAGCCTTGGCCTCCTCTTCGGTAGCGACGGCGTCAAAGTCCACGCCCGCCCAGCGCTTGACCGCATCGGTTATGGTCAGGCGCTCGAAGGGCTTTCCAAGGTCGATCTCGGTGCCCTGATAGCAAATAGTCGTCGTGCCGCAAACCGTCTGCGCCAGGTGCTTGAAAAGCGCCTCCGTCAGGTCCATCATGCCATAATAATCCGTATAGGCCTGATAGAGCTCCATGAGCGTAAACTCCGGGTTGTGCCGGGTATCCAGACCCTCATTGCGGAAAACGCGCCCGATCTCATAGACCTTCTCCAAGCCGCCCACGATCAGCCGCTTGAGATACAGCTCCAGCGAAATGCGAAGGCGCACATCCTCATCCAGCGCATTGTAGTGGGTCTCAAAAGGACGCGCCGCGGCGCCGCCGGCGTTAGAAACCAGCATGGGGGTCTCCACCTCCATGAAGCCTCTGGCGTCAAGGAAGCGGCGGATTTCGCTGATGATCTGAGAACGCTTGATGAAGGTATCGCGCACATTTGGATTTACGATCAAATCCACATAGCGTTGCCGGTAGCGGGCGTCCACATCGGTCAGGCCGTGGAACTTTTCAGGCAGCGGCTTTAAGGACTTTGAGAGCAGCGTCAGCGTGGCGGCATGTACAGTCGTCTCGCCGGTCTTGGTCTGGAACACCGCGCCGGTCACACCGATGATGTCACCGATGTCCATCTTTTTAAATGCCGCGTACTCCTCCTGCCCGATGGCGTCGCGCGCCACATAGATCTGCAGGATGCCCTCGCGATCCTGAATCTTGCAAAAGGAGGCCTTGCCCATTACGCGCTTGACCATCAGGCGCCCGGCCACGGAAACCTCCTTGCCCTCAAGCTCAGCGAAGTTTGCGGTCACGTCGGTGCTGTGATGGGTCACATCATACTTTGTGATCAGGAAGGGGTCTCTCCCCTCCTGCTGCAGAGCCGCCAGCTTGTCCCGGCGTACCTGCAGGATCTCGCTCAGCTCCTGCTGGGGAGCGGCGTTCACATTGGGATTCTCACTCATTTTCTTCTCTCCTGTATAAGCGCACACGGGCGGGCATAAGCGCCGCCCGTGAAGGTTTCTCAGTTATTCTCGACGGACAGGATCTCAAACCTAAGCTCACCGGCGGGGGCAACGACCGTTACGGTCTCCCCGGCGCGATGACCGATCAGCCCTTGTCCGAGAGGCGAATCGTCCGAAATGCGGCCGGCCTTGGGATTTGCCTCCTGACTGCCAACGATCTCATAGGTCTCCTCAAAGTCTTCCTCCACATCGCGCACACGCACGATGCTGGAAAGAGTAACGGTATCTTTGGGCGCATCGTGATCAATATTATCCACGATCTCCGCGTTATCAATCAGTACTTTCAGCTCGGCAATTTTGGAGTAAAGCTTGCCCTGCTCCGCTTTTGCTTCATCGTACTCGCTGTTTTCGGACAGGTCGCCAAAGCTTCTGGCTTCCTTGATAAGGTCTGCCACTTCCTTCTCACGTACGGTCTCCAGATAGTTCAGTTCCTCTTTGATCGCGTCCAAACGCTCCTGGCTCATTTTAAAACGGTTGCTGTTGCTGGCCATGTATGCAAAACTCCTTTACAATGCTGTTTTAACTTTATGATTATACCCAAATATCCCGGGCAATGTCAACTGATTTCTTTGCACAGTGAAAAACAATTCAAACCGTTTTTGACGGGGCTTTGCCTCGGCAAAAAACGTTCTACCGAGCTGTGCGAGGTCTCATGCCGACCAAACGAGGCGCGTCCCCGCGCGTCTCGTGCAATCAGCGTGAGTTTTACATTAGCTTAAATATTTTAATGCCGCCATGAGCTGATCGTCCTCCGAGGTGCTGGCTGTTCCGTCTTCGCCGCCGGTAGTGCCCTCTGTGGTTCCGGTGGCGGATTCGTCGCTGTTGTAAACGATCATATCCGGCACGACGCCGCCCATTTTGGAGATGTCGGTTCCGTTTGCGGTCAGGTAGCTGCGGGTCGAAAGGCGGATGGCGCTGCCGTCGGCCAAGGGGATAGTTTCCTGTGAGCGGGTGCTGCCACTGGAGGATTCTCCCATCAGCACCGCGCGCTGATACTCCTTGAGCACTGCTGCGCAGAGCTCTGACTCCCGAAAGGTGCCGCCGTTAATGAGCACCACCATGGGAAATTGTATCCACATCCCGTCAGAATCATGTACCTCGCTGTGGCCGTCCTTCGTAACCTCTGAGAAGAGCCGCTCCTCCGGCAGCAGATAGTCCAGCACCTGCGCCACCTCATCGGCAAGACCGCCGGCGTTATTTCGTAGATCAAGCACGCAGGAATCCGCTCCTTGAGCCATGTAATACTCGATAGCGTTCACAGCCGCCTGCCCGCTGCCAGCCTCGAAGTTTTTCACCTGCACATAAGCAGCGCCCGTCTTCTCAAGACGGGCCACCACGGCGTCGGCGTTGAAGTTGGTGCAATCGACCTCGATGGTATATTGGTTGCTGATCTCCAGCTCAAACTTGCTGTTGAGCTTTGAGCGGATGAGCGTGCGCACCTGATCGGTAGTGAAAGAGGCCACCTTCTGACCGTCCACAGCGGTGATCAACATTCCCTGGCTCACGCCTGCCCAGGCGGCGGGAGAGCTGGGGTAAATAGCAATGACCTGAAAGCCGCCCAGCGTCTCGTCCTTCACAAGCGACATACCGATGTCCGAATAGTCGTTCGAGGAGGAAAGCTGATAGGTACGGTATTCGTCCGCTGTCATATAATAGCTCCAGCTATCTCCAAGCCCGGCGACCATAGCCGCCGCTGCGGACTGCCCCATGGACTGGCGATCCACCGGGTCAATGAACTTTTCATCCAGGAGATCCTTGATCTCAATGTAGCGCATCGCCTCATCGAAATCTTCCCTGCCGCCGACCTGCCTGAGCATGCTGTTGTAGGTCCAGAAATACGTGCCGCCGCCCACCAGCGCCAGCAAAACCACAACCGCGCGCAGGCTGATGCCAATGCTGAAAAAGCCGTGGATAAAGCGCCCGATTCGGCGCAAGACTTTGCCAAAAATATTCGCCACAAGTAAACCTCCATGTCAAGGCTCAGCCGGACAGCAAAAACACTGTCCGGCAGTCAGCCCGAGGGCTGTATCTTCTATTTCTTATACGCCCGCGTCCTCCGAGAAGGTCAGGCCGGAATAAAACTGCTCCGGGTCGATCCGGCTGCCGCCGGAATAGATTTCAAAGTGGCAATGCGGCCCGGTGGCGACGCCGGTGCTGCCCACATAGCCAACGGTCTCCCCTTTGGAAACATTCTGCCCCTCGCTCACCGCGATGGAGGACATATGCCCGTAGAGCGTTACATAGCCGTTGCCGTGATTGATCATCACGCAGCTGCCGTATCCGCCCTTGACGCCCGCAAACGACACCGAACCGCCGTCCGCCGCGACGATCGCCGCGCCGTAGCCCGCGCCGATGTCGAGTCCGGTATGGCTCTTATATTCGCCGGTGATGGGGTGCACACGCATGCCAAAGCGGCTGGTGATGTAGGTACAAGACGGTACGGGCCAGCCGAAGGAGCCGGTTCCCACCGCCGCAGTCGAGCCGCCGCCGGAAGCACTCTGCACGGGCTGGGCGGCTTGTGCAGCCGCTGCGGCGGCCGCGGCGGCCGCGGCCGCTGCCGCTTCCGCCTCACGGCGCCTGCGCTCTTCCTCCTGACGCTGGCGCTCCAGTTCCGCCGCGAGCGCCTGCAGCTCCCGTTCCGCCGCCTCTTCCTCGGCGCGGATGGCTTCCACCTCTTCGCGGTTGGCGTCAATGTCGCTTTGCAGGTCAAGGATGAGCCGGGCGGCCTCGTCGATTTCGGCCTGAAGCGCTTCCTGCTGCGCCTGCAGCTCGCGTTTCTTCGCCTCCAGCTCTGTCTGAACAGCCTCATACTCGGCCTTCACCTGTTCGGTGTTCTGCCGCGCGGCGCGGTAGGCCTCTTCAAGCTCCTTGTCGCTTTCCATAATTTCGCCGACATCGTCCATCGCGGCGAGAAACTCCGCGATATTAGAAGTTCGCAGCACCATGGTCAGGATGCCGTAGCCTCCGTTTTCCTCCATAGCGCGGATGCGGGTTCGATAGCGCTCCATCTGCTCGTTTTCCAGCGCCAGCGCGATCTCCAGCTCTTTGGCTTTGGCGGCGATCATGGCGTCGTAAAGGTTGATTTCCTCCTGATTGAGCTGGATCTCCTGAAGGGTGTAGGCGTTGCGCTCGTCCATGGCGCGGACTCGAGCCGGTCTACAACCGCCTGCGCCTCCCGGCGCTTGGCGGCGATCGCGTCGCGCTCGGCGCGCATGGCGTTGACTTCCTCCTGCGTTACCGCGAAGGCGGATACCGGCATTGCGCACACAAGCAGCGCAAAAACCAGAAGCAGGATGAGGGATTTGCAAAGAGTAAGGTGTTTCATGAGCGTAAGTAAAAGGATGCGACTGCTGTTTAGCAGTTCCAGTAGGTCAGGCCGCCGAAGTATTGCGCAGGGTCAACGGTGGAGCCGTTGATCCGGATTTCAAAATGGCAATGGGTGCCGGTCGCGTTGCCGGTGGCGCCGAGATAGGCCACCACGTCGCCCGCGTTGACCCATTGGCCGTAACTCACGGCGTTGCCGGAATTG
>CAJOCV010000103.1 GCA_905233785.1 uncultured Oscillospiraceae bacterium
TCTTGCAATACACAAAGTATTCCTGCGAAAAAGTGCCATCATCAGAACTCGGTTTTTCTCGGAATCTGCTCTTGCCGCATTATGCGGTATTGCCTTAATGGTAATTTGTGTCTGTTTCCAGTAAAAGATGACAGGAGTGTACCGTAATGAACAGCTCATACCGCCCTTGGGAAACGCCGGTGAAGTCGGCGAGAGTGCATTCCGAGAAAAGCTGTGTTCTGATGAAGAACATATTTTGCGGGAATCCTTTGCGTATTTTAAGAAAAAGCGACGAAATCCAGCGCGTAATTTCCCCAAAAGCCGTCGAAGGCGATTCCTTCAGCGCTTCTCTAAAAAGAGCGCTGAGTATCCTCCTTGCGCTGACTCTGCTTTCTCTGTGCTCCTGCGCATCGGCGGTCGGAAACAAAACGGCGTCTCCCGTCTCGTCGGACGCGGCGCTTTCCCGCTATCTCAACGCCATTGAGGACGAGCCGGACACCGTGGATTTTCAGTGCACGACCATTCACTACACCGTCGCCCAAAACGTGTTCAACCGCCTCGTGGGAATGGAGCTCAGCCGCGGCGGAGAGGCCGCGATCCATCCGGAGCTTGCCGAGAGCTGGGAAATATCCCCGGATCGACGCGCCTACACCTTCCATCTTCGCCAAGGCGTCCGTTTCAGCAACGGCGAGGCGCTCACCGCCTCGGATGTGCTGTATACCTTTACGCGCCTTCTGACCCATCCCAATTCCTGCAACCGGGATATCGTGGACGAAATTGAGGGAAGTCAGCTCCTGGAAGAGGGTGAGACCGATCGGCTCGCGGGCTTTGTGATCCTGAGCGACCTGGATTTTGTCATCACGCTGACGCAGCCCTTCGAGGCTTTTCTTGCCTGTCTGTCCATGCCGGGCGCTTCGATTCTGGACGAGCAGACAACGGAGCTTGCCGGAGATCGCTTCGGGCGCGAGGCAGCCTGGACCGTTGGCACCGGCTCCTTCGTGCTGCAAAGCTGGGAACCGGGCAAGGGCATGATCCTCACCGCAAACGCAGACTGCTGGTCGGGCGCGCCGCAATGCGAGGGCTTAAATCTGCTCTTCAAGACGGACGCAGAGGAAATCCGCATGCTCTTTGAGCAGGGTGGGCTTGACCTCCTGAATCTGGACGATGTGGGAAAAAACGCCGAGTTTTTCCTGCACGGGGATATTTATCAGGATCGTCTCTACCCCGTACACCGCATCGGCACGACCTATATCGCGCTCAACGAATCGATTCCCCCGCTCAACAATGTCAAGGTTCGCAAGGCGCTGCAGCTCTCGCTCGATCGCGGTATGCTGCTGGACGCGGCCTACACCGGGCGCGGCTGGATCGAAAACGGGATCCTCCCGCATGACCTCTACGGTTACAATCCCGCGCTGCCGGAAATCCCCTTTGATCCGGATCAGGCGCGCACGCTTCTTGCCGACGCGGGCTACCCAGACGGCTTTACGCTCACACTTACCGCGAGCTCGGCCTCCACGCTCAGCGAAATGGCCTTGGTGCGTCTCGCCGCCTTCATGTGGGAAAAGATCGGGGTGCATACCGTGATCGAGACGGTTCTTGACAGCGACTTCATGCGCCTGAGAAAGATCGGCGCGCTGGCCTGCTACTCCGCCACCTGGATGGCGGATTTCAACGACCCGGACAATTTCTTTTACACCTTCTTCGGCAACAGTGACAACACCCACTTCCGCAGCCTCTGTTACCCCCGTCAGGAGATCATGGAGCGTGTGCGCGACGCCCGCGCCATCGCCGACCCGGAGGCGCGCATCGCGGAATACCGGGAGCTCGAGCGCATCATTGTTCAGGACGATGCCGCGTGGATTCCGCTGTTCTCGCGTATCTATACCTATGTTGTCTCCGAACGGCTGGAGGGCTTTCAAAGCTATTGGAACGGCTCTGTAAAAAACATGTATGCTATGATGTCTGTCCATGAGGATGAGCGTTGATGAATAGAAACTCCCTACGATTTAAAATCACAGCAATCAGCGTTGCCGCGGTGTTCATCGCTATTTTTTCCATCTTTATCGCCAGCTTCCCCATGATCCAAGCGGAAACAGATCGCAGATCGGTGGAAGTCATGCGTCTGATCGGCGAGAGCACACGCAGTACGCTCGACGAATATTTTGAGAGCATCGAGCAGTCGGTCAGCCTTGGCGCGAACATGGCAGTCGATTCGCTCGACAGCGTCGTGCTTGTGGAGTGCGGCGCGGCAGGTTCCCACGCCGCGCCGGGCGAGCGGACGCCCGCCCAGCAGGCGCGGCTCGACGCTTACATCAGCGCACATTGCGAGCATGTTCTCAAAACCATCGAAAGCGCCGCGACCCATACCAATGGGATCATTACCTATTACTACTGCATCAATCCCGAGATCAGCGCGAGGGAGCATGGCTTCTACTACTCCCGTGTAGGCAAGGCGGGCTTTGTAGCGCAGACGCCGCTGGATGCGCGCTCGCTCGAGCCGGACGATATTGAGCACACCACCTGGTACTATACGCCGATCCAGCGCGGGCGCCCCTCCTGGGTCGGCCCCTACACGGCTCACTTTCTCGATGAAATGTGGGTCTGCTCCTACCTGATCCCGATTTACAGCACCGGCGCGTTGATCGGTGTTCTCGGCATGGACATCCCGCTGGAGACTTTCGTCGAGCTGGTCAGCACGGTTCGGGTCTACGACACAGGCTATGCCAGTCTCAGCGACCAGGACGGGCACATCCTCTACCACCCGCTCATGGATCAGGGCGACATTCCGGCGCTGAGCGCTCTTTCCGTCTCCCGTGAGCTGCTGCATCAGGAAAACAGCGGCGAATCGCTGATTCGCTATCAGACCGGAGGGGAGCCGCGGCAAATGTCCTTTTCCACCCTGCGAAACGACATGAAGCTCGTCATCTCCGCCCCCGTAAAGGAAATCAACGCCTCCTGGATCCACCAGGCTCGCGTCATTGGTATCATCACTGTGTCGATCATTGTCATTTTTGCCTTTCTCATCATGCTGCTCATGCATGTGATCACCCAACCGCTGCTGCGGCTGACCGCCGCGGCACAGCGCCTGGCCGACGCGGATT
The DNA here is from genome assembly GCA_905233785.1 of uncultured Oscillospiraceae bacterium. GTDB lineage: Bacteria > Bacillota > Clostridia > Oscillospirales > Oscillospiraceae > Limivicinus. The sequence goes on from CAJOCV010000103.1 coordinate 3,081, forward strand.
ACGACGTGGCGCTCAGTTACCGCAGCAAGGACGAGATCGGACAGCTCACGAGCGCCTTTATCGCCATGCGGGATCAGCTCAGAAACTATATCGACGATCTCAATCACCGCATTCATACCGATATGTTGACAGAGCTTCCCAATATGCGCCGTTTCTTCACTCTCGCCGAGGCCGAGCGGCAGCGCCTGCACGAGCAGGGGCAGGGCTCCGCGCTTTTGTATTTTGATCTGATCGGCATGAAGTACTATAATCATCAGAACGGCTTCGAGGCGGGCGACAAGCTGCTGCGTCAGATCGGGCAGATCCTCATGCGCGCCTACGGGTCGGCGCGTACCTGCCGCTACAGTGAGGATCACTTCGCCGCCGTGTGCGGCGAGGAGGGGCTGGAGGAAAAGCTCAGTACCGTGATCCGGGAATGTGAGCGCGCAAACGGCGGAAACTCCCTTCCCGTACGAGCCGGCATCTACCGTGACAGAATTGAGGCGGTTAGCGTCAGCGTGGCCTGTGACCGGGCGAAGTATGCCTGTGACAAGCACCGCGGTTCTCTGGAGACGGACTATTATAACTTCGACGCGGATATGCTTCGGGAGATCGAGAGCAGCCGCTACATTGTCCGCCACCTGGATCAGGCTCTCGCCGAGCACTGGATTCAGGTATACTACCAGCCCATCATCCGCACCGTAAACGGTCGCATCTGCGATGAGGAGGCGCTTTCCCGCTGGATCGACCCGGAGCGCGGCTTCCTCTCCCCCGCCTTCTTCATTCCGGTGCTGGAAAACTCGCGTCTCATTTACAAGCTGGATCTCTATGTGCTGGACGAAATCCTCATGAAGATGAAGGTACAAAAGCAGGCGGGACTTCACGTCGTTCCCCACTCGCTGAACCTCTCCCGCGTGGACTTTGACGTCTGTGACATGGTGGAGGAAATTCGCCGCCGCGTGGACGACGCCGGAATCGCCCGCGATCGCCTTACCATCGAAATCACCGAGAGTGTTATCGGCAGCGACTTTGATTTTATCCGGGAACAGATTGCACGCTTTCAGCGTCTCGGCTTTCAGGTCTGGATGGATGATTTCGGCAGCGGCTACTCCTCGCTGGACGTGCTGCAGGACATTCATTTTGATCTTATCAAGTTTGATATGCGCTTTATGAAGCGCTTCGGAGAGAATCCGGAGAGCAAGGTCATCCTGACCGATCTCGTGCGCATGGCCATCGACCTCGGCATAGACACGGTTTGCGAGGGCGTTGAGACGGCGGAGGCGGTTTCCTTCCTGCGGGAAATCGGCTGCAGCAAGCTGCAGGGCTTCTACTACAGCAAGCCCGTCCCCTTTGACGAGATCGTTGAGCGCAGCAGCAAGGGTACCCTGATTTCTCTGGAAAACCCGTTGGAATCCGACTATTATGCCGCCATCGGCCGCGTGAATCTCTATGATCTGACTGTCATTGCCGACAGGGAGCGGGAGCATTTTGACCTGCTGCCCGCCTGCATCATGGAGCTGCAGGGGGATCAGGTCTACTATATGCGCACGAACCGCGCCTATCGGGATTTCATGCTGCGCTACTTCGGCTTTGATCTGCGGCAGCAACCGGAGGGCTACGCCGCTCATCCCAACGGGCCGGGATCCGCCTTTATGGACCGTGTGAGGGACTGCTGCGACGCCTGGAGCCGCGGGCTCTACGATGGGGAGCTGGCCGAGGGCGCCTCCGTCCACGCCGTTATCAACCCCCTGGAAAAGAACCCTGTCACCGGCGCGCAGGCTGTCGCCATTGCGGTGGTCTCTGTCACCGCGCCCAAGCCCGCAAGCGCCCCCTGCCGCGAAGGGAAAAGGAGCCTTCTCGATGCATAACAAAAAACACAGTCTGCTCGTAAAGTTCGGTATCGTTTTTTTGCTTTTTGTCATCCTCACGCTGTCTATCACCGGATTTACGACTTATGTTAACCAAACCCGCATCTACCAGGCGCAGCAGGAGAAGATGCTGCACAGTCTCTCGGACTATCTCTCCCTGCGCCTGCAGACGGAGGACTACGATTTCGCGCAGTTCCAGCGCTACTTTCTCGCCCACGCCGACAAGATGGAGATTCCCATCGACTTCGGGCCGCAGGACGCCCTGGCGGCGCAAAAGGAATTCGAGCGCCTCTTTGCCAAGGCGTATCCTGGTCAGGTGCTGGGCGAGGATATTTCCTTCTCCGCGCTTTCTCCGGAGCTTCAGATGGCCTACGCCATCGCCTGTCATGAGCATTTTCTCCTGCTCTTTGAGCAGGCGAACAAGACCTTTGGCCTGAGCTATACCTACTACTTCGTTCCCACCGGCGAGGACGAGCTGCTCTGCTACGTGCTTGACGGCGTGAGAGAGCGGAAGGACGGGGGTCTTATCCGCCTCGGCGATAGATACCCAGAGCCCCGGGCGGCGCACGAGAAGCTGTGGGAAGCCTGGGAAACCGGAGCCGCGCCCAGCGGCTACGACATCTATGACAATGAGTACGGCAGAACTTATGCCTGGTACACGCCGCTCTTCCTCGGCGGGGAGAAGCTGGGGCTGATTGGCACGGAGCTGGAGATCGAAAACTATAACCACGCCATTGCCATGAACACGCTGCGGCAGGTCGCCTCGATTTCGTTGATCCTGGTGCTTGCCTCTGCGCTCCTGCTCTTTTACATCGACCGCAAGTATATCTTCAAAATTCGCCACCTGTCGCAGGCGGTAGGAAGCTACGCGCAGGATAAGCGCGCCGAGATTGCCGATCAGATTAAGCAGGCAGGCCGTGACGAGCTCTGCGTCCTTTCCAACCAAACCGCCGACATGATCCTGGAGCTGGACGATTACATGAACAGCCTCGTCAAAACCACCGACGAGCTGACCCATACCCGCGAGCAGGTCTCCATCGAATCCTCTCTTGCGCGCATGGACGCGCTGACGGGTGTGCGCAACCGCAACGCCTATGAGGAGGAGATCCGCCGTCTGAAGATGGAGATGCAGAAGGGAGAGGCAAAATTCGGCTTTGCCGTGGTGGATGTGAACTTTCTCAAGCACATCAACGACACCTATGGCCATGACATGGGCAACATCACCATCTGCAAGTGCTGTGAGCTGGTGTGCAGTACCTTCACCCACTCGCCGGTCTTCCGCATCGGCGGGGACGAGTTCGCCGTCATTCTCGAAAACCAGGACTATGAACATACAGAAGCACTGATCCGGCAGTTTAACAGGGCGCAGGCGACCGCAGCGGGCTCCCCCTGGGAGAAGGTCTCCGCCGCCATCGGCTACGCGCTCTACGACCCTCGGAAGGACGACTGTGTGGAGAATGTCTTCGGCCGCGCCGACAAGGCCATGTATCACAGCTGCGATAAGATTAGGGGATGCGAAAAAGTCCCCTTACGGGAGACAACGGGAATATTGACTTTCTTCACAGCCCCTTAGCTGTTTGATCCGTTTTCACAAATTTGTCCGCCGTTTGCTTCAACTGCTTCTTGCATTCTGACGGCAAATCCATTACAATAAGTTCAAGCGTGTCCCGGTAACCATCAATCTTTATCACGGGAGGAAGACATGAAGAAAAACAAAAAGCTGCTGGATATTATCGGCGCAAGCTGCGGCATGTTTCTGGTTGCGGTGCTGATTATCAGCCTCATCTCCAACGCCGTTGTGAACGCGCCGCCCAAGGGCGCCGTCACGCTGACGGGCTCCGCCCCCGGCCGCAACGGCGACGTTGCTGTCGAGGTCGTGACCGACGGAAGCACGATCGCATCCCTTGCCGTCACCGCGCATGAGGAGACGGAGGGCATCGGCACCATGGCTGTCGATCAGCTCCCCGCCGCCATCGTCGCGGAAAACTCTCTCGCCGTGGATAACATCTCCGGCGCGTCCATCACCTCCGAGGCCATCAAGGCCGCCGCGGCAAACGCCCTGACCGAGGGCGGCTTCGACCCTGCCGCCTTCGGCTTCGTCGCCCCTGCGGAGGAGGAGCTCGCTGAGGAGCCCGCCCCCGCCGAGGAGGCCGCCATCGAGCCCGACGCCGACGGCAGGTACACCGCCACCGGCTCCTTTGACGGCATCGACGGCCCCGTGGTCACCCAGGTCACGGCGGACGCCGAGCACATCTATGACGTACAGATCCTCGAGCAGAACGAGACCGTGGGCATCGGCTCCAAGGCGGTGGAGAAGCTGCCCGGCGCGATCGTCGCGGCAAACTCCCTGCTGGTGGACGACATCTCCGGCGCCACCGTCACCAGCACCGCCATCAAGAACGGCGTCCGCGAAGCGCTGGAGAAATGCGGCATCGACCCCGCCGCCTTCGAGGTGGAGCCCGCTGTGCTTGAGGAAGAGATTGCAGCCCCGGCGGAAGACACAATTGCCGAGGCCGCCGAGGAGCCTGCCGAGCAGGTTTACGAGGCCGACGTGGTCGTCATCGGCGCAGGCGGCGCGGGCATGAGCGCTGCCATCACCGCTTCCGACGCGGGAATGAAGGTCATTGTCGTGGAGTCCCAGCCCATGGTGGGCGGCAACTCCGTCCGCTCCACCGGCGGCATGAACGCCGGCCCCACCGAGTGGCGCAATGCGAACGAATTTGGTGAAAGCGCCGGCGTGGAAAAGACACTGGCCGCTGTCGCGAAGTATCCCGACAATGCCCACATTCAGGAGCTGGGCAAGATCGTTCAGAAGCAGTGGGACGAGTATCAGGCCAATCCGGAAGGCTACTTTGACTCCGTCGAGCTTTTCCAGCTCGATACGCTGATCGGCGGCGGCGGCCTGAACAACCCCGATCTGGTGCAGACGCTGGCTGAGCGCAGCAGCGACGCCATTGACTGGCTCGACTCCCTGAATCCCGAAGTGATCCTGCACAACGTTGCGCAGTTCGGCGGCGCCTCCGTCAAGCGCATCCACCGCCCGGTGGACGCGGAGGGCAAGGTGCTCGCCGTCGGCGCGTACGTCGTGCCCCTGCTGCAGCAGAATCTGGAAAACCGCGGCGTGGACATCCTGCTGGAGACCACCGCCACGAGCATCGTGCGCGACAGCATCGGCGTCGTGCGCGGCATCGTCTGTGAGGACGCCGACGGCAAGACCGTGAGCATCAACGCCCCCGCCGTCATCATCGCCTCCGGCGGCTTCGGCGCGAACAATGAGATGATCGCCT
>CAJOCV010000104.1 GCA_905233785.1 uncultured Oscillospiraceae bacterium
GACAAGCTCCCGCACGAAGGCCAGATACTCCTCCTTGTCCATCGGGCAGTTTACATAATCCGCCGTTCCCTTATCATAGCGGGAGGCGAAGAAGGCGCTGTCCATGTCCACGCTCTCAAGCGTGACGATGGGCGCGACCGCGTCGTAAAAGTGGAGATCGGAATCGGGGCAGAGCGCCGCGATCTTCTCCGCGATCGCGTCAGAGGACAGGGGGCCGGTGGCGATAATGACCTCGCCCTCCGGAATCTCTCTGGCCTCGGCGCGGACGATTTCGATATTCTCCTGCGCCACCAGCTTCTCGGTGATATAACGGGAAAAGCCCACCCGATCCACCGCGAGCGCACCGCCGGCGGCCACACGGTTTTGATCCGCTGACTCCATAATCAGCGAGCCCATGCGCCGCATTTCCGCCTTCAAAAGCCCGACGGCGTTGCTCAGCTCGTCACTGCGCAGGGAGTTGGAGCACACAAGCTCCGCAAAATATTCCGATGTATGCGCCGGGCTCATTTTCTCCGGCTTCATTTCCACAAGGCGAACGGGTATGCCGCGTTTGGAAAGTTGCCAGGCAGCCTCGCTTCCGGCAAGCCCCGCGCCGAGGACGGTTACTTTTTCCATGTTATTTCTTCTTCGCGCTCGTCGTCTTTTTCGTTGTTGTTTTCTTCGCAGATGTCTTCTTTGCCGCAGTCTTCTCCTCGCTCTCCGCCTTCTCCTCCGGCGTTTTCTTCTTGTAGCTGCGCTGTTCCTCCGGAACGAAGTTGGGGCAGCTTTCGTTGATGCAGAAGCTCTTCAAGGGGCCTCTGCCGGATTTTTTAAACATGGTCTTGCCGCAGGAAGGGCAGAAATTCTTGGTCGGCACATCCCAGGTGATGAAGCCGCAGTCCGTCCCCCGCTCGCAGGCATAGAAAACATAGCCTTTTTTGGACTTCCGCTTGAGGATCTGGCTGCCGCATTTGGGGCATTTTCCCTCCGCGACCTCGACGATGGGCTTGGTAAAGGTACACTCCGGGAAGCCGGGACAGGCCAGGAAATGGCCGAACTTGCCCTTCTTGACCACCATCTGGCGGCCGCAAACGTCGCAGTACTCGTCAGAGAGCACATCGGGCACCTTGATGCGCACACCGTCCAGGCTCTCCTCCGCCTTTTGGAATTCCTCTTCAAAGCCGTCGTAGAACTCCCCCAGCACCTCGCGCCACTTCGCCTTGCCGGATTCGATCTCATCCAGCTCCTCCTCCATGTGGTTTGTGAACTTGAGATCCACGATGTCGGCAAAATGCTCCTTCATGAGTCCCGTCACGACCTCGCCGAGCGGCGTGGGACGCAGGTACTTTCCCTCTTTGATCACATAATCGTGGGCGGTGATGGTGGAGATCGTCGGCGCGTAGGTGGAGGGGCGGCCAATGCCCTTTTCCTCCATGGCGCGAATCAGCGTCGCCTCCGTGTAGCGGGCAGGCGGCTGGGTAAACTGCTGGTCAGGTGTCATCTTCTCGAGCTTGAGCACTTCGCCCTCACTTAAAGACGGCAATGGATTTTTCAGCTCGTCGCTCTCCTCGTCCTTGGCCTCCTCATACACGGCGGTGTAGCCGGGAAACTTGAGCTCGGAGTAGTTGGCGCGGAAGGTGTGCCCGGCGGAGTCCACATCCACGGACACATTATCGTATACGGCGTTTGCCATCTGGCAGGCGGTGAAGCGCCCCCAGATCAGGCGGTAAAGCCGGTACTGCTCCTGCGTCAGATCCTTGCGCACCAGCTCTGGCGTGAGGTTTACGTCCGTGGGTCGGATGGCCTCGTGCGCATCCTGCGCGCCGGCCTTGGTTTTAAAGGTGCGGGGCTTGCCGGGATAGTACTCCGGCCCGTAGCGTCCGATGATATAATCCTTCGCCGCGGAGAGCGCCTCCTCCGACAGACGCAGGGAGTCGGTACGCATATAGGTGATGAGACCGACGCTGCCCTGACCCGTGATCTCCACGCCTTCATAGAGCTGCTGCGCAATGGACATCGTGCGCCGCGGCGTCATGGAGAGACGGCGGCTGGCCTCCTGCTGCAGGGTGGAGGTGATGAAGGGAGGCGCCGGGGTGCGCTGCTTCTCCCCACGCTTGACGGTGCGCACCGTGAAAGGAGCGGACTTGGTATCCTCGATGATCTTATCCACATCCTCGCGGCTCTTGAGTTCCTTTTTCTTCTCCCCCTCGCCGTAGTAGCGGGCGGTAAAGCTGCCGGAATCCGCGCGGGACAGCAGGGCGTCCAAAAGCCAGTACTCCTCGCTGACAAAGGCTTTGATCTCCTCCTCCCGATCCACCACCATGCGCGTCGCGACAGACTGTACGCGCCCGGCGGACAGGCCGGTTTTGACCTTGCGCCAGAGCAGCGGTGAAAGCTTATAACCCACAATGCGGTCGAGGATGCGGCGCGCCTGCTGGGCGTTCACCAGATCCTGGTCGATCTTGCGGGGATGCCGGATGCTCTCGGAGACGACCTTCTTGGTGATCTCATTAAAGGTTACGCGCTGCGCCTTTTCATCCGGCAAATCCAGCAGCTCCTTTAGGTGCCAGGAAATAGCCTCTCCCTCGCGGTCAGGGTCGGTCGCCAGATAGACGATTTTGGCGCTTTTGGCGTCCTTCTTGAGCTGACTGATAAGCTCCGACTTATCGCGCACCGCGATATACTGTGGCTCAAAGCCGTGTTCTATATCGACGCCCATCCTGCTCTTCGGAAGATCCCGCAGATGTCCCATGGACGCTGTAACCTTGTAATTGCCGCCCAGATACTTTTCGATCGTTTTCGCCTTCGCCGGCGACTCCACGATCACAAGATCCTTTGCTTTTGCCATTGTTGATCCTACCTTATTTTCTTGTAATTTTGCGTTCATAGAGCTGACCCGGCAAGCGCTGTACATAGCCCTTGATCTGCAGCACCGTCAGCTGCGCGAGCACCTTTGAGACCGGCAGCTGGCTGCGCTCCACAATATCGTCCACATGGCTGGGCTCGGCCTCCATAGCGGTCAAGACGCGAAGCTGAGCTTCGCTCAATTCGCTCAGCTGCTGCTTGAGGTCAATATAATCTCCGGCACTGCTCTTGTCAAGTGCGCCCTTCGGCGGTTTTTCCTTCTTCTGCGGCTCCGGCCGCGGCTCCTCCGGCGCGTGCAGCCGCTCGCTCCGGTGCAGCGTGCCGGGATAAACCTTCTCGAATTCGCTTAACACATCCCAGCCGCAGGTAGCAAGCTTTGCGCCCTCCTTGAGCATTTCGAGCGTCCCGGCGCTGCTTGCAGCGTCCGCATTGCCGGGCACGGCGAAGATTTCCTTCCCCTGAGAAGCCGCCTCCTCCACGAAAAGGCGTGTCCCGCTCTTCTCGGGCGCCTCCACCGCGAGAACACCCACTGAAAGCCCGGCGGTAATGCGGTTTCTCTCCCGGAAGAAGCTGTTGGAACGCCCGGCGCCGGGCGGATACTCACTGATAAGCGCGCCCCAAGCCGCAACCGAACAGGCAAGCTGCCCTCGCTCCTCCTCGTGGGGCGTTCCCAGCACGCCGACGATCTTCCCGCCGGCCTGCAGCGCGCCATGCGCCGCCTCACCATCAATACCCTTGGTGAGCCCCGAGAGGATCACAGCGCCGGACTGCGCCATCTGATAAGCAAGATCACGCGCCATCTTACGCCCGTAAAGGCTGGCCTCGCGTGTCCCCACCACGGCGATGGCAACACTGCCGTCGATGGGCGGGAGCGTGCCTTTGACATACAATACCACGGGAGGCGCGAAAATATTCCGCAGTCTGGTCGGATAGGCCGCATCCTGCAGCGTAAGAATCCGGATTCCCTGCCGTTCACAGGCGCCGGCAAGCTCATGCGCGCGTCTGAGCTCCCGTCTCTCCAGCCGCTCCGCCTCCCTCGGCGTCACGCCCTCCAAATTCTCAAAGGCCTTCGGCGGGGCAAGGAAGGCTTGTTCGGCATCCCCGAAGCGTGCAAGCAGCGCCGCCTTCGCCTTGGGGCTGACCCCGCTGGAGGAGAGCCACAGCCAATATTCCAGAGCCGCCACTGCGCTTCGCCTTCTTTCTATAACGTCGCCTTTGTCGCTTCCCACATGAGCACCGAAGCCGCGACCGCCGCATTGAGCGATTCGCTGTCGGGCCGCATGGGAATGATGATCGTCTTTCCGCAGAGCGCCAGCAGCTCCGGGCTCAGTCCCCTGCCCTCGCTGCCCACCGCAACGGCGGCATGACGCAGCGACAGCGTTCGGATGTCCGCCGCGCTCTCGCTGAGCGCCGCGCCGTAGAGCGGCAAGCCCTGCTCCTTCAAAAACGGTGCGAGTGTATCAAGCTCCATCTGCAACACCCGCTGCCGGAAAATCGCCCCCATCGTGGAGCGCACGGTTTTGGGGTGGTAGAGATCGGCGCAGCTTCCCGTCAGGATCACGGCGTCCATCCCGAAGGCGTTAGCCGTGCGGATCACGGTTCCGACGTTGCCGGGATCTTGTACGCCTTCCAGGACGAGAGCATTTTTCAGTCTTTTCCCCTCTTCCCAGCCGCGGATCGCCACCGTGAAAAGCGGGCCGGGGCTTGAGACCATGGGAGAAGCGTAGTCGAACAGCTCCTTCGGGCAAACATATTGCCGCGCATCCCCGCAGTCTGCTATCTCGCTCTGTTCTTTCCAGAGAACAGATGTCACCTTCGCGCCAAAGCGCAGCGCTTCCGCGAGCGTTTTCATCCCGTCGCAGAGATATTCTCCCGCTTTCAGGCGATATGCGCCGTCTGAAGCGAGCTGCCGCACATGGCGGATGTATGCGTTTTTCCGGGATGTGATCTGCTCCATGGTCATGATCTCCCATGTTCTTGTTTCAGAGAGCGCCGGTAAAACCGGTGTACGCGTAATATTCAACAGTTCTCTTATTATAGTAGTATCATACACGCTTTTTTCAGATTTTCAAGTCCTCTTTGTATCCGGAACAAGGGTTTTCTATAAAATATACATTGTCATTTTTGCCTTTGAATAGTATACTGTTGCAATGGGAGCCGGAACTTCCGTCGTAATCTTTCACTCGCCCATGCCGAAGCAAGGGCTCGGGTCGCTCGCGCTTCCCGAACGACGGGTAGTACTGAGGAGGAGAGTTCATGAATCACGCGCGCAATCTGCTTTTGCTGCTCCTTCTGGCAGTCGGGCTGCTGGGAGCGAGCTTTGTTGTTAAAGGCCGTCTCGCTGTTGAGCCGCCGCTCTGGGCGGAGGAGGAGCTTGAGATGACCGGGACCATTGAACTGATCCCAACGCCCGAGCCGACGCCAAAGCCCACCCCCGAGCCGACGCCGGAGCCGACACCGGTGCCCACGGCGCAGACCGTGCCGCTCACGGTTTCTTACCGCGGAAAACCGGTTGACGCGCTGACCGACGGGGACTACAACACAAGCAAGAATTTCATGCCGAATGAGCCCATGCTCATAGAGGCGGAGCAGCCTATCCGCGCGCTCTACATCCAATGGGACTATACGCCCACGCCCTGGACGCTCACCTGCGCACAGACGCAGCTCAGCCAGGGTACGCACGGGTATCACCATGAATACATTGTTCTTCCCCAGGCTGTCACCGGCGTTGAAATGATGCTTCCCGCGGGGGAAGAGCCCTGGCTCGCCGAGATCTACGGCCTAACCGAGGGCGCCCGCCCGGATTGGGTACAGGATTGGGAGGAGCCCTGGGAGCAGGCGGATCTGCTGGTCTTTCCCACGCATAGCGACGATGAATTCATCTTCCTTGGCGGCGTGATCCCTTACTATGTAGATCAGGGCAAGCGCGTACAGGTGGCTTATGTGGTCAGGCACAACGGCAACCGCTACCATGAGATGCTCGACAGTCTCTGGGCGGCCGGCGTGACGCACTATCCCGTAACAAGCAACAAGGCCGACGTCTACCAGAATACCATGGGCGGCGCCATTAACTATTACAAGCCCGATTACATGACCGCCTATATGACAGAGCAATTGCGGCGCTTTCAGCCCCAGGTCGTCGTCGGCCACGCGGAGGACGGCGATTCCGGCCATATCGTGCATATCTTCGGCGTCAACTGTCTGAAGGACGCGGTGGCGCAGTCGGGTGACGCCGGCTTTTGTCCCCAGTCCGCCGAGCGCTATGGGGTCTGGGATGTGCCCAAGACCTACCTGCATCTCTACGGTGAGCCCGAGAACATGGTCACTATGGATTTTGATCGCCCGCTTGCAAGCTTTGAGGGTCTAAGCGCCTGGGACGCGGCGGACAGAGCCTTCTCCCTCTGCGTCTCCCAATATCAGGCGGGCAAGTACAAGGTCTATCGCGCCGACAGTGTACACGATTCCAGCAAGTTCGGCCT
>CAJOCV010000105.1 GCA_905233785.1 uncultured Oscillospiraceae bacterium
TCGAGGTTGCCCTTGACGGACTGGGAGGCCGCGACGATGGGCATCCACTTTTGTACATAGCGCTTGTCAATATCGCTCTTTTCGCAGAAGAGGTCGAGGTATTCATCGGCGGTCTTCGCGTCGCCCGAGAGGTTGAAGGTCAGGAAGGTACGCGCGGCGTCGGCGGAGGCGTTGCCCTGCGTGGCGTGCGCCCAGTCGAGCACGTAGAGCTCGCCCGCCGGGGTGAGGATCACGTTCGAGGGGCAGAGGTCGCCGTGGCAGAGCTTGTCATGCGTGGGCAGCCCCTCCAGGCGGATCAGCAGCTCATAGCGGGTCACGGGGTCTAAGTCCGCCGCAAGGATCTTGCGGTTCATCTTGTCCTTGAGGCGGCTCAAGAGCGGGCTGCGCTTCGTGTGGATCAGGATCTGCGTGTCCACGAGCATTTCAAGGTACTTGGCCTTGTTCTCGGGATCGTCCCGCATCAGGTGAGAGAGGGTCTGCCCCTCGATATACTCCGAGACGATGGCCCAGCGCCCTTCGACCGTCGTGACCTCGAGGATCTTCGGCACGTTCAGCCCGATGCCCTCCACGCGCGCCTGGTTGAGCGCCTCGTTGAGGATATCCGCCTTGGAAAAGCTCTGGTTAAAGACCTTGACGGCCTTGTCGTCCACACGGTAGATGGTTTTTGTCTTGCGTTCGGCGATCACGGTATCGAGATTCATGCGTTCTCTCTCCTTTCAAGCTGGCTTTCGTCGGGCTTTTCATTCTCTTGGAAGCTCCTGCCGTAGTAAGCGTTGAGGTACATCTGCTTGATTTCGGAAATCAGCGGATAGCGCGGGTTGGCGCCGGTGCACTGATCGTCAAAGGCCTGCTCGCTCATTTCATCGAGCGTGGCGAGGAAGGCCTCCTCATCGGGCACATAGTCGCGGATCGTGGGCTTGATGCCGATGGTCTCCTTGAGCGCGTCGATCTTCGCAATGAGCGCGTCCAGCTTCTCCTGATCGGTCTCACCCTTACAGCCGAGATATTCCGCGACCTCCGCGTAGCGCGCGAGGGTGTGCGGGTGGTCGTACTGGGGGAAGGTGCCCATCTTGGTGGGCGCCTCGCAGGCGTTGAAGCGCAGCACCTCGTCCATCATCAGGGCATTGGCCAGGCCGTGGGCGATGTGGTGGAAGGCGCCAAGCTTGTGCGCCATGGAGTGCATCACGCCGAGGAAGGCATTGGCGAAGGCCATGCCCGCGAGCGTCGCGGCGTTGGCGACCTTTTCACGCGCCTCGACGTCCGAGCCGTCGGCATAGGCGCGGGGCAGGTAGGTGAAGAGGTTCTTGAGCGCGCGCAGCGCAAGACCGTCGGTGTAGTCCGTCGCCATGACGGAGGCGTAGGCCTCCAGCGCGTGAGAGACCGCGTCGATGCCGGAGGAGGCGGTGAGCCCCTTGGGGGCGCTCATGTGGTAGTCCACATCCACGATCGCCATGTCGGGCATGAGCTCGTAGTCGGCGAGGGGGTACTTGATGTTGGTGCTCTCGTCGGTGATGACGGCGAAGGGCGTCGCCTCGCTGCCCGTACCGGCGGAGGTGGGAACTGCGACGAAATAGGCCTTTTCGCCCATCTTCGGGAACTTATAGATGCGCTTGCGAATATCGCTGAAGCGCATGGCCATGTCGGAGAAGTCAGCCTCGGGATGCTCGTAGAGCACCCACATGATCTTGGCCGCGTCCATCGGGGAGCCGCCGCCGATGGCGATGATCACGTCGGGCTTGAAGGAGGCCATCTGCGCCGCACCCGCTCTCGCGCAGGCGAGGGTCGGGTCGTTGGGCACATCGTGGAAGCAGGCGTGCTCGATGCCGAGCTGCTCAAGTCTGGCAAAGACGCCGGAGGCCGCGCCGCTCTTGTAGAGGTGGGGGCCGGTGACGATGAAGGCGCGCTTTTTGCCCATGTCCTTGAGTTCCGCAAGCGCAACGGGCAGGCATCCCTTCTTGATATAAATCTTCTCAGGCGCGCGGAACCAGAGCATGTTTTCCCTTCTTTCCACAACGGTTTTGATGTTCAGCAGGTGCTTGACGCCCACGTTTTCCGAAACGGAGTTGCCGCCCCAGGAGCCGCAGCCCAGCGTCAGCGACGGGGTCATGGCGAAGTTATACAGGTCGCCCAGGCCGCCGTGGGAGCTGGGGGAATTGACCACGATGCGGCAGGTCTTCATCCGCGCCTGGAACTCCGCGAGCTTTGCCTGTTCGGTGGCGGTGTTGAGGTAGATGGCGGAGGTATGGCCGCGGCCGCCGTCGGCAATCAGGCGCTCGGCCTTCTCGAAGGCGTCCTGAATATCACTCGCGCGGTACATGGCCAGCACCGGGGAGAGCTTTTCATGCGCAAACTCCTCGCTGAGCTCGACAGACTCCACCTCGCCGATCAGGATCTTGCTGCCCTCGGGCACCTTCACGCCCGCGAGCGCCGCGATCTTCGCGGCACTCTGGCCGACGATGCTTGCGTTGAGAGAGCCGTTGATGAGGATGGTCTTGCGCACGGGGTCCAGCTCGTCTTCCTTCAAAAAGTAGCAGCCGCGCGCCGCAAACTCGCGCTTGACCGCGTCATAGACCTTATCCAGCACGATCACAGACTGCTCGGAGGCGCAGATCATGCCGTTATCGAAGGTCTTGGAGTGGATGATGGAGTTCACCGCGAGCTGAATGTCCGCCGAATCGTCGATGATGGCGGGGGTATTGCCCGCGCCGACGCCGAGGGCGGGGGTGCCGGAGGAATACGCCGCGTTGACCATGCTGGGGCCGCCGGTGGCGAGGATGATGTCGGACTCCTTCATCAAAAGCCGCGTCATCTCGCGGGAGGGCGCGTCGATCCAGCCGATGATGTCCTCCGGCGCGCCGGCGGCGACTGCGGCCTCCAGCACCACCTTGGCAGCCTGGACGGTGCTGCTCTTGGCGCGGTGGTGGGGGCTGATGATGATGCCGTTGCGGGTCTTGAGGGCAAGCAGGGTCTTGAAGATCGCGGTCGAGGTCGGGTTCGTGGTCGGGATGATCGCGCAAATCAGGCCGAGCGGCTCTGCGATCTTGCGCATACCATAGGCTTTATCCTCCTCGATCACGCCGCAGGTCTTCGTGTTGCGGTAGGCGTTATAGATATACTCTGCGGCAAAGTGGTTTTTGATGACCTTGTCCTCCACAATGCCCATGCCCGTCTCCTCGACGGCGGCGCGGGCCAGCGGGATGCGGGCCTTGTTGGCGGCGGTGGCGGCGGCGAGGAAGATCTGATCGACCTGCTCCTGCGTATAGTGCGCATAGCGCTCCTGCGCGGCCTTGACACGGATAATCTCCTCTTCAAGCTGCGCCACCGTTTCGATCACGGGATACTGATTATTCATGCGCGTTGTCTCCTTTATTTATTTCAATTGCGTAGGCTTAGTGGATTCGCAATTGAGAACTCGCGTCCATCTCACGCGGCGGTGCGGAATACGCCGCATACGGTCGGCGCGAGGCCTCGCCAACTCTCGGCGGAAGAATGCTCCGCTTGTAAGTTCGTGATTATTTTAACGCGTCTGCTCTTTTTCGGCAATTGGGAGAGTAGCCGAAATTCGTTATAGTATTGGCAAATTTTAGCCTTCCATTCGTTGATTTTGCCGATACCTTTGCATTTTCCACAGATTGCCTTGCATCTTGGACGATTTGGCGCGATTTTTTGTGATTTTTCACGAAATACTCAGAGGGGGAAAAAAGCTCTTGCTTTTTTTCGGGGGCTTCTGTATAATCACCATTCGAAAAGAAGATTTTTAAGCCTCGGCCCAGAGAGACCGGCAAGATCTGATATAAGATACGGGTAGGGAGTATTCTGCCCGGGTTGTGAAGATTCCGTCTTGCCACTCTGTGGGAAGGCGTTTTTTGATCTTCAAATGAAGGCAAACGAAAGCGTCACTGAGGGTTTTTATATGCAAACCAAGGCACAACTGATGGACGAGGCCGCCATGAACCGGGCGCTCATGCGCATCTCCCATGAGATTGCGGAGAAGAACAAGGGCGTGGAGAACGTGGTACTGGTGGGCATCCGCCGCCGCGGAGAGCCCATTGCCCGCCAGATCCGCGCGAATATTGAAAAGATCGAGGGCGTCTGCGTCCCCTGCGGCAGCATCGACATCGGCTATTACCGCGATGATCTCCGCCCGCTGAGCGACGCGCCCCAGGTTCGGCGCACGGAGCTGCCCTTCGACGTGGAGGAGCGCGACGTGGTGCTCATCGACGACGTGCTCTACACCGGGCGCACCGCCCGCGCCGCCATTGAGGCGGTGTTCTCCTGCGGCAGACCCAGGAGTATCCAGTTTGCGGTGCTGGTGGATCGCGGGCACAGGGAGCTTCCCATCCGCGCCGATTTTGTGGGCAAAAACGTCCCCACAGCCCGCACAGAGCTGGTGGAGGTTCGTCTGCCGGAATTCGACGCGGAAACCGGCGTCTGGCTCATGGAGCAGGACAAGAAATAACGCGCAATCCAAATTGACATAAAGAGAGGTACAAACCATGGGAAAAGAAAAAAAGGCTTCGCTTGACGGGCCGATCTATGACGCGCGTGAGCTTGGCACGCCGAAAATGCTGGTGCTGGGACTGCAGCATCTGTTCGCCATGTTCGGCGCGACGGTTCTGGTTCCGATCCTGACGGGGCTGAGCGTTTCGTCTACGCTGCTGTTCGCGGGTCTCGCGACGCTGTTTATGCACCTTGTTACCAAGAAGAAGGTTCCTGTTTTCCTCGGCTCCTCCTTCGCCTTCCTCGGCGGCTATTTCGCAGTCGTCGCCTCCGGCGCCGAGCTCGGTCTGAGCCAGCGCGAGGCGCTGCCCTACGCCGGTGTGGGCGTTGCCTGCGCGGGTCTTCTCTACCTCGTGCTCTCCCTGGTCTGCAAGGCCTTCGGCTCGAAGAATGTGATGCGCTTCTTCCCGCCCGTTGTCACCGGCCCGATCATCATCGCCATCGGCCTGATCCTCGCCCCCTCCGCGATCAACAACTGCTCCACCAACTGGTTCATCGCGCTGATTGCCATTGTCGTTGTGATCGTCTGCAACATCTGGGGCAAGGGCATGATCAAGATCGTCCCCATTCTGATGGGCGTTCTGGCCTCTTACCTGGTCGCCGCGCTGACCGGCAACGTCGATTTCACCGCGGTCAAAGAGGCCGCCTGGATCGGCTTCCCCTTTGAGATGCAGGATACGGTTTTCGGCCTTTTCGCCTCCGGCAAGGTAAACTCCGGCCTGCTCGTCTCCTCCATCATTATGATCGTCCCCATCGCCTTTGCCACGATGATGGAGCATGTCGGTGACATCTCCGCCATCAGCGGCGCCATCGGCAAGAACCTGATCGAAGACCCCGGTCTCGACCGCACCCTGATCGGCGACGGCGTGGGCACCACGCTCGCCGCCCTCTTCGGCGCCCCGGCCAACACCACCTACGGCGAGAACACCGGCGTGCTCGTGCTGACCAAGGTTTACGATCCCAAGGTCGTGCGTCTCGCGGCGATCTACGCGATCGTTCTCTCCTTCTGCCCGAAGTTCGCGGCGCTGATCTCCTCAATGCCCGCGGCCACCATCGGCGGCGTGTCCATCATCCTCTACGGCATGATCTCCGCGGTCGGTGTGCGCAACATGGTTGAAAACCACACCGATTTTCAGAAATCCAGAAACGTCATCGTCGCGGCCGTGATTCTCGGTCTTGCGCTGGGCATCAACTTCTCCGACATCGGCGCCATCACCTTCGTCATCGGCAACATGAACGTCTCCCTCTCCGGCCTGGCCGTCGCCTCCATCGTCGGCATCCTGCTCAACGCCGCCCTCCCCGGAAAGCGCAACGAGTACATGCCGAACCAGGAAAACTCCGCCTCACTCGGCAAGTTTTAAAAAACGTAACGATTCAGTCCCGTTCCGGGACTAAATCGTTAGAGGGGATGCGCCCCGCTGCGCGCACTCGCGGCGGGGGAACGCTCGCACACTTGCGGGGCGAGAAGTGTTTTTTCCGAGGTACACGCCCCCGGAAAAAACACTCCCCCAAAGCCACGCAAGACGGAATCGTTACAAAAAAACAAGCAATTTGGGGGGATGTGAAAGGTTTCACATCCCCGTTTTTTTCGAGAAGGAAGCAATATGAACACACATGATATTTTATCCGCTATGATCGCCGCCGAGGAGGAGGCGTCGGAGCTGATGCTCCACGCGGACTCGATCCTCGCCGAACGCAAGACCGACCGGCGCGACGTGGTCACGGAGTATGACCGCCGGGTACAGGCGCTTCTGATTGAGCGGCTTGACGAAGCCGTGCCGGGGGCGCGGTTTTTCTGTGAGGAAAACGACCGGCACGACGACCTCGGCGCCGAGCATCTGTTCATCATCGACCCCATTGACGGGACGATGAACTTTGTGCATGGCTTTCATCACAGCTGCGTCTCTGTCGCGTATATGAGCCGCGGAGCGCTGCTTGCGGGCGCGATCCGCAATCCCTATATGAAGGAGCAGTTTACCGCTTTGCGCGGCGAAGGCGCCTTCTTAAACGGGCAGCGCCTCCATGTGTCGGAGGCGCTGCTCTGTGACACGCTGGTGGTCTGCGGCACCGCGCCGTACGAAAACAGCAGCCCGGAGAAGACCTTCCGCCTGATGGAGAAGGCCTATCGCGCAAGCCTTGACGTCCGGCGGCAGGGTTCGGCGGCGCTGGATCTCTGCAGCGTAGCGGCAGGCCGCGCCGGGGTCTATTTTGAGATGGCGCTCTCGCTCTGGGACTACGCGGCGGGCGTGCTGATCGTGGAGGAGGCGGGCGGCGTCTGCACCCGGCTCGACGGAACGCCGCTGCCCTTCGACGCCTCCCGCCCCTCCGTCCTCGCGGGCGGAAGAACGGCCTATGCGGACTTTCAGGCGCTGCTGTAACGCAAAACCAAGGGGCTGTGAAAACAGCCCCTTTACCAGTTTTCAGTATCCAGTTTTCAGTTTTCAGAGAAGAAAACGGAACATACCGCAATAAACTGCAGCGCTTTG
>CAJOCV010000106.1 GCA_905233785.1 uncultured Oscillospiraceae bacterium
CCTGACGTAAGAAAGGAAAAACGATTTCTACAACAATAGATTACGATCTATCAATAAACGATACGAGTTCCGGATTCCTATCTGAAAACTGAATTCTGAAAACTGAAAACTGGGGCTTTGAAAAAACGTAGTTTTTTCAAAGCCCCTTTATGATTATCGAAACTGATTTTTTCCTTCGTCGTAGAGGAAGCCCGCGGCGGCAAGTCTTGTCTCCAGCGCGCTGCGATCCTCGTCCAAGTCCTCGCAGAGCGCGTCGAGCGTGGCGTAATCGTCCCGCAGCTTGGTATTTACGACGCTGAAAAGGATCATCGGGTCCTTTGGCAGCATGGTTTACTCCTTTATTGATTGCACAGTCTCAGAAGCCCAGAGTGTCGTTGACCAGGATCACGTGGATGCGCGCGGGGTCACGCGAAAAGCGCGTAATGAGAAACTGGCAGCAGATCGTGTCGGGCGACTTGCAGTCCATGCAGGCGCCGGTCTTGCTGCAGGGGGTGGAGAGCCCGAAGCGCTGGGCGTTGATCGGCGCGGCCACGTTTCGCGCCCGCTTCATCGCGGTGTCGAGATCGGGACATACCTTGTTCATGCCCACGATCAGCACGAGCTTCTTCGGGCCGAAGGCCATGGCGGAGACGCGGTTGGCGTTGCCGTCGATGTTGACCATGATGCCGTCCTCGGTGATGGCGTTGGCGCTTGCGAGGAACACGTCCGCATCGTAAGTGAGCAGGTAGGCCTCCCGCTTGTCGGCGTACCGGTCGCGGTCAATGAAGTTGTAGCTGCCGGTTTTGACGGCGTCCACAAGCCCGATCTCGCTGACGCTCAGGCCGCCGCCCATCGAAACGCTGCTGCCCTCCGGGATCAGCTCGAGCGCGATCTTGAGCGCCGCCTCCCGATCCTCGGCGTAGTAGCCGGACATGTTGCGGCTCTGCAGACCCTTGATGACCTTCTGCGCCAAAAGCTCATTGCGGTGGAAAATGTTTTTGTCCATGTGGATTCCTCCTTTTGGTGTGTTCTCGTCTCCTCAAAACGCAAAACTCACATACTCTCCGGGGCGGAGACGCCGATCAGATGCAGGGCGTTATGAAGCGTGATGCGCAGCGCGGTAATGAGCCCCAGGCGCTGGTTTGTAAGCTCCTGATCGTCCGGGTTATAGACCTTGGTGCTGTTATAGTAGCTGTGGAAGACCTTGACAAGCGCGAGGATGTAATCCGCCAGCTTGTTCGGCTTTCTCAGCAGCGCGTCGTTTGCCACCTCGGCGGGAAATTCCCCGATCATCTTGAGAAGCTGCAGCTCTTTCTCATCGGTCAGCAGCTCGTAGCTGTCGCGCTGCTCAAAGGCGGGCATCTTGGGATTGGCGAGAATGGAGCACATACGGGAGTGGGCATATTGGGCATAGTAGACGGGGTTGTTGTTGTCCTGCGAGCGGGCAAGCTTGAGATCGAGATCCATGTGGGTGGACACGTCCTTGGACGCAAAGAACCAGCGCGCGGCGTCCACGCCGATGTCGTCACAGAGCTCGCGGATCGTGAGGGCGTTGCCGGTGCGCTTGGACATCTTGACCTCTTTGCCGTCCTCCACCATGCGCACCATCTGGATGAGGTCGACCGCGAGCGTCCCCTCCGGGTAGCCGAGCGCCTTGAGCGCGGCCTGCATGCGCGTCACATAGCTGTGGTGATCCGCGCCCCAAAGATCGACGAGAAGGGGATAGCCGCGCTCGATCTTGTAGACGTGGTTGGCAATGTCCGGCGTCATGTAGGAGAGCGTGCCGTCGCTCTTGCGCAGCACGCGATCCTTCTCGTCGCCGTAAGCGGTGCTCTTAAACCACAGCGCGCCGTCCTGCTCGTAGGTCAGCCCCAGCTCCTCCATACGCCTGAGGCAGTCCATGATGCGCTTGCGCTCGTTTTCGTAGAAGAAGGTCTCGTGCATCCAGGAGTCGATCTTCACGCCGTAGAGCTTGAGGTCGCGGTCGATCTTCGCAAGCTCCCGCGTCTTACCCTCCTGCATGAAGTACGCCAAACGCGCTTTCGGGTCGGCGGTAAGCCACTTGTCGCCGTCTTTTTCGGCAATGTCAATGGCGATCTGCTTCACGTCCTCGCCGTGGTAGCCGCCGTCGGGCAGGGGGTAGTCCCTGCCGAAATGCTCAAAGTAGCGGGCGGTCAGGCTCTCGCCGAGCATGACGATCTGGTTGCCCGCGTCGTTGACGTAGTATTCGCGCAGCACGTCCCAGGAGCTCGCCTCCATCAGCCGGCAGATGCAGTCGCCCCAGGCGGCGTTGCGGGCGTGGCCGCAGTGCAGGTCGCCCGTGGGGTTGGCGGAGACCCACTCCACCAGCACCTTTTTGCCCTTGCCGCTCTCGTTCTCGCCGTAATGCTCCCCGGCGGCGATGACCTGGTTGATGAGCGCCGAGAGCGCGGTGTTTTTGAGCTTGAAGTTAATGAAGCCGGGGCGGGCAACGGAAATGGATTCCGCCTCCGGCAGCAGCTCCTGAAGCTTTGCCGCGATCTCCTCGGCGATCACCAGCGGGTTCTTGCGCAGATTGCGGGCAAGCTTCATCGCCGCGGACGTGGCATAGTCCCCGAGCCTGGGGTCCTTCGGCGTTTCGACGACGAGAACGCTCTCGTCCAGCTCCAGCTCGTAAAGTGCCAGAACCGCGTCGTGGATGGCATGGAAAATCTTCGCTTCAAAATCGCTCATGTGTTCCTCCTGTATCGACAGCCCTCGCTGCGCGAAAGCTCTGTATGGATTGGATTTAGAAGATTTATTATATCATAAGCCCAGCGGGTTTATGATATAATTCGCCATGTTTTTCGGTTGCCGCGTAAGCGGCGAGAAAAACGGCGTAAAATCAAATAAAATAAGCGCGTTTGCGCTTATTTTATCATATTGCGTTCAATTGCACAAGAGCGGATTTGCCATCTTTCCGCTTGCGTAAGCACGTAAAAGCGGGTATAATGAGCCTATCAACTACAGGAGGCGTTGTCATGATTCGACGCAGCGATGAAAAACGCGTAGAGACCAAGAAGCTCTTTAACGGCGAGGGGCAGGTCATCATTCAGAACATCTTAAACGGCGCGCCGGAGATGTACGGCAAGGGCCGCGTCTTCTCCCACTCCGTGCTCAAGCCCGGCTGTGAGATCGGCTGGCACATCCACCACGGCGACGGCGAGACCTATTACATCCTGCGGGGCAGGGGACTTTATAACGACAACGGCGCCGAACACGAGGTCGGCCCCGGGGACGTGACCTTCTGCGACGATCGGCAGGGTCATGCCCTCAAAAACATCGGGGACGAGGATCTGGAGACCATCGCGCTGATCCTGTATCAATAAGAATGCAAAAACAAGGGGACGTGCGTTTTCACATCCCCTTGCCTTATCTTTCCGCAATGACCTCGCACGCAAGCAGCACGGCCTTGGGGAGCCTTGCGACCTCCACACAGGAGCGGGCGGGGTAGGGCTCGGTGGATTCGAACCCCTGCCGGTTTTCGAATCCGCCAAGCCTGAATTTCCTGGTAGAAAGTGCAGCACAATTGGCAGCAAAAAACAACAGAAGGCGCAAAGAGGGGCTGCAAAAAAGCACAGCGCTTTTCTGCAGCCCCGGTTTTGCTCAGGCGTTCTTTTTGATGTTATTGGCGAGGTAGAGGACGCCGCAGCTAAGCAGCAGAGAGAACACCGCGGTGGCAATGTCCTGTGAACCCTGGCTGAAGCTGTTGATGAGGGCCAGCGCGTTCAGCACAACGCTGATGATGGAGATGACCCACAGCGGCTTTGCCTTGGCCGCGTCCTTGGCGGCGCGCAGGGAGAAGATACCCTCGATCAGATCGATCACACCGGATGCCAGCATGAAAAGACCGCCGATAAGAAACACGGCAATGCCCGTGGCAAGATCCTGGTCGGGCGCTTCCAGATCGCCCGCCGCCATGCCGCCAAGACCGCCGACACCAAGCAAACCAAGAGCCACAACCAGGCAGAACACAGCGGCGATGATGTTCAGCACACCGAGAACCTTAATGATTTTCTGACTTTTTGCAAGATCCATAATGCTATCCTCCTTTACATTTTTGCTCATCTACAGTCTGAGCACAATAATACTATAGCAAATGATCTCACATTTTGCAAGGAAAATAGTAACTGATCAAATCTTTTTTTCCGGGGGCGTGTACCTCGGAAAAAACACTTCTCGCCCCGCATGTGTGCGAGCGTTCCCCCGCCGCGAGTGCGCGCAGCGGGGTGCATTAACGATTTAGTCCCGGAACGGGACGGAATCGTTACGAACGCTTTTCATCAAAACTGTTTTACGGTGATACTATGGAGTTGGACATTCTCTATCAGGACAGAGACATCGTGCTCTGCGTCAAGCCGGTTGGCGTCGTATCCGAGGAGGGCGGGATGCCCGGGCTTCTGCGCGGCCAGACCGGGGCGGCGGAAATCTTCTGCGTCCATCGACTGGACAAGGCCGTGGGCGGGCTGATGGTCTATGCAAAGACGAAGGCCGCTGCCGCCGCCCTCTCCCGCCAGATCGCGGAGGGGGCGATGGAGAAGGAGTATCTCGCCGTCTGCTGCGGCGATGCGCCGGAGCGCGGCGAAATGCGCGATCTTCTCTATCACGACGCGGCGAAAAATAAAAGCTTCGTCGTCAAACGCGAGCGCCGCGGTGTGCGTGAGGCCGTCCTGCGCTACGAGACACTTGCGCGGACAAAGGGGCTGAGCCTTGTGTGCGTCACGCTGGTAACGGGGCGTTCCCACCAGATCCGGGTGCAGTTTGCCGCGCGGAGGCTCCCGCTCCTGGGTGACCGGCGCTACGGCGGCGAGAGCGCGCCCGCGCTTGCCCTCTTTTGCCGCGCCCTGCGCTTTCAGCACCCGAGAACCGGCGCTCCCCTCTCTTTTGAAGTCGCGCCGTCTGCGCAAGCGCCTTGGGACAGGTTTTCGTTTTAGCGAGCGGCCTCGGCCGTGTATACAGTCCCTTGCAAAGCAAACGCTGCAGCATACGATTCTTCCATAGACCTCTAAGGCAACACCGCACAATACGCCTGCGGCATCTTCCGGAAAAACCGCGCCCTGATTTCGTCACTTTTTCTTGCAATACACAAAGTATTCCTGCTCAACTGCTCTCGCCGATTTCATCAGCGCTTCCCTGACATTTTTCAAAATTCTTAAAGATTTTTTACGCCCTTTGTGCTATACTGTTTTCTGCGTTTTTAGAGGGAGGGTCTATGGAAGAAAAGAAAACAACATTGATTTACCGCATAATTCGCTTTTTTGTCTGGCTGTTTTCACCGAAGTTTAAGCTTGTCGGCACGGAAAAGCTGCCCAAGGAGCCCTGCGTCATTGTGGGCAACCACAGCCAGATCTACGGTCCCATCGCAGCGGAGCTCTATGTGCCCGGCAGACGGGAAATCTGGTGCGCCGGGCAGATGATGCAATGGGACGAGGTGGCGGACTATGCCTTTACGGATTTCTGGTCATTCAAGCCGCGCTGGACGCACTGGTTTTTCCGTTTGCTCGGCAGGCTCATCACGCCGTTGTCTGTCTGCGTCTTCAACAACGCGCACACGATCCCCGTCTACCACGATACGCGGCTGATCAGCACCTACCGCAGCTCCATCGAAAAGCTGCGCGCGGGCAGCAACATCGTCATTTTCCCGGAGAAGAACGAGCGGCGCAATAATATCCTGTACGCATTTCAGGACAAGTTTGTCGATCTTGCCCGCTTCTATTATAAAAAAACCGGGACTGTGCTGTCGTTTGTCCCGCTTTACATCGCGCCCAGGCGCAAAACCCTGTATTTCGGCGAGCCGATCCGCTTCGACCCCACAGTCCCCATCGCCCAGGAGCGGCAGCGCATCTGCGCCGCCCTCTCCGACGGTATTGTGGAGCTGGCCTGCTCCCTGCCGGAGCACACGGTAGTCCCCTACCGCAACATCCGTAAGCGGGATTACCCAAAAAACATTCCCTTCGAGGTCTATACCGATGAAAAAACCTGTAGTTGACTACCGCGAATTCCGCTTTTCCCGCATAAACGAGCCGCGCTTTTCCCATGTGAAGCTCTTGGGCGGCTGGATCGCCTACTTTGCCATGTATTTTATCACGGAGAACCTGATCCCCTATGAGCGCTGCCATGTGGTACACGGCTTTCTGGACGATCTGATCCCGTTTAACGAGTATTTCGCCATTTTTTATGTGGCCTGGTACTTTGTGGTTTTCGGCTCGCTGCTGTACACCCTCTTATATAACATAGACAGCTTCAAAAAAATGCAGACCTATATCATGCTGACCCAGTTGATCGCTATGACCGTCTATGTTCTCTGGCCCAGCCGCCAGGACCTGCGCCCGGAGAGCTTTGCGCGGGACAATCTTTTCACTCAGGTCATGGGCTTTATCTACGCCTTTGACACGCCGACCGGCGTCTGCCCCTCGCTGCATGTGGGTTACAGCGTCGCGGTGGCCTCCACGATGCAGAAGGACGAAAGCTGCCCCGCTTGGGGGAAGGCAGCCTTCTGGCTCTTTGCGGCGCTGGTCTCCCTCGCGGTGTGCTTTGTTAAGCAGCATTCGGCGGTGGACGTGATCGCGGCGATCCCGATGTGCCTCGCGGCGGAGCTTTTCGTCTTCGGCAAGGCTTACTGGCTGCCGAGGCTGAAACACGCATGAAGAGCTTGCCTGTCGCCTTCTGTGCGCTGATGGCCGCCCTGGGCGCCATTCTGATGGCAGCAGGCGGGCTCATTCCCGTTGCGACCTACTGCAGCCCGCTGATTGCCTCCGTATTGCTGCTGCCGGTGATGAGCGAGCACGGCGAGCGCTGGGCGTGGATGACCTGGGCAGTCACGGCGGCTCTCTCGCTGCTGCTGAGTATCGACCGGGAGGCCGCGTTCTTTTATCTCTTTTCCGGCTATTACCCGATGCTGCGCCCCCGTCTGGACGCGGCGAAGCCCCGGGGGCTGCGCGCACTCTCGAAGCTTGCGTTCTTTGCTTTAAGCCTCGGGTCGATGTACGCGCTGCTGCTATGGGTTTTTCAGCTCAACAGCTTACAGGAGGACTTTGGAACCTATACGCGCTGGATGGGTCTCGGCTTTTTTGCGGCGCTGATCGGCGTAATGCTGCTGTACGATTTCACGCTCAAGCGGGTGCAGCGCTACTGGCTGCTTGTTCTGCGGCCAAGGCTCTTCAGGTGAACAAACGCTTTTTCACGTTTTCTTTTCCCATTTTTAACAAAATTCTTAAATTGTGACATAAGCCTTGCAAGTCTGCAAGGCTTATGTTACAATCCCCCCGTATATTCAAACGAAACAGATCATGAAGAGGGAGAAACCGTGAAGAATATAGATCTTGATTTTGACGAACTGAGCCCCATCGAGCAGCAGGAGCAGGAGGAACTGCTGCGTAAGCAGCGGCGCAAAAGGGCAAAGCGCAGGGCGAGAAGCCGCGTCATCAACCGCGTCTTCGGTTTTTTGCTGGCAACGGGCATCATGCTCGGCCTCGGCGGGCTTGGGCTGGAATACGTGCTGCTCAAGGGGCCGAGCGCTACGCTGCGCAACACCTTTGCCATGACCATGTTTGAAACCCGGCGCTTCACCTGGGTTCCCAATATTTTCCTGACCGTGGAGGAGACAGACGCTATCAAAGCCACCCGGAACCAGCATGTGGAGGAGGAGTTTGACGCCTCGCTCATCAGTCTGCCCACGCAGGAGGAGACGAGGATTGACGATGGCAGCGGCCCCCAGCCCGATGCCTACGGTCTCATCGACGAGGACGGTGACGGCATCATCATTGAGGACATTCGCGGCACGGGTTATGTCGGTCATATGATCGTAGTCAAGGATCCCATGCGCGTCTTCGTCGGGGCGGCGGTGGGCAACGGCGCCGGCCTGACGTTGGAACAGATGTGTGACAAGTACGGCGCAATCGGCGGCATCAACGGCGGCGCTTATGCCGACGTGGGCGGCAACGGCAGCGGCGATACGCCCGACGGGCTGACCATTCTGGGCGGCCAGGTGGTGAATCCCGGCTTCGGCGGCGGCGCCTTCGTCGGCCTTGACGCAAACGGCAAGCTTCATGTGGGCTACTACACCCTGCAGGACGCGATCAACACGCAGATTATCGACGGCGTGAGCTTCGGCCCCGTTCTCATTATCAACGGCAACGTCACCGATGCGGCCAAGATCCCCAGCGGTGTCAATCCCCGCACCGCCATCGGCCAGCGGGCTGACGGCGCGATCCTGATGCTGGTGATTGACGGCCGCCAGGTGCACAGCATCGGCGCCACCTATACCGACCTTGCCCGCATCATGGCCGATCACGGCGCGATCAACGCCTGCAACCTGGACGGCGGCTCATCCTCGAGCGTGTACTGCTATGGCGAGTACCTCAACAGCAGCTCCTCCGCCAACGGCGTGGCCCGCGCCGTTCCGGACGCCTTTTTGATCCGTCCGCAGGATACCGCGGCGGAGAGCGCGAATACCTGAGGAGGTCTGACGAGATGGCAAAAAGAAAGAAAAATACCCACGGCGCCGGCGTGTACGCAACGTTTTTGACCGCCTACATTCTGGTTCTCGCGGCTGTGATCCTTTTCGGTCTGAACCGCCTCTGGGAATACGCCAAGACGCTTGATCCGGTCGAGCCGGAGAGCATCATGGACGTATATATCGAACAGCTCAAGAGCAACGTCTTTGAGCAGGGCATCGCCCAGACCGTGGCCGCCATGCCCCATGAGTTTCAGACCAACGAGGAATGCGTGCAGATCGTGCAGGATATGCTCGAGGGGGATTGGAGCTATCGCCGCCGCCCGGGCAGTACGAACGAATCCGGCTGCGTCGAATATGATCTGATCTGCGGCAAGAACCTCGTGGGCAAGGCCGTCGTCGTGCGCGATGAGAGCAAGCGCGGCACCGTGCCCGACAACCAGATTCCCTGGATCGTGCAGAGCAATGAGTTCTATGTGACGGGGCTCTACACCTCTCTCAAGGTTACCGTTCCGCAGAGCTACACCGTGCGTATCAATAACATCCCCGTGGGGGAGGAGTACATTGTCGAGCGCGGCATTCATTACGACGTGCTGGAGCCCTATTACAGCCAGTATTCCGAGCTGCCCACCAAGGTGACATATGAGGTAAAAAACCTCTTTGGGGTGCAGGAGGCCGTCATCTATGACGAGGAGGGAAACCTCTTCGTCTATGACGAGACAAAGGACGATATTCAGTACATCCGGCAGCCCGAACCGGAAACCTGGGCGCGGCTGGAGTCCTTCGCCATCGCCTTTTCCGACGCCTATAAGCATTTCAGCGCCGGTACCGGCGACCCCGCCTCCGCCATTGCCAGACTCAAGCCCTATCTCATTGACGGCAGCGAGCTGGAGCAGCGCCTCTGGATGGCCATGGACGGCTACGGCTGGGCGCACACAAAGTATTATGAGTTCAACGGCGCGACGCTCAACAGTGCCATCAGCGTGGGCAGCGATCTGTATATCCTGGACGTCACCACGGAGACCACGGTCGTGTATCCGAACAAGGGCGAAAACGGTATCCTGCACGAGTATGACGGTCTGACCATCATTGCGCAGGATTTCGGCGATTCCATCCGCGCCGTCACGGTGGAGAACTCCAGAACGGAGGCGTGAACATGGAGACAAAGAAAACCTGCCGGGAGGCCGTGGCGGTCATCCTGCCCTCCCTGAACCCGGATCGGAAATTCGCCGCCGTGGTGGACGGACTGATTGCCGACGGCTTTGCGCACATCGTCATCGTGGACGACGGCAGCGACGCGCAGCATCAACAGTGGTTTACACAGGCGGCGCGCTATCCCCAGTGCACGGTGCTGCATCACGGCGTCAACAAGGGCAAGGGGCGCGCGCTCAAAACCGCCTTCGCGCACGTTGTATCCGCGCTGCCGGAGATCGAGGGCGTCATTACCATCGACGGGGACGGACAGCATCTGCTGCCGGACATCGTGGCCTGCGCGGAGAAGATGCTGAAAAACGGGGACAAGGTGGTGCTCGGCTGCCGTGATTTCGACCAGCCCGGCGTCCCGCCCCGCAGTGTCGCGGGCAACAAGACCACAAACCGTATGTTCAAGCTCTTCTATGGCATCACCATCTCCGACACGCAGACGGGTCTGCGCGCCATTCCGAGACGCTTTTTACCGCGTTTTATTGAGATGGAGGGCGAGCGCTTCGAGTATGAGACGAATATGCTGCTGCAAATGAAGAAGCAGGGCATCGTCTTTCTCGAGCAGCCGATCGAGACCGTCTACGATCCGGAGGATTACAGCTCCCATTATAACGCCGTTAAGGACTCCTGGCGTATTTTCAAAATCATGATGAAGGCGAAGTTCAAATAAAGATATGCGCAAATCTTTTCAATTGTTGAAGTATTCGATCAGCTCCGTTGCCTCCTGGGTGTTAGACAACGGCCTGTTCTGGCTTCTGAAAACCCTGTTTGCGGCGGCGCTCGGCGGCTTTGCGGATCTCGTTTGCACGGCGCTGGCCAGGGCGGTCTCCTCGTTTTTTAACTTTAACGCAAATAACCGCCTGGTCTTTCAGAACCAAGGCGGTTATGGGAAGGCATTGCTGCGCTATTACTGTCTCGCGGTGCCGATCATGCTCTGCTCCGCGGGGCTGGTGACGCTGCTGGATCGTGTGTTCGGCGTCTCCGCCCCGGCTCTCTCCACCGGCATCAAAATCTGCGTGGACGCGCTCTTATTTCTGGTCAGCTATACTATCCAGAAAAAATGGGTGTTCTCCTGAGCAAGCGCGGGGGAAATCACCCGGAGCGAATCCCCGGGATAATTTGAGCGTAGAGTCTGATGATGGCAGTCATTGAGCAGGATTTAGGCAACACCGCACAATACGCCTGCGGCATCTTCCGGAAAAACCGAGCGCGTTGCAAAATGCGAAACAAATGCGAAAACCCTGGTTGCATCGGGGAGGGCCTTGTGCCCTCCCGGCGAACCAGAGCTCGTATAGCAAAGAAATGTTCGGCGAATTCG
>CAJOCV010000107.1 GCA_905233785.1 uncultured Oscillospiraceae bacterium
CTGTTTGTCGTAATAGTCCCAGCCCAGCTTCTCAGCCAGCCGTTTGCCCAGCTCGCGTCCGCCGCTGCCAAACTGGCGGCTGATTGTGATGATACGCATGTGTGTTCTCCTATTCAGAATATCAGGGGATGCGAGTCGGCATCCCCTTACGATATGGAATGAATGAGCATCAGTCTCGTGTCACGGCGCCCATGCTTTTAAGCTGCAGTTTCCGCCGGTACATGAGTTCGTCCGCCCGCTTGAAGACATCGTGGAAGGAGGCGTCGGTCTTGGCGTCAAAGTCCGCGAGCCCCAGCGAGGCCACGACCTGAGCGGTGCCGATATGGCGCTCAACCTTCTCGTTGAAGCTCTGCAAAATCTCATGCCGCGCTTCAAAATCGTGCCCCTGCAGCAGCACCACGAACTCGTCCCCGCCGATGCGAAAGACCGGGCTGTGCTTGAAGTATTCGCAGAGCATCCGGCAGGCGGCGCGGATGTAATCGTCGCCGGCCTTATGCCCCAGAGTATCGTTGATCCGCTTCAGACCGTTCACATCACAGACGATGATGCCAAACGCGCCCGCTGTGCCGTCTGCGATTTGCGCCTCTATTCGGCTCTCCTGCGCGGAATAGGCGTTTTTGCTCTTGACACCGGTGAGCGGGTCGGTGTAGGCTGCAAGCTGAGCCTTGTCACGCTCCGCCGCGGTGATCATCTCCCACTTTTTCATGGAGGAATAGTTGAACATCAACACCGTGAAGGACAGGCCAAAGAGCCCCAGGATCACAAGCACGCTGCCGTTGTCGGCCAGGACGAGGCGGGCGCGCTGCATCTCCAGGAAGTCCGCCGGCTCCATAACCTGAATCTCCGGCGCGGCGGTTTGCGTGATGTAATGGTAAATATCGTCGATGACGGCGTTTTCCTTCTCTTCGTTATAGCGCGCGGCGAGAGTCATGGCCATCACCACAATAAAGGCGAGCAGCGCGGTCCACACGATGATGGCCTTGCCGAAGTTGCGCGCGTGATCCTTGCGGATGATGTAGTTAAAGAAAACCAGCCCCAGGATCGACCAGGCGGAGAGCAGAATATAGGTCTCCGTCTCGATGGTCTGGTCGGAGAGAATGCCCGGAAACAGCAGAAACAGCAGGAAAATCACCAGAATGACCAGGCAGATGCTGCTGATGACGATGTTTCTGCGCGCGCCTTCCTTCCGGGAGACCTTAAACACCGCCGCAGAAGCAAAGCCATAGAGAATGGTGGCGCCGATGGTGGTGGTATCGACGATCCAACTGATTGCCGTTCTGCCGAGGAAGGGGACGGGCAGAGAGATCAGTACGATCAGCAAAATGGCGTTGACGGGAATCTGCTTCTCGTTGAGATGGGCGAAGCGATCCGGGAGAATCTTGTCCTGGGCGGCGGCATAGCAGAGACGGCTGACGGCGCGCAGGGTGCCGATCAGACTCGTAAGCACAAGCGCGAGCAGAGAGGCCATCAGGATGTAGACGCCGGCGTTGCCCATGTAATGCTGCGCGGCGTAAAAGGCGGGCAGTCCCGCGATCCCCTCAAACTCGTCGAGCCTGCGGATGTAGTCCAGCCAGCTCCCGCATTCGGGAGGGTAGGTGGAAACGCTCATCAGAATCACGAAAATATACAGCGCGGTAATGACAACGAGCGCCCAGACAAGCACACGGTAGAGCTCCGTGTGCTTGAAGTGGTACTCCGCCGCGGAATGGGACACGCTCTCAAAGCCGATGAAAGCCCAGGGGGAGATGAAGGCGATGCGGACGACCTGACGGAGAGCGCTCTTGCCCGGGACGAAGGACGGCGCCATGGAAACCCCGGTCTTGCCGCGCCCGAGCATGGCCGCGACGAAGCAGACCGTGATCCCCACGGTAAAAAGCAGCGTCAACACCACCATGCTGCGGGCAGTTGCCGTTTTGCTCTTGATGCAAAGCAGCGCGATCAGCGTGATGACGATGAGCGTCACGATTGCCTCGCCCAGATACACCTCGTAGCCGAAGAGAGAGTAGAGATACCCGATGCTCAGCGCGTTGTGCAGAAAATAGCGCACGAAGAGGGGGATGCTGGTGGCATTGGCCCAGAAAATGGAAATATATACTAAAAACAAAAACCAGGCCACCAGGAACGCGCGGTCATAGCCGAAAATGTACTTGACATAGTTATACAGTCCACCGGTGCCGGGATAGCGGTTGGCGAGAAAGTGATAATGGCTCGCCACCATGAGCATCATGACAAAGCCGATCAGCAGGCCGAGCACGGAGCCGAGCGGCCCGGCCTGGGAGAGATAGTTTTTGCTGGTCACGACCAGAGAGCCCCAGCCGATGGCGGAGCCAACGGACAGCGCCCAGACTGCCAGCTTGGACAGATAGGGCTGAAGACTGCCGGAGGGTGTGGTGGCAGGTGCCGAGTCTTTCATGGGGATTCTCCTCTCAAAGGGGAAATACAAATGGTTTATATTTGTCTTTCATTATATCACCTCAGACTGCTGTATACAAGGGAGACGCTGAAGAAACATCGGCAGCTTCCGGAGCATTTCCGCTCTCGCCGATTGGATCAGGGCTCCCTTGCTCATAGCGCGCGATCGTACAAAGGAGGGGGGAAAGAGAATGACAGCAATCTGGAAAACGCCGTCGCCGCTGGGGACGATCTGGCTTACGGGCGAAGGGGATGCCCTGAGCGGCCTGCATTTTGAGGGGCAGAGGCATTTTTGCTTGCCCGCCGCCGCCGAAGAACGACGGCTGCCTGTCCTTGAACAGACGGAGCTCTGGCTCGCGCGGTACTTTGAAGGCCGAGATCCCGGCTTTACGCCGAAGCTTACACCGCGGGGGACGGCCTTTCAGCAGGCGGTGTGGGAGCTTCTGCTGACGATTCCTTACGGCGAAACGCGCTCTTATGGCGAGCTTGCCGCGCTCTATGCCGAAGGCCGCGGTCTCAGGCGCATGGCTGCGCAGGCGCTCGGCGGAGCGGTCGGGCGCAACCCGATTTCGCTCATTATCCCCTGCCATCGCGTTCTCGGCGCCGACGGCAAACTGACCGGCTATGCCGGAGGGAACGAGAGGAAGGCGGCGCTGCTGGCGCTGGAAGGGATTTCTCTGCCCCGCCGCGAAGAAAGAATTGACAGCGCCTGCCCGATTCGTTAGAATACTTCTTGCGTAAACGCTGATCAAATCGCCTGCGGCGCCTCCCGGAAAACGAATGCTCTGATTCGTCACTTTTTCTTGCAATACACAAAGGATTCCTACAAAAAAGAGCCGTCATCGGAACACAAATTTTCTCGGGATTCGCTGTTGCCGATTTCATCATCGTTTACTTGCGTGTCGAACAGACGCAAAATAGGAAAGAAAGTGGTGGCCTTATCTTGCAGCTCACTGATCAGGAGCTTCGTGAAAAGCTTCTCTATATCTGCCGGCAGTTTCGGATCCCCGGCGAATTGATCCTCTATCGCCCCATACCCAACGGGCATATCAACACGGCCTACTATACTGCCCTGTATGACGGGAAGGAGGTGCGGCAGTACCTGGTGCAGAAGGTGAACTGGTATGTGTTCCGCGAGCCCATCAGCATGATGCGAAACATAGACCTCATCACCCGGCACATCATGTCCAAGGAGCGCACACTCGAGCGCCGCCGGCGACTGCACTTCCATCACACGGTCGAGGGCAACAACTACCTGATCCTCGGCGAGGGGAAGGATCAAGAGTTCTGGCGGCTGTATAACTATGTGGAAAACTCCGTCTCCTTTGAGACCGCCGACGGGCGGGAGGATGTACTGCGTGTCTCCGGCAAGGCCTTTGGCAAATTCCTGTGTCAGCTTCGGGATTTTGACGCTTCCCTGCTGGTCGAGTCTATCCCTCACTTCCATGATACCCGCTACCGTCTGGAAAGCTTCTTCCGCGTGGTAGAGGAGGACGCGCTTGGCCGCGTAAAGGACGCTGAGCGGGAGATTGCGCTTATCCGGGAAAACCGCGGCTTTGGCTGCTCCCTTTGCGAGCAGATCGACCGGGGCGAGCTGCCCATCCGCGTGACGCATAACGATACCAAGACCAACAACGTGCTCTTCGACCGGGACACGATGGATCCGCTGGTCATCATAGACCTTGATACCTGTATGCCCGGCCTCGCCTGCTACGATTTCGGCGACACCGTGCGCTTTGCGGCCTGCACCGCCGCGGAGGATGAGCCTGACCCGACAAAAATGAAGCTCGACCTGCGGCTCTTCCGCGCTTACGCGGAGGGCTATCTCGGCGCGGTGCGCGATGTGCTGACCCCCGCAGAGATCGAAAGCCTGGCCGTCGGCGCCGCTGTCATCACGCTGGAGCTCAGCTCCCGCTTCCTCGGCGATTACCTGATCGGCGACAAGTATTTCCGCATCGACTACCCGGAGCATAACCTTGTGCGCGCGCGTGCGCAGCTTGCTCTCTTTGAGGACATGATGCTTCATATGGGCGATATGCAGCGCATCATTCGTGAGCTGAGCACGAGAGAATCGTAAGAAAGCCGCTTACCCGGGCTTCGTTTCAAACGGGATAAACACGGGCTCGATCAGATAGCTGGAGGCGTAAGCCGCAAGCGCGGGACAGAGGAAAAAGGGCGCGCCAAAGCGCAGACAGACGTACAGCGCCGCGCCCCACAGAAGCGCCATGATCGCGCTGCGCAGGCTG
Organism: uncultured Oscillospiraceae bacterium; assembly: GCA_905233785.1. Lineage (GTDB taxonomy): Bacteria > Bacillota > Clostridia > Oscillospirales > Oscillospiraceae > Limivicinus. The sequence goes on from CAJOCV010000107.1 coordinate 4,659, forward strand.
TGCCCCAGCGTGAGGCGGAGCGAAGCCGACAGCAGCGCCCCGGTGCGCATCGAAAAGCGGGAGAGCGCGGCATAGAGCCAGCATAAAAAGCCCAGCAGGAAAAAGCACAGCAGCACCGCGGCGATCTGCAGAGGCAGAGAAAGCGGCAAGGCGCGAAGCGCGAGCCACAACAGCGCCAGCGGCCCCGCCCAGGCAATCGTGACAAGCATCCCCTGCCCCAGCTCCCGCCGGAGAACGGAGAGAAAACGCGCATAGCTTACACCCTCCCCGCGCCGCAGCACATGCACCGCAGCGTCATACAGCGCGGCGCTCGCGGGACCGAGGGTCACGAGCGGCAGCGAGAACACCGTCCACAGCAGGCTCAGCAGCACGAGGTCGCCGAGGATCCCCAGCCAGCGCCACAGAAAATTTTCGGCGTTAAAAAAGCGGCGCATATCAGACGAGAAGCGTCGGCACCAGCTCCGCAAGTCTCGCGGCAAGCTGGGCGTGACCGCGACGGGTCAGATGCATACAGTCAACGCGGTTGAATTCCGCCACACCCTCCGCGTCCAGGAAGGCGCAGCCCAGGCGCTGGGCAAGCTGCGCGTAATACGGCGCGAGCGCACGGGACTTCTCCGGGCAGCCCCGCCCCATGGCCTCCCCCTCGGGGCGCAGATAGAGTCCCTCGCCGATGTGCGGCGGCGCAATGACCAGAATGCGCGGCTTCCCGCCGCGCCAGGCGGGAACCGAGAGCGCCTTGTTCAAAAGCCGCTCCAGCCCGATGGCAATACAGGCGGCGTTCGCGCCCAGACGCTCCTTTGTGTCATTCGTGCCCAGCATCACGATCAGCAAATCCACCGGCTCATGGCTCATCAGCGTGGAATAGATCACATCCAGCCCCGCCATGCATTCGTGCAGAGGGTCGGGGAAGACCGTCGTGCGGCCGGAGAGTCCCTCCTCCAGCACCAGAACCCCCTCGCCCAGCTGCTTTTGCAGCAGACAGGGCCAGCGCTCCTCCTCGTTGAAGCGATTCCCGCCGTCGGCGCAGTCCGCGGGATCGACGCAGTAGCCGTGAGTATTGGAATCCCCGAAGCAGATGATGTGTTTCTTCATGGGCGTGTCCCTCCGATTCGTCTTGTTGCTTCGATTATAGCATCCGCTTCGAGGCTTGTCAGCACTTTTTTCAACGGAAAAAAGAAACAGGGGATGTGAAAAAAGTCTTTTTCACATCCCCAAGTTTTCAGTTTTCAGAATTCAGTTTTCAGACAGAATTTGGGAACTTTTTCGCGGTGTTTTAAGTT
>CAJOCV010000108.1 GCA_905233785.1 uncultured Oscillospiraceae bacterium
ATTTGTCAGTTCAAGCGATGCTTTCGGCATAATATCTCTCCTGTTTCACAAATCTCCAAACCTCAAAGCCCGGCAATTGATCTCCATGCAGACGCCGAGCGCATCGCCGGTCTCCGGATATTCATAAGCAGGGAGCCGAAACAGTGCCGGTTTGCGTTTTAGGAAGCGATGATTCCATCGGCGAGGGCGGATCCCCCCAAAAAACTTGTGTTCTAATGAAGGCAGTTTTTCGCAGAAATACTTTTTGTGTTGCGAGAAAAAGTTACTCATATCGTTTGATCTATTCAAAAGCATGTTGACACGATGTCAGAACGTAATATATCACAATTCTGACATCGTGTCAACATAATGGCTTTCATTTTTTCGACATAATATCTTTGAGTTTTCGTAAAAAACAAATCATCCGCAAGAGCAACAACTTCAAAATGCTCGAGCGGAAGTTATGTAAACCCACGGATTTTCATCTGCCGCTGGTTAGGGCGAAGCGTCTTGAAGTTGCCCCGGATGCCGGTATGAGCTTTCGACAAGATGAAGTGCAGCCCCTCGACCAAACGGTAATAAAAGGAGCACAGCTCTTGGCAGCCATAGCGCCGTAGCACATATCTGCGGTGAACTTTTGAAACGGCCGGGGCATTCCCGCTGAAATTTTTGTTGCAGATCTGTGAATAGCTCTTTTCAAAACACCGATTTCTGTTGTATAATTCATTATGAAGAATTCCTCCTGTTTTGTTTGGTGTGGTTTTTTGTCGTGATTAAATTATACCACATTTCAGGAAGGAATTCTTCTCTTTTTTCACTTTTCTGAGACTATTTGGAATTATTTCGTGTAGGAAACGTGCGACGTTTCAAAAATACGAAAACTCAAGCTTTTTTTGATAAGGCAAAATCGGGTCCAAAAAAACAGATTTCCAATTGATGAAACAGAGAGAATACTGTATAATAACGGCAGAGTGCCGTTATCATGGAATTCAAGTCATCGTCAGAGTGCCGTTATGATAGATTTTGAGTCGTTTTTCTCGCCGCTGACGGGACAAGGTGAAAACATGGCTAAATCGAAAACTCATTTTTCAAATTCGTTTACGATACGCAGCCGGGATACTGACTGAGCCCAAAGAATCTGTTACAGGGATTTGATACGATGAAAAAAGCATGGATCATAGCTGTGAATATTGTTCTTATGGCTGCTATTCTGGTGTATGTATCTATTTACTCAAGTTACGAGGCGGAGAAAAGCTATCAGCATCAGATTGACGCATTCGAGGACACTTCCTTTGCCATGGAAAAGGTCACCGAAAACTACCTGGAGGGCGAGCAGCACATCTGCGATGTCTGGGCGAAGTATATCAATGACAACACCCTTTCCATGGAAGAAGCAGTCGCCTTCGTTCGCAGCACACACGTTATGCCGAATGCGTCAGCTCATCTTCTTTATGCTGACACGCTGACCGGGCTGTCAACACGCCCAAAACTGAGCACGCCCGATCAATACGTTGTATCCTACGAAAGAATCTCATTGTTCAGCAATACCGACTGGATATCGGATGTCGGGGAAGGTGTCAATGTTACCCGCGCCTATACCAACCCGGCAAACGGTGAGCAGTCTCTCGCCTTCTGCAGCAGAGTCACGCTCTCCGAGTCAAACGGCACAGCAAGGGACGCTCTACTGCTGCGCGTAATCCCAACGTCCGAGCTGGAAAACAAGTGGGTCTTCCCTCAGGAAGATTACACGAATGCGGAATTCTGTATCATCGATCCCGAAGGAAACTATATAATCAAAGGGGCGTCATTCAAGAACACCAACTTTTTCGAGTTTTTCAAATCGTATAATACTTGGGATCTGGCGCTACAGCAGGAGCTTTTCAGCTCCATAACTTCTACCTCCGGCGTATTCACAATGAACGACTCACACGGGCGGGATTGTGCTGTTTCACACACATCGATCACGAATACGGGCGGCTGGATCCTGCTCGGCTATACCCCGACGGCTGATTTCAAGGCAGCCAGTCAGAACTGGCTGCTCATCGGTGTCGTATCCGCAGGGCTTCTCCTGCTTTTCTGCTTCGATCTGGCGTATATGATTCACTTCAACAATCGCCTGAGAATCGTTGCAAAAGAAGCGGAATCTGCAAACAAAGCGAAAACAGATTTCCTTTCGACCATGTCCCATGATATCCGCACACCCATGAACGCCATCATCGGTCTCACCGCAATCGCGGAAAAAAATCTGGGTGATGAGGAAGCTGTCGGAGAAAACCTGCGAAAGATCAAGCTGGCAAGCAATCATCTTCTCACGCTCATCAATGATATTCTGGATATTTCCAAGGTGGAAAGCGGGAAGCTCACTCTCAGCCCCCTGACTTTTTCCATCGTGGAAACGGCTGAAAACCTGGTAAATCTGTCCCAGCCGATGATACGGGAAAAGAATATTGATTTCAGCTTTCGCATTAATCGTATGGAGAAGGAATACCTGTACGCCGATCAGCTCCGGCTTAACCAGATATACATCAATCTCCTGTCCAACGCCCTCAAGTATACGGAGCCCGGCGGGCGAGTCAGCGTGGATATGAGGGAGGAGTCCAGCGATCAGTCCGGCTGCGTTCGTCTGGTTTATGTCATTGCCGATACCGGCATGGGCATGAGCCCGGCTTTTATGGAAAAAATGTATCAGCCGTTCTCGCGGCAAACGGATAGCCGTGTAAACAGCATCCAGGGCACCGGACTTGGCCTTGCCATTACAAAGCAGATGGTGGAGCTGATGGGCGGCGCCATCGACTGCACGAGCGAAGTCGGAAAAGGCACTACCTTTACTGTCTCGATCGATATTCCGATCGCTGATCGGCAGCGTGATGACGTGATGCTGGATTCCATTGACGCTCTGATTGTGGACGATGATGAGCTTCTGCTTGAAACAGCCAGGGACACGCTGGAGTCTTTGGGGGTTGCTGTTGAATGTGCGAACAACGGTCAGGAAGCTATCGCGAAGATCGCGCAGCGGCATAACCGAGGCGCAGACTACAGTGTTGTTATTCTGGACCGGGAGATGCCGGAGCTGAACGGGATTGACATCGTAAAGAGAATCCGTTCCGAAGTAGATACGAGGATCCCGCTTTTACTGATCTCCGCCTATGATTGGTCTGACATTGAAGAAACCGCTAAGGAGGCCGGAGTAAACGGCTTTATCAGCAAGCCCCTGTTCCGATCCACTCTCTATGACAAGATCAGCGAGGTGGTGGGCAGAGAATCCTCTTCCGCTGAGCCGGAGGATGATTACTCCGATCTCGCGGGCATGCGTATTCTCATCGCAGAGGATAACGACATCAACTGGGAGATCATATCCACCTTGCTGGGGATGTTCAGGATAGAGACGGAACGTGCGTCTAACGGCCGGCTCTGTCTGGAGCGGATGCAGGAAGCTGAGGAGAACAGTTTTGATCTCATTTTCATGGATATCCAAATGCCGGAAATGAACGGCCTGGATGCAAGCAGAAGCATCCGGAAGCTCGAAAACAACTGGGCAGCCACTATTCCCATCATAGCCATGACAGCGGATGCCTTTTCCGAAAACATAGCGGAGTGTATGGAAGCCGGTATGAACGGGCACATTGCAAAGCCTATTGATATAAAACTGGTAATCAAGGAAATCCGGAAAATCAAGGAAGGAGCTGTAGGATGAAAAAAATACTTTGCGCAGCCTTAGCGGCATTCATGCTCATCAGCCTGGTGGGATGCGGTTCTGCAACGCCAGCTTCCCCCGGCGGCTTTCAACCTCGTCTGGACACAAATACAACCGGCAGGATCCGCGTGGCGGGAAGCTATAACAACTTTGAAGCCCTGGAGGCCATGTTTGAGCAATTCGGACAATACTATCCCAATGTGGAAATGAGCTTCACGAAGCTGGATGACTACAACAATGTGATCGGAACGGTTTTGCAGGGAAATGACGCTCCGAATATCTATGTGACCTATTCCTGGATGAACGGCCGGGATGCGTATAAAAGCGCCCTTGACAGCGCCGAAAATCTGGCGGATCCTGCCCTCGGCCTTGATCTGGACTGCCTGCGTCCCAATATCCTCAACAAGACAGAAAATGGCGAGCTTCTGATGATCCCGGTTTTCTCCTCGACCCAAGGCATGCTGGTAAATCAGGATCTGTTTGAGAAAGAGGGTCTTGCCGTTCCGGAGACGTATACTGAGCTCGTTTCCGTATGTGAAGCTCTGCGGGAAAAAGGATACCGTAGTCCGGTCATGGGGTACTACGCGGACAACCACTCCTTCGCCCTGTTTTCGTTGGTCTATCCTTATTTCTGCGGATCAATCGCAAATAACACGGACGCCGTTTCACAGCTCAACGCCCTGGAGCCGGCGGGGGGAGAGTTTATGCGACCCGCGCTGGAATTGGCTTCGGATTTTCTGGATAAGGGATGCATCGATCCGGAGGTATGCGCCGAGATGGAGAACGATTATAACAGCGTCATTCTCCGCTTTCTGGAAGGCGATGTTCCCATGATGCTCGGCACCGGCGACATTGTTTCCGGCACAAAGAAGAGAGAAGCTCAGTCCGAAGCCTTCAGCGCACATCCCTTTTCCTATTATTTCATGCCTGTTCCCACGACCGAGGATGGCGGATACTTCCTGGATACGCCTTCCCTTGAGTTCTCTGTCAACAAAAATTGCGACGACCTGGAGATCACCAACGAGTTTATGCGGTTTTTGGTTGATTCGCAGCGGTTAAGCGAAATGGCGCAAATCAAACGCCTCGTGTCTCCCACAAAGGATCTCTCCTTTGACAGCGTATACGCCCCCTTCGGGAAGCTGCCGCCGGAGAGGGTTATCTCACCAGAGGAATTCGGGCTCATAGACGACGCTGTGGTGCAGTTCCGACATGCAGTGTACGGCGTTGGCGCAGGAGAGATGGATATTGACGAAGCCGTCCTGGGCTTTGGCTCTTTTAAAGCATAACAGCAGCGTATCTCGGTGCGACACATATCAGAATCGAGTAGGAGAGGCTAACACAGGATTATGCCCCCGGCGAGCTCCAGGAGGAGCATCGCCGGGGGCTGTTTTACAGTCGGCCTTGATGATGGCATACCGTAGGCTTGGTGGAAAGTACTTGTTCAAGGGGCGATATTCGCCGCAGTGCATTTTTCAGACAACGCCGAACCTTCTTTTGCTGCTTTTCATGATCGTCCAGCCTCTGTGCGGCATCCTCATGAGCAAGTATCTGTACACTTTTCTGCCGACAGCCGGGATGGCGTCGGCTGCCCGCGCGATCCATCTGCCTCTGGCCTACTGGGGCTTCGTGCTGATGAGCCTGCACGCAGGCCCCCATCCGGGGAGCAACCTGCCCAAAGGGAAAAAACGCCGGACAGCGCTTGCGATCCTGTCTGCGGTTTCCCTGTACGGCGTCTATGCCTTTTTCAAGCGACAGATTCCGGACTCTATGCTTTTGAAAATGCAGTTCGTCTTTTTCGATTACAGCGAGTCCCGACCGCTTTTCCTGACAGACTGCCTGGCAGTGATGGTAGTGCCGAAAACGGCATAAAAAATGAAAACGAAGGAAAGAGCATTCTCTGCACCTTGAACTCGCTCCTATTTTTATATAAGAATGTTCACAAATTGTTCACGCGATAATTAGCACTCTCGGCTTGACAGTGCTGAAAACAGTGCTATAATCATAATCGAACAGAGGAACGAAGATCGAATAGATGACCTCCATCCCCCTTGCTCAGGTAACATGAAATGCGATGCATATCAAAGGAGGTATGACTTATGTTGCCGAGTATTTTTGGAGAGAGTTTGTTTGATGACTGGATGGGCTTCCCGTTCAGAGGCTTTGAATCCGACGTGGATCGCAAGCTGTATGGCAAACATGCGGCGCATGTGATGAAGACCGATCTGAAGGAGCACGACGAAGGCTACGAGCTGAAG
>CAJOCV010000109.1:0-1191 GCA_905233785.1 uncultured Oscillospiraceae bacterium
AATCTGGCCGGAAGATTTCAAACCGTTCTATTGAGACTTAGTATGAGCTCCCCCAAAGCCACGCAAGACGGAATCGTTACGGCTTTTTGTAACGATTCGTGGCCAGTGGTCAGTGGTTAGTCCCCCATTTTTTTCTTTTCAACACTGAGAAACTGTGCTACACTATATAATTAGTTTCGTAAAGAACCGGGGGGTGGAGCTGTGGAGGCGAGATTGACGCAAATTGACCGCGGGGAGGTGCTGCGCTATCTGCTCTGGCACGGCGAAGCGCTGCCCGAAGAGCTGGACGCACAGCTTGCGCGCGCCGAGCGGCGGCTGCGGCAGCTTGCCGAGCCGCGCGTGGTCTGGCGCGTGTTCGACTACAAGCCTGGTAAGCCCCTGGGCGGGACGGACTTCTGCCCGGCGGGGGAGGAGATCCGCGCCTTTCTTGCCGACTGCGATCAGGTGATCCTGCTTGCCGCGACGCTCGGCGCGGGACTGGAGCTTGCGCAGCGGCAGCTTCGCCTGCGGGATATGAGCGAGGCGCTGATTTTGGACGCCATGGGCTCCGCCGCGGTGGAGAACGTGTGCGACAATCTCTGCGACGAGCTCGCGGCGCAGTTTGCGCCCCGGTATCTGACGGATCGCTTCAGCCCCGGCTACGGCGATTTTCCGCTCAGCCAGCAGCCGTGGTTTTTCCGCCTGCTGGACATGAACCGCAGGCTCGGCGTGAGCCTGACGGAGAGCGGGCTCATGGTGCCGCAAAAGACCGTAACGGCGATCGTGGGCATCTCGGATCAAAAGCATAAAAAGCGCCCGACGGGCTGTGAGGCCTGCGGGCTGAGAGAACAATGCAAATTCAGAAAGGAAGGGAAGCGCTGTGGAAAATAAGATCCTTCTCCTGGACGGCGGCATGGGCACCATGCTGCAGGCGGCGGGGCTTCCCATGGGCGAGGCGCCGGAGAGCTGGAACCTGAGCGCGCCCGAAAAGGTGACGGCGATCCAGCGGCGCTATGTCGAGGCGGGCAGCCGCGTGCTCTATACCAACACCTTCGGCGCAAACCGCCTCAAGCTCAAGGGCGCGGGGCTCTGCGTGGAGGACGTGGTCGAAGCCGGCGTGCGCTGCGCGAAGCTTGCCGCCGGGGACGAGGATGTGCGCGTCGCGCTGGACATCGGCCCCATCGGCCAGCTTCTCGAGCCGCTGGGGACGCT
>CAJOCV010000109.1:1230-8255 GCA_905233785.1 uncultured Oscillospiraceae bacterium
CTGATCGTGATCGAGACGATGAGCGATCTCTATGAGGTCAAGGCCGCGGTGCTCGCGGCGAAGGAGAACAGCGAGCTTCCCGTCTGGGTCACGATGACCTTTGAAGCGAGCGGGCGCAGCTTTGTCGGAACCACGGTGCCCGCGATGGCGCTGACGCTGGACGGACTCGGCGTGGACGCGATGGGCTTTAACTGCTCCCTCGGGCCGAAGGAGCTGCTGCCGCTCGTGGAGGAGCTGCGGGCGTGGACGGATAAGCCGCTGATCCTCAAGCCCAACGCCGGGCTTCCCGACCCCGCGACCGGGGAATACCGCATCAGCGCGGCGGACTTTGCCCGCGAGCTGCAGGGCGCGATCCGCCTCGGCGTGACGATGCTGGGCGGCTGCTGCGGCACGAATCCCGACTTTATCCGGGCGCTGAACGAGCTTTTACCAAGAAACAAGATAGCAGAAGCGAAGCCTAAACGCAGACACGGGGTCTGTTCGGGGCGGAAGGCCGTGAGCCTGGACGGCGTGCGCGTGATCGGCGAGCGCATCAACCCCACCGGGAAAAAGCGCTTCCAGCAGGCGCTGCGGGAAAATGACATCGACTACATCCTTGCCCGTGCCATCGAGCAGCAGGACGCGGGGGCGGACATTCTCGATGTAAACGTGGGGCTTCCCGGCATCGACGAGGCGGCAATGCTGCCGCGCGTGGTGAAGGCGCTGCAGAGCGTGACCGATCTGCCGCTGCAGATCGACTCCACCAATCCCGCCGCCATCGAGGCGGGGCTGCGCGCGGTGAGCGGCAAGGCCATCGTCAATTCCGTGAACGGCAAGCGGGAGACGCTGGACGCGATCCTGCCGCTCTGCAAGAAGTACGGCGCGGCGGTGGTCGGCCTCTGCATGGACGAAAGCGGCATCCCCGCGACGGCGGAGGGGCGCGTAAGGATCGCCCGGCGTATCCTGGACGCAGCGCTCTCTTACGGCATCCCACGCGAGGACGTAATCATCGACTGCCTGACGCTCACGGTCTCGGCGCAGCAGGAGCAGGCGCGCGAGACGCTCTCGGCGCTTCGGACGGTGCGCGAAACGCTGAGGCTGCAGACGGTGCTGGGGGTGAGCAACATCTCCTTCGGTCTCCCCGCGCGGGAGCAGCTCACCGTGAGCTTTCTCACACAGGCGCTCTTTGCGGGGCTGACGCTTCCCATCGTAAACCCGAACCAGAAGGCCGTCATGGACGCGATCGCGGCTTACCGCGTGCTCTCGGGCGAAGATCGAAACAGCGGCGCCTATATCGCGCGCTTTGCCGAACAGCCCGAGACAAAGCCCGCCGCCGCACAGACCGGCGGCATGACGATCGAAGAGGCGATTTTGCGCGGTCTCGGCGGCGAGACGGCAAAGCTTACGGCGCTTGCGCTCACCGAGCGGGACGAGCTCTCGGTGGTAAACGAGCTGCTGATCCCGGCGCTGGATCGGGTGGGGGAGAAGTACGAGAAGCAGGAGCTCTTCCTGCCCCAGCTCATCTCGGCGGCCAACGCCGCCTGTGAGGGCTTTGAGATCATCAAGCGCCGCATCGCGCAGCGCGGCGGCGAGAGCGTCACGAAGGGGAAGATCCTGCTTGCCACGGTGCAGGGGGACATTCACGACATCGGCAAGAACATCGTGCGCGTGGTGCTGGAAAACTACGGCTACACGGTCATCGACCTCGGGCGGGATGTCCCGGCGGAGACCGTGGTGGAGAATGCTGTCCGCGAAAACGTGAGGCTTGTCGGCCTCTCGGCGCTGATGACGACCACTGTGCGCAGCATGGAGGAGACGATCCGGGCGCTTCGCGCAAGCGGGCACGGATGCAAAATCATGGTGGGCGGCGCGGTGCTGACAGCCGACTACGCCGCGCAGATCGGCGCGGACTACTACGCCAGGGACGCCAAGCAGGCTGCGGACATTGCCAAAGAGGTGCTGGGATGATCGAGACGGGGAGCAGATTCTGGTCGGCGCTCTGCGACAGCGAGAAGCGCCCCTTCGCCGTGGAGCTGGACAGCCCAGCCGGGCCGGACGTGACAAAATTTATGGCGGGCGCGCGTGAGCTGCAGGCGCACGGGGCGGAGATGATCACCGTGGCGGACTGCCCGATGGGGCGTGTGCGCGTGGACGCGGGCATCATGGCCTGCAAGCTGCGGCGGGAACTCGGCATGGAGAGCCTGCCGCACATGAGCTGCCGCGACCGCAACTGGATCGCGGTGCAGTCCCTGCTCTTCGGCTTTGTGGCCGAGGGGATCGAGAACATGCTGCTCGTGACCGGCGACCCGGTGCCGCCGGAGTACCGCGAGGAGGCGCACGGCGTCTACCACTTCAACTCCCGGGAGCTGCTGCGGCGTGTGCGGGAGCTGGGGCTGCCGCTGCGGCTGTTCGCGGCGCTGAACGTGAACGCGCGGAACTTTGAGGTGGAGCTGCGCCGTGCCCGCGAGAAGGAGGAAAACGGCGCGGTCGGTTTTCTGACCCAGCCCGTGATGGGGTCGCAGGCGCTTGAGAATCTGGAGCTTGCCCGGCTCAGCCTGAGCGGGCGCATCCTCGGCGGCATCCTTCCCATCGTGTCGGAGAAAAACGCCCTCTTCCTGCGGCAGAACGTCCACGGCGTCGCGGTGGACGACGCCACCGTCGCCCGCTATGCCGGGGCGGATCGCGAGCGGGGGGAGGCCATCGCCGTTGAGCTCTGCGCGGGCTATGCCAAAGCCATGCGCCCGCTGGTGGACGGCTACTATCTCATGACGCCCTTCGGAAGAACGGCGCTCGACTGCCGGATCATGGACAGCGTGAGGAGTGGCCAGTGGTCAGTGGCCAGTGACCGGTAATAGAAAGGTGTCGCTGCGCGACGGATTTCAATCCGTTACGCAGCGACACCTTTTCTTTTCACGTTTTGAAGGCTTCGCCCAGCAGGGCTCAGCCCTCCCTGTGTATCGCCGCCTTGAGCAGCAGCACCCCCAGCAGCAGAACCACCGGGATCAGCAGCAGGATCGCATAGCATACGCCGACGCCCATCGTGGTATGATTCGCCGTCTCCGGCAGAAAGCCGAACCAGCCCGCGGGCGCGGCGTAGTTTAAGAAGGGGTAGGGCGCCGTCATACTGCCGCCCGGCCCCCAGCGGACGCCCAGCTTCCCCAGCAGCAGAATGAACAGCAGCCACACGAAGGGCGGCAGCGCCGAGAGCCAGACCTGCCGCTTTTGCCAGGGGTAGTCCGTGTCGTGCAGCAGAAAGTCCGCCGCCGTGAGCGCGGGCGTGATGAGGTGCATGCAGAGGCTTGCGCAGTGATCCTGCGCGTAAGCGGCAGCGATCCCGCCCGGCGTCATCGGCGCAAGCACCAGCAGATACACGAGAAAGGTCAGCGTGATGGACACCGTGGCGGCATACTTCCAGAGCTTGAGCGCCGGCGCTCTGCCGCGGCAAATTAGCTGCGCGAGCACCACGGCGGCGACGAAGAGGTTGGATAACTGCGTGAAGAAGGTAAAGCCAATGGGCCAGTGCAGCATCATCACTGTCGCGTAAGCCGTGCAGAGCAGGATCGCAAGACGCAGAAAAAGCGCGGTTTTTGGAGCGGTTTTGGAGTTTAGTCGTTTCATGCGCGTAAAAAAGTTTCGCTTTCATTATATTGTGTGCAACCATTATAGTCGGGAAGCATCGCAATGTCAACTTGCTGTGAAGATGAAATCCGGGGGATGCAGACGGCATCCCCCGGGTGAATCACATTCTTGAAAACGGGATCTCGTAGAGCTCCTGCCAGGGCTGGACGCGCTCAAAGGCGGCGGCGGCCGCCAGCACGTCCCCGTCGCGGAAGCGCCGACCGATCAGCTGCATCCCGATGGGAAGGCCGCTTTCGGAGAGCCCCGCCGGAACGGAGGCCGCCGGATGCCCGGTGAAGTTTGCAAAGAAGGTCTCGCAAAAGCCGATGAGAACTTCGCTTTCCACGCCGCCGATCGCGCGCGGGCCGGTCGTGTTGCCGTCCGCCGCGTTTTTGACCGGCAGACAGGCCGTGGTGGGGGAGACGATCAAATCAAAGCGCTCGAAGACACTTTGCAGCGCGTCAAAAAGCTCTGTGCGAATGCAGTTGAAGCGGTAGTAGTCCTCAATACCGCCCTCGGCGGCGCGCTCGTTCCAGTAAATGAACTCCTCGGGCAGCTCGTCCCGATGCTCGCCCACGAGGTCGAGCCCCTCTCGCTTCCAGTGGGCGAGGTCGAGCGCGGTGTCCACGCTGATGGCGCGGCACCAGCATTCGGCAAGCTCCGTCGCGCTGCGCTTGAGCGAGAAGGCGACAGGCTCCACCGTCGCCCCGGCCTCGGCAAAGCGCAGCGCCGCCTGTTCAACGGCGCTGGCGACCTCCGGCTCTGTGGGGAAGACGCCGAAATCGGGCGTAAAGCCGATGCGCCACCCCTTGAGCGAGCGCGTCAGATGCCGCGTGTAGTCAGGCTCTGTGCGCATAAGGCTCAGCGGGTCGCGGGGATCGTGCCGCGCCATGTAGTTTAAGAGGATCGCGCTGTCCTCCACCGTGCGCGTAAGCCCCCCGTTGAAGCAGTAGGGATGGGTGGCGCACCAGGCGTCGGGGCGGCAGACACTCGGGATCGTGCCGACCGAGGCCTTGAAGCCGAAGAGAGAGCACCAGGCGCTGGGGATGCGGATGGAGCCGCCCCCGTCCGAACCCTCGGCGATGGGCGCCAGCCCGTCCGCTACGGCGGCGGCGCTGCCGCCGGAGGAGCCGCCGGAATTGTAGCCAACGGCGAAAGGCGTGGAGGTGGCGCCGTAGAGCTTGTTGTCGCAGGTGCCGCGAAAGGCGAAGGCCGGGGCGTTGGTTTTGCCGATGGCGATGCCGCCGGCAAGCTCCATCGCGCGGCAGAACGCAGAGTCGAAGCCATCCTCCCGGATCAAAGAGCGGACGCCGCCGTGGGAATTGGTCCAGCCCTTTTTGGCGGGCAGAAAGTCCTTGAGCCCAAAGGGGACGCCCGCAAAGGGGCCTGGGTCCTCGCCCTTTGCAAGCCTTGCCTCCAGGCGCTTGGCGGCCTGGCGGGCTTCGTCAAATTTGGTGTAGACAAAGGCGTTGATGCTGGGGTTTCGCCGCTCGATGCGTCTGGCAAAATAGTCCACCACCTCGGTGGGGGAGATCTGCCCGGCCTTCACCGCCCGCCCCAATTGGGCGGCGGAGAGCCTCTCCGGATATTCGACCGCCATGGCTTATGCCTTCGCGCCGTAGCGCTCCAGATATTCCCGACCCACGCCGCGCTCCTTCCAGCGTTTTGCCACCGCGTAGCCGATGGGGGAGAAGATGACCTCGCTGATCAGCTCAAACACCGCGCAAAGGACGGACGCGCCGACGCACTGGGTTACGCTCCAGCGCACGGGCAGCGCGCCGGGGAGATAGGGGAAGACGACAAAGGCCAGAAAGACAAACAGGAAGTTGTCCACGATCTGGGACAGAAAGGTGGAGACGAAGGAGCGCGTGGCATAAGCCGCGACGCCGTCCGGATTCCTGCAAAAGCGCCTGCCGATGGCGACGTTGGCGTAGTTGTTCGTCAGGGCGGAGATCACGTAAGCGATGGTGCTGGCAAGCAGGATCGACCACTGGCCGCCCACGACCATGTCAAGCGCGGGGAGCTTTCCCACGCGGCTCACGATCACGCACACCAGGCTGCACAGAAGGTTTGCGCCGATGGCGACGAAGGACAGCAGGTTTGCCGCCCGCGCGCCGTAGTGCTTGGCGACGATGTCCATCAATAAAAAAGCCAGCCAGGAGACCAGGATTCCCGCGTTGAGCGCGAGCCAGGGCAGGGACACCAGCGTGATTCGGGCCAGAAAGTTCATGGTGATGACGGCCAGAATGAAGAGGATGGTCACTGCGCCGGGAATGGATCTCAGCATGGCTGAAAGCATGGCTGATTCACGGCTCAGCCAGGAGCCGGTTTCTTGGTTTTGACTTATTAAGCGGAGGATTTAGAGGCCGAACTCCGCTGATGGGGGGATCGCTCGGGTATCATAGCACCGATCCGGGAAAAATGCAAGGGGCTGTGAAGAAAGTGCTTTCTTCACAGCCCCTTTGGTCTCGTTCAGCCGAAATAGTCCCGGACGTTGAAGCTTTCCTCCGTCCGCTGCTCCTCAGACGTGATGCCGGGGACAAACTCGGTCACATAAGTCTCGCCCGTCATGCGATCGATGTAGTAGCGCAGCAGCGCGCCGGTGTAGGAGCGGTAAAGAACCACGATCTGCCCAGCGTCGCTGGAAGCGATTTCCCAGTAAACCGGGTACTCGCCCGCGTTCACGATCTCCTCAAGATCGGGGTCGGCGCTGAGGCAGTAGGAGCGGATGGCGGAGAGCGCAAGCTCGTCGGAGAGCGTGGTATCCACGTTGCGCTCGAGCAGCGTGAGCGTGTTCATCATGGCGTCGAAGCGATGCCCGAAGCCCTCGGCGGCCTCAATGGCATAGTGCGCCGTGGCGACGCGGCAGCCGTCGGACGCGGGGATGACGTACACCGCCTGAAGCTGCTCGGCCATCTGATCCGTGCCCTTGAGCGCGGAGGCCTCGATGCGCAGGCAGCGACCCGCGCCGTCAAGCGCGCGCTCCTCCGTGCTCGTGTCGTACACATCCGAAAGACTCTCGCGGATGGCGTCGGCCGCAAGCTCGGCGCTTCTTGCGTCAAACGTCACGTCCAGGTAGTTTTCCGGCGCCGCGGGATCGTCATAGACCGAGACGAAGCGCTCAAGCTCCGCGCCGCTCTGACGGATCAGGGACTCGTAGTCATAGTCCATCTCAAAGCCCAGCGTGGGGTTTACGATATGCTCGTAATTGACCGTCTCCTCCATGCCCTCGAGCAGGAGAACGGACTGGAAGCGTTCGCCGTCCTGCCGCGCGGTTTTGACCGGCGCGGTCTCCGAGGGAGCCTGAATCACGGTCGCGACCTCGGTATCCTCGGGAGAGATCGTGGGCTGCGCCGCGGGCGCGCCGCAGGCGGAAAGCGCAAGCGCCGCGAGGATTGTCAAACTCAAAATTACTTTTTTCATAGCAG
>CAJOCV010000109.1:8269-12227 GCA_905233785.1 uncultured Oscillospiraceae bacterium
TCATGCTTCGCGGCAGGTGAAGAGAAGCACCTGACGATCCCTCGCGATCTGCTTGAGAAGCTCCATGGCCTGTTGGAAGCGGGTCGCGTCCAGGTTTACCAGCGCGTCGTCGATGATGAGCGGGCAGGGCTCCCCTTCGGGAAGCGCCAGCTCGCACACGGCGAGGCGCACCGCAAGGTACATCAGATCGAGCGTTCCCGCGCTCAGGTACTCGCTGTCCCGCGCCACCGTGTCGTCCTTCGTGCGGGCGCGGGCGGTAAAATCCCGGTTTATGAGCACATCCTCGTAGCGGCCGCCCGTGACCTCGGACATATACTGCGCGGCCAGCCGCCCCAGCTCCGGCGAAAAGCGGCGCTGCAGCTCGGTATCGGCCTCGCGCAGAGCGTCCTCCGCCATGCTGATGGCGTCAAACTCCTCCTGAATCTGCTCATGCTGCTCCCGCAGGCAGCTCAGGGAGCTTGCCAGCACCAGTGGGTCGCCCATGGCGGAAAGTCTGCCGCTCAGCTCCGCGATGCGCGCGGAGAGGCGTTCTCCCTCCGCTCTCGCGGCGGTGAGGGCGCGGCTGAGCCGCGCGGCCTCGGTATTGCCGGCGGCAAAGTCCAGCTCGGAGATCGCGCTCTCCTCCAGTGTTGTGATGCGCGTGCGCGTCTGCTCGTAAGCCTCGCGGCTCTGCCGCTCTGCCTCCTCCGCCTCGTGTACGGCGCGCTCCAGCGTCTCATGCTGCCGGAGCACGCTCTCCAGCTCCGAAGCGCTGTTCACGCGATAGCTTTTCAAAAGCTGCCGCCGGCGCTCCTGCGCCTGCTGGGCGGCCTGGCGCGCCCTGGAGTAGCGCAGCAGCAGCACCACCGCCGCCGCGCACGAAAGCCCCGCCGCGATGATGATGGGCAGCAGCGGCTTGACGCTGTATACCGCCGCGGCGATCACCGCGAGCACAAAGCAGAGGATCGCCGGCCAGAGCGCTTTGCCGGTCTTGCGCGCGCGGGAGAGGCCGCGCAGCTCCTCCCGGTCGCGGGCGATCTTCTCCTGCAGCTGCTCCTGACTCATCTCGCCAAAATCGCTCTGCCGCAGCTCCTCCCGGCATTTTGAGAGCTGCCGCACCGTCTCGTCATGGGCGTCGCTCGCCTGCTGCAGCTCCTGATGGCCGCTGCTTAAACGGCTGAGCGCCTCCTTGCGCTGGCGCTTGCGGCTCTCGGTAACGGCCTGCTCCAGCTTTGCGCAGTCGGCGCGGTTCTTCTCCAGCTCCTTTTCCAGCCTCTGCGCGTCCTCCACCGAGCCGCCCATATCGTCAAGCCGCGCCTGCAGCTCATCCATTCTGCCTTCCAGCTCCGGCAGCAGACCCCGCCGGTTGAAGCGCCGCTTGCGCTGCCAGCCGCGCAGGCGCTCGTCCGCCTCGGAAAAGGAGCTCTGCTCCTCGCCGCTGGCCACGATGGCCGCGATGCGCTTTTCCAGGTCAGGGCTGCCCGTCATGGCAAGCGCGCCCTGCCCTACAAAGGCCGTGCGGCGAAACACGTCGCGGTTCACGCCGGTCAGCAGCTCCCCGGCGTTCTGGCCGGTCATGCCGTCCACCGGGGTATTTGTGCCCGAATAGACGGCGGAAAACTCCTTCATCGGCGCGCCCTTGGCGTGGGTCGTGCGGGTGAGCGTGATGTCGCAGTGATCGGCGGTCAGCTCCATCGTGCCCTCCATCGGGGCGCCCGACCAGGGGGCGTAGCGCTGCTTATCCGGAAGATAGCCGCTCTTTGCCCGCTCGGCGGAGTCCACCCCGTAGAGCATGGCCTGAATGAAGGCGCACCAGGTAGATTTGCCCGATTCGTTGGGCGCGTAGATCACGTTGAGCCCCTCGTGAAAGCTCAGGCTCTCGTTTTCGAGCTTTCCGAAGGAAGCTGTCAGCTTACGAATCTTCATGCCGCACCACCTCCTCGGCGTTATTCAGCGCGGCAAGCCCCCAGCGCGCCGCCTGTTCGATACGCTTGCGTTCCCCGTCGTCGCGCGCCTTCTCATAGCGCTGCAGAAGCCTTCGCAGGAACAGCCCGCGCAGCGTGTCCTCCCCCGCGCTGTCCCAGACGCCGCGGCGCAGGCGTGTCTCATCCCGCAGCTGCAGCTCGAAGAACAGATCGGAGAGATTTTCGTAGAGCTTCTTCAAATCCGGGGACTCGTCCGTCTCCCCGGTCAGCACGACGCGGTACACATCCCCCACCGTGTCGTCCGGAAGCTGGGTATGCGCGGCGAGCAGGGGGTCTTCTCCGGTCACGTCCAGCCTCACGATCTCATAGCGGCGCTTTGCGATGGAGACCGGCTCCAGCTCGCATTCGCCTTCCGTGAGCGTCACGATGCTGACGGTTTTCTCCCCCGTCTCGTCAAAGCCGCGCCCCTCCGGGCAGCCCGGCCAGGAATACCAGGTGCTGCCGGCGCGCTTTAAGCCGCTGGCCTTGTGGATATGCCCCAGCGCCACATAGTCCATGCCGCTTCCGTCCAGCTGCTCCACGCTGATGGGATCGTAGCGGGAATCCTTCGCGCCGAGCTCCCCGTGCAGGCAGAGGATATGGAACATGTCCTGCTCCTTCGGCGCGTGAAAGCCCTCGAGCAGTCCCGCGCTCGTCGGCTCCGTAAAGGCCGCGCCATAGACGCGCGCTCCCAGCTCCGGCAGGATCACGCTGCGGATCGCGCTTTCCGTAAAGACATGCACGTTGTCCGGAAGCTGCAGCCTGGCGTAAGGCGAGCGGGAGGAATACCAGTCGTGGTTGCCGGGGGCGATGAACACCGGCGCGGGAACCTCGCGCAGAGCGCGGCTCAGCTCCTCCCCGGTCTCATAATAAGTATTGGAGGAGTCCAGCAGGTCGCCGGCCAGCAGCACAAGATCCACCTGCCGCACCGCGGCAAGCTCGGCAAGTCTGCCGAGCAGCTCCCGCTGCTCCGCGCGGCGGATCGCGGCCTTGCCGGATGACAGCCCCTCAAAGGGGGAATCCAGATGCAAATCCGCCGCGTGCAGTATTTTCAATCTTCTCATCCCAGTCTCACACTCTCCGCCTTGAGGCAGCGCCCCGTCTCCGCGTCGATTTCAAACAGGCAGCCCTCCAGCTTGCCCGGCCCCTTGGCCGCCGCGTAGCGCTGGGGCGGGTCGCCCATAAACTTGCCGATGCTCTGCTCCGGGTCGATGCCCAGCACCGACTCCCGCGCCCCGGTCATCCCGAGGTCAGTGATATAGCCCGTCCCCTGGGGCAGCACGCAGGCGTCCGAGGTCTGCACATGGGTGTGCGTGCCCCAGACCGCGCTGGCTTTTCCGTCCAGCAGGTAGCCCATGGCGCGCTTCTCGCTCGTGCCCTCGGCGTGGAAATCCACCAGGATGATCTTCTCCTTGATCTCCGCCATGTAGCCGTCAGCGATCACAAAGGGGTTATCGGTGTTGTTATCCAGCGTAAAGCGCCCCATGAGATTCAGTACACACACGTCCCCGAAGGGCGTGGAATAGACCGCGATCCCCCGTCCCGGGCATTGGGGGCCGAAGTTTGCCGGGCGCAGGATCTTGCTGCGCTCGTCCAGATAAGGCCGCAGCTCCGTGCGCGTCCAGGTGTGGTTGCCGAGGGTGATGACGTCCGCCCCGGCGCGGAAGATCTGATCCGCCTGCCGCGGCGTGATGCCGACGACGTTTGCGTTCTCTCCATTGACCACCACAAAATCAATTCCGTTTTCCTTGCGGTAAGCCTTCAGCGTCTTTTCCAGAAACGCAAGTCCCGGCTCCCCGCAGACATCGCCCACGGCCAGGATTTTCACGGCCATACAAGCGCCTCCTCTGCTATTTGTTCGATTGTAATATTGTACCACAATTCCCCTGCTTGTAGCAATCAAAATATTGGGCATACTATCGTCGAAACAACTTCACAAGGAGGGAAGCACGATGGACAAGAAAATGATCGCCATGGGCATGATGGGCGTGGCCGCCGTGGGCGCCGCCGCCATG
>CAJOCV010000110.1 GCA_905233785.1 uncultured Oscillospiraceae bacterium
TTCGGCGAATTCGCAGATTGTACGAATTCGCCGAATATTTCTTTGCTATACGAGCTCTGGTCCGCCGGGAGGGCACAAGGCCCTCCCCTACGATACAACCAGGGTTTTCGCACTTGTTTCGCATTTTGCAGCGCGCCCCAGCCGCTCAGTTCAAAAGATTTTCGCCGCTTTCGGTGTCAAAGAAGTGCATGACCTTCCCCTCAAAGGTGACGTACAGCTTCTTGCCCTGCACGAGACCCTCACGCTCGGCCATGCTCAGACCGATGGTGGGCACGCGCACGATCAGGCGGGTGCCGTCCTCGGTGTAGACGTGCAGGTGCAGCTCGCTGCCCATCATCTCGTTGACCTCGAGGACGCAGGGGATGCCCTGACCTTCCTTGGCGAGCACGATGTGCTCCGGGCGAACGCCGAGGTCGATGGCACCGGGCTTTACGTTCTTCGCGGCGAGCGCCTTGCCCTTGTCGCCGTCCACTTCGATCTTCACGCCGAAGGGCTTGACAAAGTACCTGCCGCCCTCTTTGATGAGCTCGGTGCGCATGATGTTCATCTTCGGCGCGCCGATGAACTCCGCGACAAACAGGTTCTTCGGCATCTCAAACACCTCGGTGGGCGTGCCGACCTGCTGGATATAGCCGTCCTTCATAATGACGATGCGGTCGCCCAGGGTCATGGCCTCGGTCTGGTCATGGGTGACATAGATGAAGGTGGTGTCGAGCTTCTGTCTGAGCAGGATGATCTCGGCGCGCATCTGGTTGCGAAGCTTCGCGTCGAGGTTCGAGAGCGGCTCGTCCATCAAAAAGACCTTGGAATTTCTCACCATGGCGCGGCCGATGGCGACGCGCTGGCGCTGGCCGCCGGAGAGCGCGCGGGGCTTGCGCATCAGATAGTCGGTAATGCCGAGGATCTCGGCGGCGTTGGTGACCTTTTCAAAAATCACGTCCTCCGGCACCTTCTGGAGCCTGAGGGAGAAGGCGATGTTGTCGTAAACGGACATATGGGGGTAGAGCGCGTAGTTCTGGAAGACCATGGCGATGCCGCGATCCTTGGGCTGCAGGTCGTTGACGACCTCGCCGTCGATCTCCACGGTGCCGCCGGAGATTTCCTCCAGACCCGCGATCATGCGCAGGGTGGTGGACTTGCCGCAGCCGGAGGGGCCGACAAAGACGATAAATTCCTTGTCCTTGATATCCAGATCAAAGTCGTGCACGGCAACGACCTTGTTGTCATATACTTTCTTGACTTTCGTCAGTTTTACACTTGCCATACTGTTATCTCCTTTTTCTGAGTGAATAGTGAAAAGTGAAGAGTGAATAATTGAGGTGTTCCCTTCGGGAACAGATTATAATCGTCGCGCAGCGACACCATAACTTTTCACTATTCTCTATTCACTTTTCACTGTTTATCCTTTTACTGCGCCGCCGGTCACGCCTTCTACATAATATTTCTGCAGGCACATGAACAGGATCGTCACGGGGATCGCGACGATCACGCCGCCGGCGCAGAACATGGTGTACTTCTGACCGATCTGGTCAAGCTGCAGCCAGCCGTACATACCGACGGCCACGTTCATACCCGCCGAGGTGCCGAAGGACACATACTTGGCAAACACGAAGTCGCCCCAAGGTCCCATGAAGGCGGTCAGGATCGTGTAGATGACGATGGGCTTTGCCAGCGGCAGGATGATCTTGTAGAGCACCTGGGCGCGGGTCGCGCCGTCCACGCGGGCGGCCTCGTCCAGGGACTTGGGGATCGTGTCGAAAAAGCCCTTGGACACATAGTAGCCCATGCCGGAGGAGGCGATGTACACGAGGATCAGGCCGGGCACGGCGTTGGCCTGGGTGAGCCCCAGATCCTTGAGCACGCGGTAGAGGATGATCATCGTGAGCATGCCGGGGAACATGCCGAGGATCAGCATGAAGCGCATCAGCCCGTCGCGCAGCTTGAAGCGGAAGCGGGAGAGCGTGTAGCTCATGCAGAGGACGATCACGGTCTGCAAAGCCGCGACGCACAGGGCGATCACGAAGGTATTCAGATACCAGCGCTTGAAGTCCGAGTTCCAGAGCGCCACATAGTTGTCCCAGCCCCACTTCTGCGGGATCACATAGCCCACCTGCCAGGTGGATTCCACGCGGAAGGACTGCAGCACGATGCAGATAAAGGGGATCAGCCACACGACGGCCATGAGGATGAGGACGATGTAAATGATCGTGTTGGAGATGCGGGCGCTGGCCTTTAAGCCCATGTGCCGCTTTTCAAGTGTTTCATTCATTACTGGAAATCCTCCTCATTCTTGATCGAGGGCAGCACGTTGTAGACCACAAGGGAGATGACCGCCACTACCACGAAGACCATGATGCCGACGACAGACGCGAGGTAATACTGCGCCTCGGCGCCGGTGGTGATCTTAAAGAGCCAGGTGATCAGCAGGTCGGTATAGCCCACGGAGCCCGCCGCGCCGGAGGCCGCCGCGTTGGTGGGCGCGCCGCCGGTGAGCAGATAGATGACGTTGAAGTTGTTCATGTTGCTCGTAAAGCTCGTGAGCAGGTAGGGACCCGTGATGAAGAGCATGTAGGGCAGGGTGATCTTGGTATACTGCTGCCAGGCGTTGGCGCCGTCGATGCGGGAGGACTCGTAGAGGTCGGCGGGAATGTTCATCAGAATCCCCGTTGCGATCAGCATCAGGTAGGGGATGCCGATCCAGATGTTGATGACGATGACCATCACGCGCGGCAGAAGCCCGTTGTGGGCGGTGCTGCCCCAGAAGTCGATGGCCTGCTTGATCCAGCCGAGATCGAGCAGCAGCCCGTTGACGATGCCGTTTTTGGCGAACATCTTGGAGACGTACAGCAGGGAGATAAACTGCGGGATGGCGATGGTCATGACCAGGACGGTGCGCCAGAGCTTTTTGAGCTTGATGCCCTTCTTGTTGATCATCATGGCCACGAACATGCCGAGGAAGTAGTTGGTAAAGGTGGCGAAGAAGGCCCAGATCAGCGTCCAGGTCAAAATCTCGCCGAAGGTGGCGGAGTAGTTCACGCCGCTGCCCGACCAGGTGAGCAGGGTGCGGAAGTTACTGAGTCCCTGCCAACCGAAGAGGGCGTTGTTGTAGCCGTCATGCGTACCGTCGTAGTTGGTGAAGGCCACGAGGATCATGAACACGATGGGCATGACCGTGAACACGAGGATGCCGGTGAGCGGCAGCGCCAGCAGGGTCTTGTAGAACTGCTCGTCCACGAGGCTTCTGAGATCGTCCGCGCCGGTCTTGAGGCGGCGGCCGGACTTGAGATACTCCTCGGCCAGCTGGTTCTGCTTGACGTTCAGGCGCCAGGTGTAGAGAAAGGCCACGATAAAGAACATGGTCAGTACGCCGTAGAGCAGGATCTTGAAGCTGTTGTCGCCGTAGACCATGGTATAGGCGTCCAGGATCTCGTTATACTCCTCGTGGGGGCCGATCTTGCCGAGGGAGGGCAGCATGCTCATCCAGTGGCCGCCGGCGGTGACCATGTAGAAGATGAACACGACCTCCATCAGCAAAAACATCAGTCCGCGCAGCACCTGGCCGCGGGCGATGCTGCCAAAGCCCATCACGAGGTAAGAGGTTTTGGTCTTCCAGTCCCCGTCCTTGAAGGTCAGGAAGATGTCGGCAAGCTCCTTGCCGACGCCGAGCCCCGCGTTTTTGAAAAAGCGCCCGATGGCGAGGAAGAAGTTTCCGATCGCCCGCGGGATCGCCGTGAAAAAGGAGGCCAGCTTATAGAGGAACTTCTGGCTCTTGCTGAGGCGCAGATATTCCAGATCGCTGTATTGTTTCATATACTATCCCCTTCATTTTTGGCTTGGAAAGACAAAGTGGCTGGAGCCAGGAATTGGCTCCAACCACTTCATAAAACAGGTTCAGCCAAAGTCAGAGTTATACTTTGGTGAAAGCTTCGCTTACTGTGCGATCAGCTCGACAACGCCGCTGTCACCGTCAACGGTGAGCTGGACGATGTAGCTGCCGTCGGCCTCGACGACCACGTTGTCAGCGGGGAAGTTCACGTCCCAGCTCTTGCCCTGGCGGCACTTGAGCTCCTCGCCGGCCTTGAGCTCCAGGACTTCGGACTGGAACACGCCGGCGTCGCCCTCGGTCATGGCGAAGTCGGTATCCCAATTGGTGCCGCAGATGGAGCCGATGACGCTCCAGGCGTTCTTGTCCGCGTCAGACATATTGAACACGGCGGAAATGGCGGCGGTGTAGTTGTCAAGCGCCTTCTGCAGGCCGGCCTCGTCCTTGGCTTCCTTCACATCGGTGCCGATGACCTTGGCAATATCCCACCAGGAGCCGTGGATCTGACCCTGGGGCAGAGAGTGCTGGTTCTGCTCGAGCAGGGCGGCGAGGGCGACGTTGGCCTGAACAGCCTCGTTGGCCTGGTCAGCCAGGTTGGCCGGACCCCACTTGACAGCGTTGAAGCGCTCCATCTGGCCCTCTTCGCTGGTCAGGTACTGAGCCAGCTTGTGCAGCGCGGCGGCGCGGACAGCGTCGGTCTGGGGCTTGACGCCCATCAGCTTGCAGCCGTTGAAGGAGCCCATGTGGTACTCTTTGCCGTCAACCTCGAAGCTGGGCAGATCGGCGGCGCCCAGGTTGTCGCCCAGGATGCCGGCAACGGTCTCGTAAGCCCAGGTGCCGGTCACGACGACAGCGCAGCCGGAGTCAAAGCCGGCAGCGTCAGAGGAGCTCAGGTAGTACTTTGAGTCGAGCAGCTTCTTCATGCCCTTGGCGGCGATCAGACCCTCGGGGCTGTTGAAGGTGTCGTGGATGGAGATGAAGGAGCCGTCAGAATCGGTCTCCCACTCGGAGACGCAGCCGGTGCCGAAGAACCAGGAAGCGATGTACCAGGCGGAAGTCTCGTTCTCCATGGAGAAGTACTTGCCGGCGGCTTCGCAGTCGGCGATGATCTTCTCGAGGGAGTCGATGTCTTCCTCGGGGATGACGGACTTGTCATAGTACATGAAGTAGCCGTTATCGGAGGTCAGGGGGTAGGCGTACAGATCCTCGCCCACGGTGGCGGCGGCGACGACGCCGGCGTCGTTGTTGGCGCGGACGGTCTCAGCGGCCTTCACGCCGAGCTTGGCCAGCGCGCCGGCCTGCACCAGACGGGCGAACTGATCCTGCGCAAAGCAGAAAATGTCGCCGCCGGCTTCCACGTCGGTGATCATCTGGGTGGCGGCGTCACCCTCGCCCACGGCCTCGACCTTGGCGTTGAAGACGATACCGTCGGTGTTGGTGGCGTTGAAGTCGTCGATCTGCTGCTTCGTCAGGTCAACGATCGCGTCAGCGACCCATACGGTGATGTCGTAGGTACCGGCCAGCTGGCTGTCGGCGTAAGCGGTGCCGCTCACGCAGAGCGCGAAAATCATGGCCAGAACCATAATCAGAGACAATGCTTTTTTCATATCGGTTCCTCCTTAAAAAATGTATTCGATGGCAGAGCCATGGAACAACAATGGGGAAATCTGTAAATGTTACAGATTCTTTAACAGTCGTATTATACTCCTTCCCCGCTCTCTTGTCGCCTGTCGTTTTTGCCGAAATTATTTCAAGATTTTTGTTGAAAACCGCCTCTTGACAAGAGGCATTGGGGCTGTGAAAAAACTATGTTTTCTCCCAGCCCCAGTTTTCAGAATTCAGTTTTCAGACAAAATATCCGAACCCATTCTGTGTTAGCCGATCGTAGGTGAGGGTCCTTGTGCCCTCCCGGCAGTATCAAACTATATTTCCCGCAAAAATATTCGGCGAATTCGCAGATTGTACGAATTCGCCAAACATTTTTTCGTATAGGCAATACCGCATAATGCGGCAAGAGCAGATTCCGAGAAAAACCGAGTTCTGATGATGGCACTTTTTCGCAGGAATACTTTGTGTATTGCAAGTCAGGGCGCGGTTTTTCCGGAAGATGCCGCAGGCGTATTGTGCGGTGTTGCCTATATAAACCGTTACTCCGCCGGGCGGGGACAAGCCGCCGCCCCTATTGCTTCCTCCGCTGTTATTCTTGTTTTGCAACGCGGCTCAGTTCTTCCGTTTTCAGCTCACCCACTGTCTGAAAACTGAAAACTGAAATCTGAAAACTATTTCATGGAATTGAGCATCGCGCCGTCAAGCTTGCCCCAGGCGCCGCTGCCCTCGCCCGCGCACTTGACGTAGACGCCGACGACAAGGCTCTGCCCCTCGGTGTAGTCGATGCCCTCGACCAGACCCTGGCTCCAGTTGCCGTAGCCGGTAATGGACATGGGCGCGGTGCCGACGATCTCGCCGTCCACCTTGGCGTAGGCGTAGACCTCATGCTCGCCCGCGTCGCCGCCCATGACGGAAATAGCAAATTTATACTGCCCGCTCTTAAGCTCCTTCACGTCCTGCTCCAGCCGAAATTCAACCGTCCCCTGCTTGGCGCTCCAGAAGTGCATGTGCCAGTGCCCATCCAGCGAATCGGTGCTCTTATCCTCCACATAGAGCTCGTCCGCGCCCGCGAGATCCTCCACCGTCCAGCCCGTGAGGTCGCCGGTCTCAAAATCGGGGTTTTCGAGGAAGTTAAACTCCACCATGTTCACCGTGCAGTGTGCAGGGAGTCCCTCCGCCTCGCCGGTGAGCTCATAGCGTTTGGGGCCGTTTGCGTACATCTCGGCAAGCGCCGCCTCCGTCACGTCCCAGGTGACGGGGATGGGCTTGCGGCTGTCGTCGGTCATGACGGCGTTCACCGTCTCGGGCAGGACGATCTCGCCGTTCAGGTCCACGGTCAGGTATGTGTCCTCGATCGCGTCCGGCACGGGCTCGAGCTCGTTGCCGTTTCGCACCAGAGCGAAGAGCTTGAGCGACTCGAGCGGCCTGCCCTTTGCGTCAAAGAGCGCCTGGTTATCCACCGCGCAGCCGCCGTAGTATTTGCCCGCGTCGTTCGGGTCATAGGAGGCGGCAAAGCTCGACGCCCAGCCGGAGCCGTATTTTTCCCAGAGCGCGTGGTTTTCCTCCCAGGAATTCGTGCCGACCGCGATCCAGGTGCCCTCCCAGTAGCAGACGCCGATGCCGTTTGCCGTGTTCGCCACGGTCTCGATCACATCGCGCACGGAGTTGGCCTGCCCCTGCACGGTGTAGGGATAGTTCTTGGTGACAAGGCTCCCCTCGCCGATGGTGTTGCCGTTAAAGTCCGTGTCCTCGGCGGTATAGGCGTAGGAGGTCTCCATGACCATGACCTTCTTGCCGTAGGTCTCCGCCACCTCGGAGAGCACCGCCTGCAGGTTCTCCAGCGTCCCGTGCCAGTAGGGATAGTAGGAGGAGGCGAACACGTCATAATCCACGTCGTAGTAGGCGAGCTTCTTGGCGTAAGTCGCATACGCGCCGGACTCGGGGTTTGCAAAGTGCACGGCCACCAGCGCCCCGGGGTAGACCTCGCGGGTGGCCTTCGCCCCGGCCTGCATCAGATATTGGATGTTGAACCAGATCTTTTCGCCGCAGAGCGCGCCGTTGGTCTCGTTGCCGGTCTGCACCATGCCCACGTCCACGCCCGCGTCCTTGAGCAGCTTCAGGCAGTCGAGCGTGTACTGATACACGGCCTCGGTCTTTTCCTCGATCTCCATGTCCTTCCAGGCGAGAGGAACCATCTGCTTGCCGGGGTCTGCCCAGAAGTCGGAGTAGTGGAAGTCCACGATCAGTTTCATGCCCGCGGCGGTCACGCGCTTGCCGATCTCAACGGCCTTCTCAATGTCGTTGTTGCCGCCGCCGTAGCCGTTGCCGTCCTTGTCATAGGGGTGGTTCCAGACGCGCACGCGGATGTGCGTCACGCCGTTTTCCGCGAGGGTTTGGAACACGTCCTGCTCCTCCCCGGCGAAGTTATAATATCTGACGCCGCTCTGCTCCTCGGCAATGACCGAGGAGGCGTCCACGCCGAGGATGAAATCCTCGGGCAGGCTGACGGGCTTTACATAG
>CAJOCV010000111.1:0-5204 GCA_905233785.1 uncultured Oscillospiraceae bacterium
TATAAATTGTGCAATATACTCCGGATTTCTGTCTGAAAACTAAATTCTGAAAACTGAAAACTGGGGCTGTGAAAAAACGAAGTTTTTTCACAGCCCCAGTTTTTGGCGCTTCCCGATCCGCCCTCTCACGGACGAGATAGCGGGACCGACTTTGACACCCGGAAAGGGCTTGCCCGCGTTCGACCCAATTACGAGGATTCCCGCTGAACAGCTGCACGATCGCATCCTCCGCCCGTATCAGTGCGGGAGCAGCATTTTGCTCATGGTGGTGACTGCGCTCATGATAAACAGCGCAAGCCAGCCGCACCCGGCCGCGAGCGCGATTCGCCCATCCCCGCTTTGAAGCCGGTCCTGAAGGACGTCCAGCCCCCGCGCGATCATCCAGCCCACCGGCAGGGCAAGCGTAATGATATAGCGGCCTTGGGGCTGAAAATCCCGGGCGTAAGAGTGCCATGCGTGTAAGGCGAATACCATGGCGCCGGCAATCAGCCCCGTGAGGATCAGAAGCCTGTCGCGGCCGGACAATCTGCGCCGCAGCAGCGTCACGAAGAACACCAGCAAGCCCGTGACCGTCAGAGAATAATAAGCGTTGTAGAGCCAATTCGGCATCAGAATATCCAGGTATCCGAACACGCCGTAAACACTCATGATCGTCATCTGAAAAAACCAACCGTTGCCTTCCCGGAGAGACGCAAGGAAAGATACGCCCTCATTTCTTGCACAGCGGTATTCATAGAGCCGATACCCCAGGGCTGCGATGCGTTCCCGGGAGCGCAGCTCCTCCGCCATACCCAGAAAATCACCCTGATGAAGAAGGGCATTGCGGATAAAAAACCAGCCCGCCAGCACCAGACAAATTGTCCCGATCAGCGCCGCTCTTTGGAGGAGGAAGCGGCCTTTGAAGGAAATTTCCCTGTCCCTCAGCACGGAGACAACACAAAACACCAATCCCATGAGATACCACGGGTAGGAGATATAATACGATAGAGCGCCCGCGGACAGGGCAATCGCCAGCTTGACGCAGCTCGCGGTTTTCCAGTGGTTGTCATAGCCTTCGACAAGGTAATACAGCATGGCGCTGACAGCACATAAGGAGAGAGCGTCGTTGTTCTGATACATCCCAAGAAACTGCACCTGCGGCAGGAAGCACACAAAGGCCGCAAAGAAGAAGCTGCAGTGGGGAGACGGAAAGCTGCGGCGTCCCAGCTTTAAGCAGTACCAGCAGCACAGCGTCACGCTGAGCACGCTGCACATCCGGGACGCCGCCAGCAAAACAGCCGGATTGTCTGTGAACCATCCGCACACGATTTCACATGCCGCTCCCACCATGGAGGCTAAAAACGGGCGCAGCGCGTAGGAAAAGCCCCAGTGCTGGGCAGACGGATCGAGCGTGTTCTGCGCTGTCCGATTCATGATGATGACGTCCATTTCGCTGCCGGCAGGCAGGGTGTGGGTGTTACCCATCCACCGGGAGAGAAGAACACGCCCGCTCTCGTCAGGGCACATGTTCATGGGAAGAATCAGCGCCCCCGTCAGACAGACGAGAAAGCACAGCAGCAGAAGCCCAATCTCCCAGCGGGAGAAGCCGTTTTCTGGTTCCTTGCTCATAAAAGCCTCGCTCTCTGTCTCCGAACCACCGGAGCGAACGTGAAATCATCCTGATTCTGTGAAAAGTTTGGGTTGTAGTAGGGATCGCCGTCTGCCAGCTCCTTCGCCCAGCGCCGCTGAAAGAGGAGCACTTCTCCAAGCTGCGGCTGTCGCCTATATCCGCCCCGAACGGATCATTTTTATCGCAAGCCGGAACAGCCCCTCCGGGAGCCTCAAGCCGATGATTTCAAACATCGTTGTGGCGCGGTTGACTCTGCGCAGGGACCAGAGGCGCTTGACGGCGCCCTTTTTTCTCAGGGCGTTGTCGCAGCGCGCCTGCGCCCATTGGGCCGCCTGTTTCAACGCCTCTCCGCCTGCGCGTTCCGACAACTCGGAGACGCGGGTGAGAAATCCTCCCAAATGGCGGTCGAGATAGTCCTGTTTTGTCACAATCCCCGTCAAGATGCCTGTCTGACAGGCTCCATGCCGCCGATAGAGCAGAAGCGGGCGATCCGCCACCGCGATGTCATGCTCCAGGGCGCAGTACCACGCCAGATAGTGATCGTGTACCA
Organism: uncultured Oscillospiraceae bacterium; assembly: GCA_905233785.1. Classification (GTDB taxonomy): domain Bacteria; phylum Bacillota; class Clostridia; order Oscillospirales; family Oscillospiraceae; genus Limivicinus. Next base: position 2,160 of record CAJOCV010000111.1, read on the forward strand.
TGCTGTGCGCAAAGGGGATGGCGGCCTTTGCGATGTCGCTGCGCATCAGCATCGTGCAGCCGATCACAAAATTCCGGTAAACCAGGCAGTCGCTGAGACCCGCCCCCGCAAGAAACTTCAACCTCGGATAAAGCTCGGTGATGCTGCGGCCTATTGTTTTCCCGGCAGCGTCAATCAAAAGCATATCGCCGCAAAGCAGTCCCGCCGAACCGATCTGCTTGATGGACACGCTGAGCTTTTCCGGCAGCCAGACGTCGTCCTGATCGCAGTAGGCAAAATAGTCTCCCTCCCCCTCCGCCGTCAGGCGCTCAAAGGTCTTGGTGGAGCCCAGGTTTTGTTCATTGCGGTCTATGGTGAACGGAAAGGCGGTGATACGCTGCCGCACAAGCGCCTGTATCGCCTCGAACGGCACCGTGGGAGAGCTGTCATCCCGCACATAAAGCCTGAGGTTTGGATACGTCTGAGCGTTCAGAGAGTCCAACTGCTGCTCCAGCCAGTCCATTCGCGGCTCATAGACAGCCATCAGAATGGAAATCAGCGGCATATCCCTTGCCGTACCGTTATCCCCAAGCGCCGGGGTCGCTTCTCCGGCGGGGGCTTCTTTTGATCCTCCCGGCTGCGCATCAGCGCCCCCCACATCCAATCGGACCTTCTCATCGGTGAACGCGGCGCGGTCGCCGACCGCCGGAACGCCGCGGGCTTTTGATACAATCATAGACACATCCTCAATTTCGCCTTCGGTGAAGGCAAAGTTTTCTGCTGTAAGGTTCTTTCTCTTTGCCCGGCCCCGCGATTGAGCCGAAAGGACCAAAGCGCTGCGCTTTTTCCTGTTCCTGCTGCCGCGGTCTCAGCGCTTGAAGGCGCGGAAGGGGTCGCCGCCGTCCCCGGCGAGGCTGGTGAAATTGAGGCTTGCGCCCACATGGTCTGTCATGCTCTGGCGGGCAAGCTCCGGCATGCGCATCCGAATGGCGGAGACCACCGAGATGTGGTTATACTTGACGCTTGCCATCCAGGGGTTTGCCTTGTCCTCCTGCCGGACGATGAACTCCAGCATGGAGCTCTGGTACATGGTGAGCCGGGGTAAAATCTGCTCATAGCTCTGCACGACATAGGGGTTGCCGCAGGAGTTGATAATGAGCCGGTGAAAGGGCATATCCGTGTCCTTCATGCCGCGGATGTCCCGGTTCTCCACACTCTCCTTGAAGGCCTCGGCCAGCATGCTCAGCTCCTGCACCACATGGTCGTCCGCCCGATAGGCGCAGAGCGCGGCGGCGGCGCTCTCCACCGCGTCGCGCACGCGATAGAGGTCGATCATGTCCGTCAGGCTCAGCTCCAGCACGAAGCTGCCCGGCTGTCCCGGGCGGCTCACCACAAAGCCGCTCTCGGCAAGCGCGCTCACCGCCTCGGCCACCGGCGTGCGGGAGATACCCAGGGAGGAGGCGATCTGGTTTACGTTCAGCCTGCTGCCCGGCGCGATGCGCAGGCTCAGGATCTCGTCGTACAAAAGCTTCATCACGAGATCCTTGAGCTTTGCGTCGGGGCTTGCGTCCATATACTGTCGGAGCTGGTATCTGTCCATCAGTGCTTGCTCTCGTAAGCGCGAATCACGCCGTCCAGCTTCTCCAGAAGCCTGCTCGCAGGGCGCTTGAGGTACTTGGCGGCGTCGGCTACCGTGGCCTTCTTGAGCGTCATCTTGGCAAGGGGCGTGTTCATCATGGCAAGAAAGGGCTTTGCTCTGGGCTCGGTACGCCCCAGCTCGTCGAGCAGCCAGGGATAGGCGGCGAGAATGTCAGTCAGCTTGGTGTTTTCGTTGATGGTCATAGCGGTTTCTCCTTCATTTGCTGTCTTCCACGATAGCACGTTTCGCGGAGAAATGCAAGGAATCGTTGCTTTTCGCGATGTACCATGATAAAATTTTTAGTAACGATTCCGTCTTGCGTGGCTTTGGGGGAGTTCAGCGGGGTGCATCTCCTCTAACGATTTAATCCCGGAACGGGACGGAATCGTTACAATTTTTATGGGTTTAGCTCCCGGTGTTCCGAAGCCTCCGGAGGCACCTGAACAATAGAATAAACCTATATCATTTTGCGAGGTATACGATATGAAAGCAGAACGAGCCTTTCCGAAAATCACCGTCTCCGAAAAGGGCGCCCGCTGGGTGGGCGAGGGGCACCCCTGGGTCTATGAGAGCGACGTGCGCGGCTGCGAGCCCTGCGAGAACGGCGCGCTGGTGGACGCGGTGAGCGAGAAGGGGCGCTATCTCGGCACGGGCTTTTTCAGCGAAAAGAGCAAGATCCGCGTCCGCCTGCTCTCCCGCAACGCCAATGACCGCTTTGACGAGGCCTTCTGGCGCCGCCGCCTGCGCTACGCCTGGGACTACCGCAAGACGGTCATGGGGGACGAGCTCGACTGCTGCCGCGTGATCTTCGGTGAGGCCGACGGCTTCCCGGGACTCACGGTGGATAAGTTCCACGATCTGCTGGTGACGCAGACCCTCTCGGTGGGGATGGAAAAGATAAAACCCGCGCTGTTTCCCACGCTGGTGGAGCTGCTGCGCGAGGACGGGCAGGAAATTCGCGGCCTGTACGAGCGAAACGACGTCGCCATTCGCGCCCTCGAGGGCATGGAACAGGGGAAGGGCTGGTTTGCGCTGCCCGGACTGCCCGCGCCGGAGAGCCCTCTGACGGAGATTTGTGAGAACGGGATATACTATGCCGTGGACGTAGAGAACGGTCAAAAGACCGGCTTCTTCCTCGATCAGAAATATAACCGTCTCGCGGTGGCAAAGCTTGCCAAGGGCCGCCGGGTGCTCGACTGCTTTACGCACACCGGCTCCTTCGCCCTCAACGCGGCGAAGGGCGGGGCGGAGCATGTCACAGCGGTAGACGTGTCTGAGAGCGCCATCGAAATGGCAAGGCGCAACGCCGCGCGCAACGGACTTGCAGAGCGCATGGACTTTCTGGCCGCGGATGTGTTCGACCTGCTGCCCGCGCTGGAAAAGCAGGGCAAAGCGCCCTATGACTTCATCATCCTTGACCCGCCGGC
>CAJOCV010000111.1:5274-11129 GCA_905233785.1 uncultured Oscillospiraceae bacterium
GGCGGCTACTTCGCCACGGCCTCCTGCAGCCATTTCATGGAGGACGGCCTCTTTCGCAAGATGCTGCGCGAGGCGGCGCGGGACGCGGGCGTGGAGCTGCGGCAGATCGAGGCGCGGCAGCAGGCGCCCGACCACCCGATCCTCTGGAACGTCCCGGAGACGGATTATCTCAAGTTTTACCTGTTCCAGGTTGTGTGAGGACGAAGTGGCCAGTGGTCAGTGAATAGCGAATAGAGAATAGTGAAAAGATATGGTGTCCCCTTCGGGGACAAATGATAATCGACGCGAAGCGACACCACAACGATTCATGATTCACTCTTCTCTATTCACTGTTGTCCCTGCAAATGAAAAAGCCTTGACATATGGATGCCTTTGGTGTATATATTAACTATACACAGTATAAACGGAGAACACAGATGACGATCCTGATTGACAACCGAAGCGGCGCGCCGATCTATGAGCAGATTTTTGAGCAGATCCGGCGGCAAATCTTCTCCGGGGAACTGGCGGAGGGCGCGGCGCTGCCCTCCATCCGCAATCTCGCGAAGGATCTGCGCATCAGCGTCATTACCACGAAGCGCGCCTACGAGGAGCTGGAGAGCGCGGGCTACATCTACACGCTCCCCGGCAAGGGGAGCTTCATCGCCGCGCGAAACGAACAGCTTTTGCGGGAGGAATGGCTGCGCGAGCTGGAGGGGCATCTGCTCTCGGTGAGGGAGCTTGCGCGGCGCTGCGGCCTGAGCAAAGCGGAATTGATGGAACTCTATGATACCTTGGAGGATCAGATATGAACGCGATTGAAATCCACGGACTGGAAAAGCGCTATCCGGGCTTTGATCTGAAGCTGGACTTAACGCTGCCCCAGGGCTGCATCCTCGGGCTGATCGGGGAGAACGGCGCGGGCAAATCCACCACGATCAAGGCCGTCCTGGGCATGCTGCGCCCCGACGCGGGCAGCATCCGCGTCCTCGGGCGTGACAACAGCCGGGACTTCGCCCCCGTGCGGGAGGAGATCGGCGTGGTGCTGGACGAGGGGGGCTTTCCCGCCTGCCTGAGCGCGCGCAAGCTGGGAAAGGTCATGGCGGGGGTTTACAAGAACTGGGATCCAGAGGCCTATGAGGCGACGCTCAAAAAGCTCTCCCTGCCGGAGGACAAGGCGTACAAAGACCTGTCGCTCGGCATGAAGCGGAAGCTTGCCATCGCCGTGGCTCTGAGCCACCGCGCGAAGCTGCTGATTCTCGATGAGCCGACCTCCGGTCTCGACCCCGTGGTGCGGGACGAGGTGGTGGAGCTCTTCTCGGACTTTACGCGGCAGGAGGATCACGCGGTGCTCATCTCCTCGCACATCGTATCCGATCTGGAGAAGATCTGCGACTATGTGGCCTTTCTGCACAAGGGGCGGCTGCTTTTATACGAGGAGAAGGACGCGCTGCGGGAGCGCTGCGCGCTCGTGCAGCTGTCGAGGAGCGAATTTGCCGCCCTTGACCGCGCGTCGGTCATCGGCCACCGCGAGTCGCCTTACGGGGTCTCCGCCATCGTGCGGCGGGAGGCGGTACCGGCGGGCGTTACGGTGGAGCCGGTGAGCATTGAGGACTTGTTTGTTCTGATGGTGAAGGAGGGACAGCAGTGAAGGGACTGATACGCAAGGATTTTTACATGATCTGGGAATACGGCAGGATGCTGCTGCTCATGAGCGCGGTCTTTCTCGGCATGAGCCTGTTTGCAAGCGACGACAACTTTTTCTTCGTCGTTTACCCGGTGCTTTTCGCGGGCATCCTGCCCGTGACGCTCATCTCCTATGAGGAGCGGGACGGCTGGAACCGTATGTGCGACGCAATGCCGGTCTCCCGCCGGATGCAGGTGAACGAGCGCTGTCTGATGACGGCCTTCTGCTTTCTCGTGCTCTATCTGCTTACCCTCGGTCTGCAGGCTGCGGTGCTGCTGCCGAAGGGGAATGCGGAGAAGCTCAAGGAGCTTGCCTGCCTGCTGCCGGGCGTGGGCTTGCTCGCCCCGGCGGTGATGATCCCGGTCACGCTGCGCTGGGGCGTGGAGAAGGGGCGCTTTGTCTACTATGTCTTCATTGGCGTCATCGTGGCGCTGGGGCTCATCGGCGCAAACGCGCTCTCGAACGCGCCCGCTGACGCCGCCCCGCCCGCCCTGTGGCTGCTGCCGCTGTTGGCGGTGCTGCTCTTCGCCCTCTCCTGGCTGCTGTCGATCCGCATCTACGAAAAAAGGGAACTGTAAGAGCGGGAAGCCGGAGGCTGACACAAAAAAGTTTCAAAAAGTTTCGGAAAACTCTTGCAATTCTTGGGAAAGCTTTGTATAATATCAAGGCATTTCGCACGGGCGCGGACTTTCCCCATGTGGCCCTCGGGCTTGGAAGAAGGGTGGAGGCGTCCCGGAGGAATAGAACAAATATTTTGGAGGAAATCAAATGTCTGTCGTATCCATGAAGCAGCTGCTCGAGGCCGGTGTCCACTTCGGTCACCAGACCCGCCGCTGGAACCCCAAGATGGCCGAGTACATCTACTGCGAGCGTAACGGCATCTACATCATCGACCTGCAGAAGACCGTCAAGAAGCTGGAGGAGTCCTACAACTTCGTGCGCGATCTGGCCGCCAACAACGGCACCATCCTGTTCGTCGGCACCAAGAAGCAGGCGACCGACGCTGTGCGCGAGGAAGCCTCCCGCGTCGGCATGTACTATGTGAACGCCCGCTGGCTCGGCGGCATGCTCACCAACTTCAAGACCATGCGCACCCGTGTTGACCGCCTGGCTCAGCTCAAGAAGATGCAGGAGGACGGCACCTTCGACATGCTGCCCAAGAAGGAAGTCATGAAGCACCTGGGCGAGATGGAGAAGCTCGAGAAGTATCTCGGCGGCGTGAAGGACATGAAGAAGCTGCCCAGCGCCATGTTCGTTGTTGACCCCCGCAAGGAGCACAACGCCATTGCCGAGGCTCGCAAGCTGCACATCCCCATCGTCGCCATCGTTGACACCAACTGCGACCCCGATGAGGTCGATTACGTCATCCCCGCCAACGATGACGCCATCCGCGCCATTCGCCTGATTGCCGCCACGATGGCCAACGCCGTGCAGGAAGGCCGTCAGGGCGCTGACGGTGAGGTTGAGGAGACTGCCGAGGCGCCTGTCGAGGAGTAATTTTGTACAAGACCAGGGGCGCCCAACCCGCGCCCCTGCTTTCAGCTTTATTTGATATACAACAGGAGGAATATACTATGGCTTTTACCGCTCAGGATGTTAAGACGCTGCGTGAGATGACCAACGTCGGCATGATGGACTGCAAGAAGGCGCTCCAGGCCTGCGACGGCGATATGGAGAAGGCTGTTGACTGGCTGCGTGAAAAGGGTCTGGCCAAGGCCGCCAAGAAGGCCGGCCGCGTGGCCGCCGAGGGTATGGCTTACGCCCAGGTTTGCGCCGGCTGCGGCGCCGCCGCTATCGTCGAGGTCAACTGCGAGACCGACTTCTGCGCCAAGAGCGAGGCCTTTGTCCAGTTTGTGAAGGACATCTGCAAGGTCGTGCTGCAGGAGAACCCCGCTGACGTCGAGGCGCTCAAGGCCTGCAAGTACCCCGGAAGCGAGCTGACCGTGGCCGAGATCCTGCCCGAGAAGGTCATGAGCATCGGCGAGAATCTCCAGATCCGCCGCTTCGCCCGCTTTGCCGAGCCCACCAACGTGGCATACGTCCATGCCGGCGGCGCGCGCGCCGTGCTGGTCAACCTCGCTGTCGAGGGCGGCATTGACGCCACCGAGATCGGCAAGAACGTCGCCATGCAGATTGCCGCCATGAACCCCAAGTACTGGGACAAGTCCCTGGTTCCCCAGGCTGACGTTGACCACGAGCTCGAGGTTCAGGTCGCCCTGATGGACAACGACCCGAAGATGGCTGCCAAGCCCCAGGCGATCAAGGAGAAGATCGCCGCCGGCAAGATCAACGCCTTCTACAAGGAAAACTGCCTGCTGCAGCAGGACTTCGTCCGCTCCGACCTGTTCACCGGCTCCGTCGAAGGCTACATCGCCGACGCTGCCAAGAAGCTGGGCGGCTCCGTCAAGTTCGTTGACGCCATCCACTTCATCAAGGGTGAGGGCATCGAGAAGAAGCAGGAAGACTTCGCCGCCGAAGTCGCCGCCCAGATGAACATGGGCAAGTAAGCCTGCGGAAATCATACAAATTGCAAAACCGGAAAGCGTCAGCTTTCCGGTTTTTGCTATATTTTTCATGCTTTCTGCGGCGTATAAGTATATTGCGCTGTTGGAGGGATGAAAAGGGCAGGGAGTGGGGTGCGCCCTGCCGTTTCATCATTTGTAGTTCTTAAGGAAAAGCATTTGGACTGTATCCGCATCAAGAGCAATGCCATTTTGCATTGCCTTTATTGTCCCTTCCCCGAATTCTAATTCGCTCATTCTAGAATAACCAAGTAAATTGTTCATCCAAAACAGTTGACTAACAAGTGAAATGTTTTCATCATCCATCTTAATACCGTTTACTCCGTAATAGACACTTTGAGAAATGCCCAAACTGTTCGTTCCCGTAAGTTGATAAGTAAAGTCCGCATATTTCCAATCTTCAACTGTCTCACCTTTGCTAAATGAGCTTGCATTCCATTCGTCGCGGTAGTTATAATACCATGCTCCCGTAACAACAATTGCTGTCGGATTTGCAAAGCCTTTTGCACATGCCGCTAAGAGTTTACCAGCAAATTCGGTTGCGTTGTCTATCCTTTTTTGCAGATAAAGCTCTTTGTCACATTTTTGAACTCCAGAGGTGTTTCCTAGGGAATCGTAGATTTGTCTCGCTATTTCATAATTGCCTTCTTCAAAGAGGGCGTTTGCTTCCATCGTTTTTATTTTTGTATCGCATTTTGTATAGTAGTCTTTGCTTTCTTCATAATCGCCAAGCTTTTCGAATATTTCCTTTGCTTTCTCATATTTTTCTTCTTCAAATAAACTTACGGCTCGCTTGTAATCATTACTCGCACATCCACACAGAGCAAACACCATAGACAGCGCCAGTATCATTGCCACAACCTTTTTCATTCTCCCAATACCTCTCTTTCATTTTTTGTCTTTCACCACGCATTTTTCGGGAAAATAAAAGTGCGTAGCCCCAAATGAGACTACGCACGAAAAACGCAGAGCCTCATTTGTCGCTACACAAATCTCCGATACCTATAAAAGGATGGGGAAAGAGGATGCGTTTTTACCGAAAGGTAAAAACCCACCCAGATATAGGTATCTCATATTAGATTTGTGTAGCAGTAATATTCTATCACAGCGTCAAGCAGAAAACAATCGTTTTTTCTTCCGGAAGTTAACAAAATGATCGATAAACATATCGTCTCTCCATCATGTTCAAAGATGTGCGAGGACGCTTATAGAGCGCCAACAGGGCTGTGATGCTGGTAACACTCGCCTAAAAAATACCTGTCTAATTCACGCCCCTGTGGTATAATGGATCACACGCGGGCGACCGCAAGGGTCGCCCCTACAAGGGGTGACACGCGGGCGACCGCAAGGGTCGCCCCTACAAGGGGCGACGCGGGCGACCGCAAGGGCGCTCCTACAAAGGGTGACACGCGGGCGATCGCAAGAGTCGCCCCTACAAAGGGTGACACGCGGGCGATCGCAAGAGTCGCCCCTACAAAGGGTGACACGTTTGCGACCGCAAGGGCGCCCCTACAAAGGGTGACACGCGGGCGACCGCAAGGGTCGCCCCTACAAAGGGTGACACGCGGGCGACCGCAAGGGTCGCCCCTACAAAGGGTGACACGCGGGCGATCGCAAGAGTCGCCCCTACAAAGGGTGACACGTTTGCGACCGCAAGGGCGAAGGGC
>CAJOCV010000112.1 GCA_905233785.1 uncultured Oscillospiraceae bacterium
AACGGATTCCCATTTGTTTTTCGCCTTGCGAGGCGAAAAATCAGAGGCGTTCCCCCTCTGAACTCCCCCCGTACTCCGGGTAGACTGAATAGATACGAATTATTTTACCACATTTTCCGGTGCTTGCAAACTCACCGGGAAGGCTTTATAATGATTTCCGGACAGCTACTCCACGCTCTCCGCATGGAACAGAATCAAAAATACGGGATAGAGGAGAGGACTATGAACGATATTTACGTTACCGGACACCGGAACCCGGATACCGATTCCATCGTCGCCTCCATGGCCTACGCCCAGCTGCGCAACGCTCTGGGCGATCGGGAGTACAAGGCCGTGCGCATCGGTGCCATCAACGACGAAACGCAGCGCCTGCTGGATCATTTTCAGATGGAAGCGCCCCCGCTCGTCAAAAACATGCGCACCCAGATACGCGACTTAAACTACGACCCCACCCCCGCGCTCAACAGCTCCGTCACCATCAACCTGGCCTGGAAAACCATGAGCAGCGGCACCATCAACGTTGTACCCATTGTGGACGAGGACGGGCACCTCTTTGGTATGCTCTCCGCCGGGGACATCGCCACCTTTGATATGCACACGCTCAACCAGAACCGCGTGGATGACGTACCGGTGTTCAATCTTCTGAGCGTGCTGGAGGGTTCGCTGGTAAACGAATACCGCGTGACCCGGGACAGCGTCTCCGGCGAGGTGTATATCGCGCTGCCGCTCTACTATCAGGATCAGGCGCTCACAAACTCCGACAGCATCCTCATCTGCGGCGATCAGCCCGAGATCGTACAGCAGGCCATTGACAGCCGCGTCAACTGCGTGATCCTCTGCCGCGCGGAGGTTCGGCCCGAATGGGCAAGCTGCGAGAGCACCGTCATCATCTCCACCCCGCTCACCGCCAGGCGCGTCTCCCGTCTGATCTACCAGGCGCTGCCCGTAGCCCGCATCGGCAAGCACGGGGAGATCCTCGCCTTCCATCTGAGCGATTATCTGGACGACGCGCAGGAAATCATGCTCAAGAGCCGCTTTCGCAGCTACCCGGTGCTCGATGAAAACGAGCAGGTGGTTGGCACCATCTCCCGCTTCCACCTCCTCAAGCCCCAGCGCAAGCAGGTGGTGCTCGTGGATCACAACGAGGCCGCCCAATCCGTCCCCGGGCTGGAGCAGGTGGAGATCCTGGAGATCATCGACCACCACCGCCTCGCCGATATTCAGACCGGGCAGCCCATCCGCGTGCGCAACGAGCCTGTAGGCAGCACCAACACCATCATCACCGCCATGTACCAGGAAAACGGCATCGTACCGCCTCCCAAAATCGCGGGGCTGATGGCAGGCGCCATCCTTTCCGACACGGTCATGTTCAAGTCTCCCACCTGCACCAAGCGGGACATTGCCATGGCCGAGCGTCTGGCACGCTTTGCAAAGATTTCGCTGGACGAACTGGGCAAGGAGCTGTTTTCCTCCGTTGTGTCCGAGGGCAGGAGCGCCGAGGAGCTGTTCAAAACCGATTACAAGCAGTTCCACATCTCCGGCCAAAGCGTCGGCGTCAGCCAGATCACCAGCGTGGATGCGGAGCATGTGCTCCAGCGGCAGGCAGAATTTCTCGCCGTCATGGGAAAGGAGCAGAACCTCAAGGGCTACCATCTGATCATCCTGATGATTACCGACGTGCTCAAGGAGGGCTCGTACCTCCTGTATGTGGGCAGCGACGACACCATCCGGCAGGCCTTCGGCGTCGAGCCGAGCGATCACCGGGTCTTTCTCCCCGGCGTCATGTCCCGCAAAAAGCAAATCGTCCCCATGCTCACGGCTCTCTGGGGCTAACAGCGGCCAGTGGTCAGTTCTTCGTGGCCAGTATAGAAAAAGTGAGGGTTTTCGCCATTTTTATGCGAATCCCCTCACTTTTTTAAAATTCATACTACTGACCACTGACCACTGGCCACTGACCACTGACCACTGGCCACTGGTCACTGATTCAGGGCGTCCAGATTCTCGATATAGATCCACGAATCGTGCTTGGGCAGGTAGTTGATGACTACCGGGACGAAGCGGGCGGCGGGATCGCCGATGGTGACGCCGCCGGCGTATACAATATCCTCAAGGTTGTAAGTGAACGTATACATATCCGTATTGTAGTAGACCCGGTCAAACACCTTGAAAAACAGCGTCGCGTTCTGCCCGTTGCCCTCATCCTCGCCCACCAGAGCGCGGGCGCTGTTGACGTAGATGGACAGGCGCCGTCCCTCCGGCCGCTCCTTGAGCTCGTTTGCCACATACAGCGCGAAGCCGCAAACCGCGTTGACCGGCGTCGGCGTGGTGGACATTTCGGAGGAATAGGTAAACTTCATCGGCGCCTGCCCCTTCTTCGTCTCGGGCACCGGGTGCATCACGTCCGCCAGCACCACCTCGTCAAAGCCCATATCGTACAGCTCCTTGCACAGCTCCACGATGTAGCGCCGCAGCTCGGGGTTATAGGGGTCGATCCAGGTGCCGGTCTCGTCGATATAGTCCGCGCCGTAGTCCGTGCGCAGGGCGAAGGTCGTCGCGCGAGAGGCCAGCATCGCATCCACACAGCAGCTCACCTGCGCGACGAGCCAAATGTCCTTTTCCTCCATGCTCTTGAGCTCCGTCACCCAGGCCGCCACGTTCTCCGTCGCGGTAGTCTGGTAGTAGAGCCCGTAGCTCAACGCCGCCTCAGCCTTGGAGGCCCAGTTCAGCGCGCCGCTGCGCGGCTTCATCTCCAGCAAAAGGGCGTTGCCGCTGGAAAGGCGCTCCGCCTTCTCCATCAGGTTTTCGTAGGTCAGCTCCTCCGAGGGGATGTAAATGGCGCGCACGGGGGTGGTTCCGCGCCCGGCGACCGCCTCCACATGGGAGTAGTCCGGCGTGTCGAACACCAGCTCGGTCTCCACCGCGGCAAAGCTCTTCACCTCATGTCCCTGGCTGTCGAGATGCGTGCTCTCGTCCCGCTCCATGCCGGGCAGCACGACCTCCACGCCGTCCTTGCTGATGACGGCGTACTTCTGCACCGTGTAAAACAGCACCACCGCCAGCACCAGCAGCGTCAGCGCCGTCACAAAGGGGATCAGGGCATAGTTGCGCTTCTTCCGGCTGCCCTTGTAAAATTCCAGATTTCTCGCCAAGCTCTATCCCTCGATTTTCTGAATGCGCCGGATATGGCGCTCGTCATTGGAAAACGCTGTGTCCAAAAAGGTGTCCACGATTTTGAGTGCAAGCCCCTCGCCGACCACGCGTGCGCCGAGGGCAAGGATGTTCGCGTCGTTATGGGCGCGTGTGGCCTCGGCGGAAAAACAGTCTCCGCACAGCGCGGCGCGGACGCCGGGCACCTTGTTGGCCGCGATGGAGATGCCAATGCCGGTACCGCAGATCAGAATGCCCCGGTCGCACTCGCCGTTCGCCACCGCCAGAGCCACCGCCCGCCCGTAATCGGGATAGTCGCAGCTCGCCTCGCTGTAAGTGCCGTAGTCTCGATACGCAACGCCCCGCGCCTCCAGGTGTTTTTTGATCGCCTGCTTGAGCGCGTAGCCGCCGTGGTCGCTGCCAATTCCAAGCATAGTCTGTAACCTCCCCCTATGTTTACGCTATTGTACCATCAAAGCGGGAAAGGTTCAAGCCTTTGTCCTTGCAATCTTTGGCGGAGAATGTTATATTAAGGTGACATAACACCGCAAGGGAGGAAGAGGTGTTTCCAAATGGCCATCCCGAAAAATGCCAGGATTGTATATGCGCTGCCGACACGGCTCTATGTGCCCGGCGCGCCGGTCTGGATCACGGGCGGCGAGCTGCTGCGCGCGCAGGAGCTGCTCTACTGCCGTCTGAGGCTCTCCGTGCTTTGCCGTGAGCGCGTCAAAAGCGTGACGGTCGCGATCCAGCCGCTGGACGGGCAAGGGCGAAGGGCGGGGCTTGCGCTCCCCTACCGCTACCGCTGTAATCTTGGGCGGGACGGGCGCATCGGCGAGAAGGAGGCGATCCTTCTGCCGCTGGAGGAGGCCGCGTCCTTTACCGTGCGCGTGACACGGGTGGATTTTGTGGAGGCGGCGCCCTGGCTCTGCAGCCGAAGCTGGGAGTCTGTCCCGGCTCAGCAGACGCTGGAGGAGCACTATGGAGACCCTGAGCTTGCCGAGCAGTTTCGCATCCGCTACGGGCGGGATTGCCGTTATGCGCTGATGTCGCTGGGCGATCTTTGGCTGTGCACCTGCGCCGCGGTGAACCTCAGCGATGAGAGCGCCTGCCGCCGCTGCCACCGCATCCGCGCGGCAATGGAGAAGGTCAACGCCGACACTCTCCGCGCCGAGACCGCCGAACGCAGGCTCAAGGAGCCGCTGCGCGAGCGGGCGGCCAGAACGGAAAAGCGCGCCGCGCTGAAACGGCTGCTGATCGGGGCGGGCATTGTGCTGCCGATCCTGATCCTGATGCTCGGCCTGCTGACCGCCGTCCCCAGGGAGCTGGAGCGCCGGAGCCTCTACGACGGGGCGCAGCGGCTTGTGGGACTCGGGGAATTTGAGTCGGCGCGGGCGACCTTCGCCTCCCTGGGCGATTACCGCGACAGCCGGGAAATGGCGGGCGTGGGCATGGATTACCTGCGCGCAAGCGAGCTGATGCGCCGTGCCGCTCTCGACGACGCCTCCGCCCTCCAGAGCATCGGTCATACCCGCGCCGACCTCAACGAAGAGACGAGCGCGGCGACGCTGCTCTATGAAGCGGCGCAGCAGGAATTTGAGGCCTTGGGCGATTATAAGGACAGCGCGAAGCTTGCGCAGAGCTGCGCCGAGGGGCTCGCGGCAAGCCGGGCGGCGCTATACCAGGCCGCGCTCGACCGCGCGGAGACGCTGCTGGAGAGCGGGAAGCTCAGTGAGGCACGGGAGGCCTATCTCGCCCTCGGCGCGGAGGAGGAGGCGAAGGAGCCCGCCTACCGCAAGGCCGCATCCCTGGTGAAGTTCATCCAGACCTATAACATTCGCGGAATCTACGCTTCTTTGAGCATGGACAGCGCTGTGCAAAGCCGCTTCTCCCTCCCTAAGAACACCGCGCTGACGCTGGGAACCCAATGTATTCCGGATCTGCTTGCAAGCTGCGGCGAGGATCCGGTGGATCTGCGGCTGGAGGATGTGCCGGGCAGCGGGCTTGTGCCGCTGGATGAGGCTGTCAAAGCGCTGCTGGGCGGCGTGGAGGGCTACAAGAACAGCGCCGAGCTGCTCGCGGCGATCGACGCCGCCACCGACTACACGCGGGAATTCTTCACGCTCTGCGAAAATGGCGATCTTGCCGGAGCGTATGAGTGGCTGAGCGCCTACGACGGCGCGTTTGAAGACCGTGAGCGGTGGCTTGCCGATCTCGCGCTGTACCTGCCCTTCTGCAGCAGTTGGGAGCTCTATCTGGGCGACACCACCGTGATCCCGCTGACGGTAGGTCGGGGCGACACCTGTATGGAGTTTCAAGCCCGCGTCCTCCTGCAGGACGGCGGCGCCACCCTGCGTCTGACAGACGCGGGAGGAGAATACAGCATCGACCTTTATGCCGCGCAAGGGGAAAACCGCTTCTTTAACCGCGAGCAGGAGGGTGTCTTCTACCTTGTGGTCGTCACCGGCTCCGGGCATCTGTCCTATCTCAAATACCGAAACGACGGCACGCTCATCAGCAGCTGCGAATACGCGCCTGTGTAGGGCGCGTTGCAAAATGCGAAACAAGTGCGAAAACCCTGGTTGTATCGTAGGGGAGAGCCTTGTGTCCCTCCCGGCGAACCAGAGCTCGTATAGCAAAGAAATGTTCGGCGAATTCGTACAATCTGCGAATTCGCCGAACATTTTCTCAAGACAATGAGCCCCTCCCCTGCGGTGGTGAGTGGGCTATGCGCCTATTTTGCAACAGCCCCTATCTTCTCCGGCTGCGGGAGCGATGGTCGGCGTAGAGACGATTGTCCGCGATACGGCTATCCGAGTCCTGCATGAATTTCTTGAGGCGATCCTCAAAATCCTGGTTGCCGCTCGACCCGCTTACCGCCATACGCTCCGCCGGCACGATATGCTGCAGCACGGGGCGTCGCGCCTCCTGCCTCGGTTGGGAAGTCGGGTTCTCCTCCGCCCGTTTGAGGGAGAGGTTGATTTTCCCGTCGTCGCTGACGTTCAGCACACGCACCTTCACCGTCTGACCTACTTGTACATGGTCGTGCACGTCGCTGACAAAGGTGTTTGCCACCTCAGAAATATGCACCAGACCGCTTTTTCCTTCGGGCAGGGCTACAAAAGCGCCGAACTTGGCGATCCCTGTCACCCGTCCTTCCACAATGCTTCCAATTTCCAGTCCCATACCGTTTCCTCTCTGTCTGCTTCTTCTGCGGCGTTTGTAAAAACAAATACTTTCTCCCCAGGCGCAACCAGACCCAGCCGCTCCCACGCGAGGCGTCGCAGCTCACGCTCCTCCAGCGGCTCCTGCAGCCGCTTTATGAGCGCAAGCCGCTCCGCCGCAAGCGCCTCATTCGCCGCTGCCAGTGAAGCCGCCATGTCCTCGGCTCGGCACAGCAGCCGATACTCCCCGGACAGTGAGAGCAGCGAATACAACAGCAGCGCCAGCACTGACGCGCGCAGGAATAATCTCACAGGTGTCATGGTCAACCCCCATAAATGTTAATATAAAGCATTTTATCAATTTTTGGAAGTCCCATTTTGCCGAAATTTTGCCTGTAACAAATCTTTTTTTGTACAACCCCATGATTCCGGCCGCAAAAGGCGACGGCGAAGCCTCCCCTCGAGCCATTCCCAGACCAGAAAGCCGGACAGCATGGCCGCAAGCTCCCAGGTTCCGAGCCGCGCGTCCGGCGCTGCGCAGGCGAAGAGGAAGGCCGCCGCGCCGCCCAAAAGCGCAAACAGTACGTCCGCGAGCGGCGCGGCTCTTCCCATCCGGCGGCGCAGCGGACGCAGCAGATCGTACACCAGCCCCAGCCCCGCGCCGAGAATGGGCGCCAGCGTCAGCCGAAAAGCCTGTTCCACAGCGTGCGTCCCTCCGTCGGCTCGTCATAACTCAGCTCCTGCACATGACCGTGCAGCTCCAGCATCCCGCTGTCGAGGTCGATGCGCTCAATGTGCAGCTCCCGACCGCGCACGGTCAGTTCTCCCTGCCCGGTGCGCAGCACCACCAGCCCCTCGTCGAACTCAGTTTTTCCCTGCCCTCCAGGCTCAGGCTGTGCCAGCGCGCCGGCGCGCGCTGCGTCTCCTCATGCGGCATAGGCTCACCCCCGTGGAAAGCATATGCTTACTTAGGCTTGTTTAGAAGCTTTCGTTTGGGAAGCGACTGAAGAATGACAGTTGAATAATTGAAGTGTCCCCTTCGGGGACGGATTGTAATTGTTGTTAGTGCTTCCCCCTTAGGGGGAAGTGGCCGAAGGCCGATAGGGGGACGCCCCTTCCGTCACCGCCGTGAACGGCGGCGACAGCTCCCCCAAAAGGGGGAGCCAGATCAATCAGGCTTTCTATTTCAATCCGTCGCGAAGCGACACCTTAACTATTCACTTTTCACTTTTCACTGAATCAGAAGACCTCCGGGAAGCTTGATCCCCGGAGGTCTTTTGATTTAGTGTCCATGTCCCTTGTCGCCGACGCCGAAGTGCAGCTCCTTCATGCCTTCCACCTCGTCGCAGATGCCCTTGAGCGAGCACACCGA
>CAJOCV010000113.1:0-6076 GCA_905233785.1 uncultured Oscillospiraceae bacterium
CATGGAGGGTAAGGTCCTGAATGAGTCTGAGATCGCGGAGATGGCAGAGCTTCCGAGCAAGGACGCTCTGTACGCCAAGGTTCTGGGAACCATGATCGCTCCCATCACCGGTCTGGCCGTCTGCCTGGGTCAGATCCTCGAGCAGAAGGGCGGCTCCCTGGAGTCCGCCGAGGCAGAAGCCGCCGAATAATCCGGCGCCAACAAATTTTAATGGAGGAAATTACCATGTCTGAAAAGATCACTGCCATGATCGAAGAGATCAAGGGTCTGTCCGTTCTCGAGCTGTCCGAGCTCGTTCACGCTCTGGAGGATACCTTCGGTGTCTCCGCCGCCGCCGTCGCTGCCGGTCCCGCTGCCGGCGCCGCCGCTGCTCCTGTTGAAGAGCAGACCGAGTTTGACGTTGTGATGACCAGCTTTTCATCAAGGAAGTCCGCGGCATCACCGGCCTGGGTCTGGCCGATGCCAAGAAGCTGGTCGAAGGCGTTCCCGCCAAGATCAAGGAAGGCGTTTCCAAGGAAGACGCCGAGGCTGTCAAGGCTCAGCTCGAGGCTGCCGGTGCCACCGTCGAGCTCAAGTAATTCAAGCTTCCTGCTTAAAAAAGGAGATGTGGTTTTTCACATCTCCTTTTTTAGTATTAGTAGCGCCGATCACGGATCGGCGCTACTCCCCAATCCATACGATGCTGTCGTCGTTCTCGATCCAGTCGCTGACGGGGATGGTGCGGTAGAGGCGCTCGTCCACGCGGATGACGATCTTCTCAATGCCCGCGTTGATGATCTGCCGCTTGCACATGGAGCAGCTCATGGCGTCGGGCAGGAGGGCGTTGGTTTTCGCGTCGCGCCCGACGAGGTAGATGGTGGCGCCGATCATGTCGCGTCGAGGGGCGGAGATGATGGCGTTGGCCTCGGCGTGCACACTGCGGCAGAGCTCGTAGCGCTCGCCGGAGGGAATGTGCAGGTTCTCCCGGTTGCAGAAGCCGAGATCGGTGCAGTTGCGGCGGCCGCGCGGCGCGCCGTTGTAGCCGGTGGAGATGATTTCGTCGTTGCGTACGATGATTGCGCCGTATTTGCGGCGCAGGCAGGTGGAGCGCTCCAGAACGGAGTCGGCAATGTCCAGGTAGTAGTTCTGCTTGCTGGTGCGGTTATCCACAGCATAGTCCCCCTCATGGCGTTTTCTTTATCTTATCGCAGCTTTTCTCCTCCGTCAAGAAACATATCCCTCTTTTTATTTGCAGGTTCCTTTAAGTATTTGTAGCTTTTTCTGTAATTTTGTGGTATCATGAAGTCATGAATAATCGAAATTTTCAAAAAGAACTGGATCGCATCATTGAGCGGCAGGGGGAGCAAAAGCCCCGTGTGCTGCTGCACAGCTGCTGCGGCCCCTGCTCAAGCGCTGTGCTGGAATATCTGACGCGGTATTTTTCCGTGACGCTGCTGTGGTATAACCCCAACCTCTACCCCGAGGCGGAGTTTGACCGCCGCTATGCAACGCAGCGGGAGCTGCTTGAAAAGATGGGGCTTGCGGAGAAGGTGGCGCTTTTGGCCGAACCCTGGCGGCACGAGGAGTTCAGCGCGATCGTCAAGGGTCTGGAGCGGGAGCCGGAGGGCGGCAGGCGCTGCACCGAATGCTTCCGCCTGCGGCTTACAGAGTGCGCGGGGCTTGCGAAGCGCCACGGATTTGATTACTTCTGCACCACGCTGACGCTCTCCCGCCACAAGGACGAAAAACGCATCAACGCCCTGGGGGAAGAGATCGGCGCTGCCGCGGGCGTGCGGTGGCTGCCCTCTGACTTCAAGAAGCAGGGGCGTGAGATGCGCTCGACCCAGCTTGCCGAGCAGTACGGTCTCTACCGGCAGCTCTACTGCGGCTGCGAATATTCTTTGCGGAAGCGGGAAGCCCACAGCAAGGAGCCCGCTCCGGGCGACAGGGCATAGCCCGCCTCGCCGACACTGTGTTGTCGTTTGCGCATATATAAATAGAAGGAGTGTTTTTCCATGAAAGTTCGTAAAGCGATCATCCCCGCGGCAGGGCTTGGCTCCCGCCTGCTGCCCAACACCAAAAGCATCCCCAAAGAGATGCTGCCGCTGGTGGATAAGCCCGTCATCCAGTACATTGTGGAGGAGGCCGTCTCCGCCGGTGTGGAGCAGATCCTGATCATTACCAACCGCGGAAAGAACCCCATCGAGGACTACTTTGATTACGCCCCCGATCTGGAGGCTCGCCTGCGGCTGGACGGCAAAACCAAGGAGGCCGACACCATCCGCCACGTGGCGGACATGGCGGACGTGTTCTTCCTGCGGCAGAAGGAGACCAAGGGGCTGGGTCACGCCGTGTGGAGAGCCAAGAGCTTTGTCGGGGACGAGCCCTTCGGCATCCTGCTGGGCGACGACATCATGCTCGGGCGGAAGCCGGTGCTCAAGCAGCTTGTCGAGGCGGCCGAGGCCAATGAGTGCAGCGCTGTCGCGATCCACCGGGTTCCGGACGAGCTGATTGTCAAGTACTCCTCCGTCAAGCTTGAGGAGCCGCGCGGCGAGCGCGTCTTCCGCATCAGCGATATGAACGAGAAGCCGACCCTGGACGAAAAGCTCTCCGACTACGCGATCTTGGGCCGCTATGTGCTGACCCCCGCGATCTTCGACATTCTGGAGCATACCGCCCCCGGCCGCAACAACGAAATCCAGCTTACCGACGGCATGAAGGAGCTGGTGCGCCACGAGCGCATGGTGGGCGTGGACTTTGAGGGGCGCCGGTACGACACCGGCAACCTCAAGGGCTACCTGGAATCCATCATTGATTTCGCCCTCCAGAACGAAGAGGCCGGGGACTGGCTCCGGCAGTTCATCATCGACAAGGCGGCCATGCTGCAAAAATGAGCGGCTCTGTTTTACGGAAGCAGCGGCCGGGCACGGCCTTTCGGGTCGTTCTGGGGCTGAGCTTTCTGTTTTATCTCTGGTACGCCTGTCAGCTGCCCTACACGCATGACGACTGGGAGTGGGGGCTTGCGGCGGGGATGCGGCATCTGCTGACTGCCGACGTGAACAGCCGCTACGCCGGAAATCTGGTGGAGGTGCTGGTCACGCGCTCAGCGCTGCTGAAAAATCTCGTGATCGCGCTCGTGATGACCGGCATCCCTCTCTCCTCGCTCTGCCTCGTCCTGCGTTTTTGCGAGGGGGAGCGGCAGCGGCTCGCGCCGCTGCTGCTCGCGGCGGCCAATCTGCTGCAGCTATGCACGATCCGCCTGATCTGGCAGGAGACCTACGGCTGGATCGCGGGCTTTTCCAACTTTGCCGTCTCCGCTCCGCTGGTGAACGTCTTTCACCTGCTGCTGGCCGACGCGTTCCTGCGTCGGGAGCGCCCAAAGGGCTGGCGCCTGCCCGCGCGGTTTCTTTTCGGCCTGAGCCTGCAGCTGTTTCTGGAAAATATCGCGGTCTACGCTCTGCTGCTGATGCTCGCCTGTCTTGCCGTCAAGGCGCTGCGGCGGCTTCGCGTCACCGGCGGCGACTGGGCGCTGCTGCTGGGGCTTGCGTCCGGCACGGCGCTGATGTTCTCCAGCGGCATCTACGCGACGCTGCTGCACACCGGTTCCGCGGTGGGCGGCTACCGGCAGCTCACCTTTTCGCTGTCGGATGGACCGCTTTCCATCGCCTTCTCCTTGCTCAAGCGCTTTCTGATCCTCTTCCCGCCCAGTCTCTGGGCGGCAAGCACCGTCCCCGTCTGCGCGGCGCTGCTGGGTCTTGCGGCGCTGCTGCTGCAGAGCGGACGCCGGGGCGGATGGCCGCTTGCCGCGCTCAACGCGGCGCTGGCGCTCTATGTGCTGTTCGTCTGCTTCTTCGGTGAGTTTGGGCGACTGCGGCTTGCCAGCTCCTGGTGGTCTAACGCCCTCTCCGCCCTGATGGGGCTTGTAATCGGCCTCGTCGTTGTACTGGAAATCGTACTGCTCTGGCGGACCGAGGCGAAGACGCTGTGCTTTGCGCTCTTCTGCTGGCTCTCGCGCCCGGCCTTGATGCTGCCGATGGCGGCGATCACCAATGCCGACCCCCGATGCTTCCTCACGACGGACGTGATGCTCGCCCCCTTTGTGCTGTTGGTTCTGAGTCGGCTGTGGCTGACGCTTCCCGGCGCGCGGCGGCGGCCGGCCTCGCTCGTCGCCGGCGTGCTGCTCTGCGCCGCGCTGCTGCACGTGCTGCTTCCCTTTGCCGCCATCGGCCGCCTCTCGCGGCAGCGCGACGCGCTGATACGCGCGGCGCGAGAGCATCCGGGGGAAACGCTGCTGCTGCCCGCCTATCCCGAGGCGCTGCAGGAGCTGCTCTGGAAGCCGGATCCGCTCTCGCCGGAGAGCGCCTACACAGACTATTTTCGGGCCTTCTATCGCATCCCTCCGGATACGCCTCTTCGCTTTGAAAGCTGGGAACAGTCTTGACATTTTTCTTGCGAAAGACTACAATATGCGCGTCAAGTCAATATGGGGGAGCTGGGTATTCCCGGCTGAGACAAGGTAACGGAGCCTTGAAACCCAGGAACCTGATCCGGGTAATGCCGGCGTAGGAAGCACCGATGCAATTTTGGCAGGTTCACGTTTTCGTGTGCCTGCCTTTTGCGTTTCTGCTCCCAAAAACAGAAAGGGAGGAATCTCACATGAAAAAAAACTTCACACTCCGCGCACTGACTGAGGGCGCCGTTCTGGTGGCGGCCGCCCAGGTTTTGAGCTACCTCAAGCTCTGGCGCATGCCCTGGGGCGGCAGCATCACGCTTGCCATGCTCCCCGTCCTGCTCTACGCCGTCCGCTGGGGACTGGCAAACGGTCTGCTTGCCGCCTTTGTGCTGGGCATTCTGCAGTTTATGTTTGACGGCGGCTTTTCCATCGGCTGGCAGTCCATCGTCGGCGACTACCTGCTCGCCTACGGCGCGCTGGGGCTTGCGGGTCTGGCGCGCGGCAAAAAGGGCGGCGTCTTCCTCGGCGCGCTGATCGGCGGCTTCGCCCGCTTCCTGGTGCACTTCGTCGTCGGCGCGACGCTCTGGGGCGCGTATATGCCCGAGAGCTTCTTCGGCATGACGATGAAAAGCCCCTGGTTTTACTCCTTCCTCTATAACCTCGCCTACATGCTGCCGAATATCCTGATCTGCGTGCTCGTTTTCGCGCTGCTCTACAAGCCGCTGGGCAAATATCTGCGCGGAGAGGATCTGGCGCGGTAAAGCGCAACTTTTTGTTGACAAATCCCCTGCCCATACGCTATAATTACCACTCGGCACCACCGTGTGCCGAGTGGTTTTTGTCAACTACTTCGTTCCGGCTTGCCGGGGCGATGTTGAGTATCATCACGAAAGGAGTGCAAGAGAATGCTTCGTACCTACCAGCCCAAGAAGCTCCAGCGCAAGAAAGAGCACGGCTTCCGCAAGAGAATGAAGACCGCCAACGGCCGCAAGGTCCTCGCCCGCCGCAGAGCCAAGGGCAGAGCCAAGCTCAGCTACTGATCCCAGGCACCCCGTGAGCAGGAAAAAAGGTATATATGAAAATTAGGCCGGAGCAATCCGGCCTTATGGTGTTTGTGTTTGAAAGTTCGCTATACGTTAAAAAAGAACAGTGACTTTCGCCGGCTGTACGCCAAGGGCAAGAGCGCGGTGAACCCCTATCTGGTGCTCTATTGCCGCCGCAACCGGGAAGGCGTGAACCGCCTGGGCTACACGGTGTCCGTAAAGCTTGGGCACGCCGTGGTGCGGAACCGGGTGCGCCGCCGTCTGCGGGAGATTTATCGCCTCAATGCTCCCCGGCTCAAAACCGGGTGGGACATCGTGGTGGTCGCCCGCGCGCGCTGTGTCGAGGCGGAGTACCGGCAGATGGAGAAGGCCTTTCTTCAGGCCTGCCGGAAGCTGAGCCTCATGCGGGAGGAGGAAGCGTGAAAAAGCTTCTCATCGCCGCGATCCGCTTTTATCAGAGACACATCTCCCCCCACCGGCAGCCCTGCTGCCGCTTTATGCCAAGCTGCTCACGCTATGCGATCCAGGCCATCGAGAAATACGGCGCCCTCCGGGGCGGCTGGATGGCGCTGCGCCGCATCTGCTGCTGCCACCCGTTTTA